>JAHEKY010000034.1 GCA_024644465.1 Ilumatobacteraceae bacterium | reverse complement strand
GCCTCGACACGTGACTTCAGATCGTCGCGATCCGCGTCGTCTGCGAGCTCGAGGTTGATCTCGCGAGGGGCCTGGGTCACTCCGATGCGTACATCCACCCAGGCAGGTTACCGGCGCGACGCGACGCCGAGCGGTGCCACGCGGTCGACCGTTCGAACGGAACGAGATCGAGATGCCGATGCGATCACGACGCATCCCGTGGACACCGAGTGTGATGTTTCGACCACAGTCGACACCCAGAGTGGTCCACCTGTCACAGGACCTGCACGAATACATTTTTCGGGCAGTAGCGCTGCCACAAGAAGTGGACGGCGCGCGAGCAGAGATCCGAGCCACGCATGCGAGGGGCCGACGAGGACGACGAACGCGAGGACGTCACGGCGGAGCCCGGTCCGGCCCAGCTGGCGGCGCAGCGAGTCGCACGACGCATCGTCCACGGTTGGTTGCCCCGCAGCGTGCGCTGGTGGCGCGATCACGGCGGCTTCTCCCTCTGCGTCCTCGTTCCGATCGCCGTGGCGGTTGTCATCGCAGTACTGCTGTTCGGGCTCGGCGACGCGAACGGTTCGTCCACCTGGCACGGTCGCGGGCGGATCGTGTGGCTGTCGAGCGCGCTCGTCGCGCTGATCAACGTCTCGGGTCTCCTGTTGTACGGCTCACCGGAGCCGGCGAACCGGCGCGCGATGGACCGGTTCCGCAGGGTCGGCTGGGACCGCTCGAAGCGGCTCGCGATCGTGTACGTGTCGCGCGGGACCAACGTCCGCGCGCTCCAGCGGTCGGTCGACCGCACGACGCGGCTGCTCGAGCAGATGGGCGTCCGGTACCACATCTACGTCGTGACCGACATCGACGTCCACCTCACGTCGATCGTCCCGTCGACGTTGCACCATCACGTCGTGCCGGAGGACTACATCACGCCGCACGGCGCGCAGTACAAGGCACGCGCGCTCGAGTTCCTGCTCCGCCACGCGCTCGACCGGCTGCGCAAGAAGGACACGTGGCTGCTCCACCTCGACGAGGAGAGCCAGCTCCATCCGAGCGCGGTCGCGGGGGTCGCGAAGTTCGTCGACAACCCGCGCAACGCGAGACGGATCGGGCAGGGCGAGATCAAGTACAACTCGATGCGCTACGGCCGCAACCCCCTCGTGACCGCGATCGACGCGATCCGCACCGGCGACGACCTCGGGCGGTTCCGGCTGCAGTACAAGCTGCTGGGCGCCCCGCTGTTCGGGATGCACGGCTCGTACATCCTCGTCCCGCTGCACATCGAGAGCTCGGTCGGTTTCGACCTCGGCGGCAAGGGGTCGATCACGGAGGACGCGTACTTCGCACTGATCAGTTCGCAGCGATACGAGTTCGGCTGGGTCGACGGATACATCCGCGAGCAGTCACCGTTCTCCGTGAAGGAGTTGGTGCTGCAACGGCGACGGTGGTTCAACGGCCTGCTGCTGCTGTCGTTCGACCGGTCGCTGCCGATCAGGATCCGGATGCCGCTGATCACTGCGATGGGCTGCTGGGCCGTGTCGTGGGTCAGCCCGCTGATGATCATCCTGACGTTCGCCGTCACGGGCACGCTCCCGTTGATCCTGTTCGTCCTGGCGACGATCACCCAGGGGAGCTTCGCCGCGATCTACGCCGTCGGCGCCTATCGCAACCTTCGGGACCTGAACCCGACGCCGGCAGGACGAGCACTGATGATCGTGATGACGGTCGTGCTGATGCCGGTCTCGGCCGCGATCGAGGCCGCCGCGGTCGTGTACGGGCTGGTCAAGCCGGTGCGGACGTTCGACATCGTCGACAAGGACCACACCGCGCCGACCGGGATGGCGGCGCCGATCCCGATCGCGGACCGGACCGACCGGCACCATCGCCCGCGCACCCGGCGACACCCGTCCATGCGTCCAGAGCGGATCGCGTAGGGAACGGGACGGTCCGCGCTTCAGACGGCGGTCGTGCAGAACGTGTCGCCGGCGGCCAGGCTGGACTCGGTGGTGATCGCGTCGAACTCGTCGTCGCGTTCGGCGTGGTACAGCTCGCTGAGCATGCCGCGGACCATGCCGCGGTCGACTGCGCAGATCACGGGGTGTTCCGCCGCGACGTCGCCGAACGGACAATGGTTGTTGATGATCTTCAGTTGGTCGTTGCGGCCTTCGGCGTGTGCGGCGAAACCGTGTGCCGACAGTGCGTCCGCCACCGCCTGGATCGCTGACCGCAGCGAGCGGCGCCCCGCTTTGAGCGCATCACCGCTGAGCCCCGCGGCCATCGCCCGCCCGTATTCGGCGCCCACCTCCTCGGCCAACTGCTCGGCTTCGTCGTGGGGCAGTTTGCTGAGCGTGCGGCCGAGCAGCGACAGCAGCAGGTCGTCGCTGCGCACCGGGAAGGCGGCGTCGTCGAGCGCGTCACCGACGGCGACGTAGTGCTTCGAGGGGCGGCCGGCACCGCGATGTCCACCGGATGCCTTCGCGGAGCTGACCTCGAGGTAACCGCCCGCAGCGAGCTTGTCGAGGTGGTGACGGGCGACGTTGGCGTGGACACCGATCTGTTCGGCGACCATCGACGCCGTGACGCCCAGCGGGCCTTCGCCCGGGTCGGATGCGGTGGAGTGCTCGCGGGCGAGGAGGTAGATCGAGCGCCGTGTCGGGTCGCCGAATGCGTCGGTGATCGCCGACACGGTGGCGGTGAACGACGTCTCGGAGCTCATGGGTCGATATTACCTACCCGCGTAGTGCAAATTCTGCGGCCGGTCGCCACACTGGGGCGCATGAGCGCTCCCGTCGTCACCGAAGAGCAGATCGTCGAAGCACTTCGCCCGGTCGAGGATCCCGAGCTGCACCGGTCGATCGTCGACCTCGGCATGCTGCGCGGCGTCACGCTGAAGGGTGACGGCGCGGTGGGTGTGCTGATCGCGCTGACGGTTCCGGGCTGTCCGCTGAAGGCGGAGATCGAGCGGCGGGTGTCCGACGCCGCGACACAACTCGACGGCGTCGACCGGATCGACCTCGAGTTCACGGTGATGTCCGACGAAGACCGCGAGAACCTGCGCAAGACGCTGCACGGCGACGCCGGCGCCACGGCGGGGTCGGGGCACGCCCATGGCCATGCCGAGGGACGCGCGGTGCCGTTCGCCAAGAACTCGTCGAAGACGCGGCCGCTGTTGATCGCCTCCGGCAAGGGCGGCGTCGGCAAGTCCAGCGTCACCACCAACCTGGCAGTCGCGCTCGCCGCGCAGGGCTACTCGGTCGGCATCATCGACGCCGACATCTACGGCTACTCGATCCCGCGGATGCTCGGCACCGACCGGTCGCCGGTGGTGATCGACGAGATGCTGGTCCCGCCCGAGCAGCACGGGGTGCGGTGCATCTCGATCGGCTACTTCGTCCCGCAGGGCGAAGCGGTGATCTGGCGCGGCCCGATGCTCCACAAGGCACTCGAGCAGTTCCTGACCGACGTGTTCTGGGACGAGCCGGACTTCCTGCTGATCGACATGCCGCCCGGCACCGGCGACATCGCGCTGTCGCTGTCGCAGTACCTCCCCCGCGGCGAGGTGTTCGTCGTCACCACCCCGCAGCCGGCCGCTCAGAAGGTCGCGGCACTGTCGGCGGCGATGTCCGAGAAGGTCAACCTGCCGGTGCGTGGCGTGATCGAGAACATGTCGTGGTTCACCGGTGACGACGGGAAGCGCTACGAGATCTTCGGTTCGGGCGGCGGCCAGGAACTCGCCGATGAACTCGGTGTCCCACTGCTCGGCAAGCTGCCGCTCGTACCGGCGCTGCGCGAGGGCGGCGACGACGGCACGCCGATCACGGTCGCCGACCCGGACTCCGAGGCGGCGCAGATCTTCCGGCAGATGGCGCAGCACATCGCCGTCGAGATGAAGCCGAAGAAGGTCTACTCGGACGCCCTGAAGATCATCTGATCGAACTCGGGCTCGGGCCCGTGACGTGTGGCGAGATCCGTGACGACGGGCTCGAAGTGGGTCGGGGTTTCACCTCTGTTCGAATCGGTGGGTGGGCGAGCTTCGTGTGGGCAGCGGTCGGCGGCGACTGTGCAGCCTCGGATGCGCACGCCCGGTACAGGCCGCCGAGTGGTCGGCGTCGGGCCCGGTTGTCATGGCGGGTGGTGCGCCCGAGGTCGAGTTCGCCGGGGCGTGGCGCACGGGCTGTCACACTTGCGGGCGCATGAGACGCGTCGCTGCCAGCACGTCGACCGGCACAGCGTTCGCTCGAATCGTGACGGCCGCCCTGCTGATCGGTGCATGCTCCCGAGGGCAGGACGAACCACGATCGGCCGACGACAACGCCACCTCAGCGGAGACGACGGCCGCGACCGCCCCGGTGACGTCACCGGTCAGCACGACCGGTACCACCACGACGCCGTCGACGACGCACGGCGAGCCGACTGCCGCCGACGTGGCGCTGCTGCCGCCGGCTCCGTCGACGCTCACCCCCGGTGAGCCGATGCGAATGTCTCTCGGTACGCACTGCGGGGTCCGGATCCTCACCCGCACGATCAACGAGACGGTGTGGCGCGCTCGCGAAGGGGCGGGGACGATCGACTGGGTCCCGGCCGAGTGGGCACCCGGCGAGATGTTCCCCGACGGACCGATCGAGATCCAGGTCGTGCTGTCCGCCGACGGACAGACGATCACGGGCTCGCTCAACGGGCGCGAGGTCGTGTACCACGCCGACGGTCCGGAATTCCGTGAGGAGGACCTCTGCGACTGACCGTCCGGTTCGGGCGAGATCATCCCCGGCGCGTCACGAACCGGTGGGCGTCTTCGACGATGGCGGTGATCTCAGCCCAGTCCGGGCCCGCGGCGTAGCCACGAGGCCCTGAGAAAACGGTCGGCCCGAAAACGGTCGGCCCGGCCGGTCATCACCGGCGGACTACGCCGATGTCACCCCGGCAGTGCCTCCAGATGCCGTGCGAGCGGCCATGCACCCGACGACGTGTTCGCCATCACGGTTGCACGCACGCCGGTCGAACGGTCGACGGACGACACGAACGACACTCCGGCATCCATCCCCTCCAACCACACGACCGAGCCATCGGGTGACGTCCAGAATCCGAGGCCGTAGGCCCTCCCCTCCCCCGCCGGCCGCCGAGGCGTCGTCATCGCGGCGACATGTGCGGGCGAGACGATCCGACCCGCGTCGAGCGCGTCCCAGAAGGCGGTCACATCATCGAGCGTGAGGTAGATGCCGCCGTCGCCACCACCGATCACGGGCAGGTGGAACACGTTGGTCCGCCCGCTCTCGAGGTAGCCGAGCGCGGTGTCCGGCGGAAGATCGTCCGACCGGAAGAACCCGGAGCGCAGCATTCCGGCCGGCGCGAGCACCCGGTCGGCCACGGCCTCGTGGTACGACCCGGTGAGCCCTTCGACGACCAACGCCAGCATCACGTAGCCGCTGTTGTTGTAGGCGAACCGCCCGCCAGGGCGCGCGACCTGGGGATGCTCGTTCAGCAGGTCGAGGTAGTCGCTCGGCCGTGCCAGCGTGTGCATCGAGACGTCGATGACATGATCGTCGACGTCGCCGAGCGTCTCTTCGTCGAGGTAGTCGCCGACGCCGGACGTGTGGCCGAGCAGGTGCTCGATCGTGACCTCGGGATCGACGCACGGCAGTGCATCGCCCACGACAGACCGCAACGGCGTGGCGGACGTCAATGCGCCGGACTCGACGAGCGACATCACGGTCAACGCCGTGAACCCCTTCGTCGCGCTCGCCGTGGCGAACCGTGTGGTGATGCCGATGGGCACCCCGTGCCGCCGATCGGCCTGACCCCGTGCCAGTTCGAACCCGCCGCCGTCGGGACGCTCGAGACGCGCGACGCCGGAGAAGCCGATCGATTCGGCGATCTCGCGCAACCCGGCCGGCGACATCGGCGAAGTCTTGCCGATCCGAACCCGCCCGGACCACCGATTTCGGGAAAGCCGGACCACCGATTTCGGGAAACTTGGTGCAACAACGCGGTCCCGTCGTGCATCGTGGGGGTCGATGGGAGCATTTCCCGCCCCGGAGCGGAACATCGATTCCGAAGGGCCCGACGCCGGCCTGGGCGCGCTGTTCTCCACCGAGCACGACGGCATGGTCCGCATGGCGACCCTGCTCGTCCGGTCTCCGGCGATCGCCGAGGAGGTCGTCCAGGACGCGTTCATCGCCGTCCGGCGCCAGTGGTCGTCGATCGACCGTCCCGGCGCCTACCTCCGCACGACGGTCGTGCGCGGGTGCGCGGCCGTCCTGCGACGACGCTCGCTCGAGGAACGTCACCGACCGCACCTGGGCGTGGCGGACGCGGTCGAACTCCCCACTCACCTCGTCGAACTCGGCGACGCGATGACCCGGCTGACGGACCGGCAGCGGGTCGTCGTCGTCCTGCGCTACTTCGCCGACCTGCCCGACGACGAGATCGCCCACATCATCGACGCCCGCCCGTCCACGGTGCGCTCGCTCGCGAGGCGGGCGCTCGCCACCCTGCGAAAGGAACTCGAATGACGATGCTCGAACAACGGCTTCGGGAGCAACTCCCGGAGCTCGCCGACGCATGGGTCGCACGAGCGACCGCTCCCGATCCGGATGCCTCGACGATCGACATCGGCGGTGCCTTCGGGCCGGAGCGGGAGCGCCGGCTCGGATGGCGGCCGCTGCTCGCGATCGCCGCGGCAACGCTGCTCGTGATCGTCGGCGGGCTGGTGGTGCTCGACCGACGCGCCGCAGAACAGCCCGCACCGGCGACGACACCGGCCACGTTCGGTACGTGGCGTCCGATCGCCGACGCCCCGATCCCGACGCGCCCCTATGCCGTTTCCGGGTGGACCGGTACCGAGGCGCTCTTCTGGGCGGGTTCGAGCCTGTCGCGTGGCTTCGCCTTCACCGACGGTGCCCTCTACGACCCGGCGACCGATTCATGGCGGACGCTCGCGGTCCCGGGATGGGGCCATCCCGGCCTCACGGGCGTCTTCCTCGACGGGCAGCTGTACGCGCTCGCGAAGGGTGGCGGCGTCCGGCTCGACGTCGCGACCGGCGAGTGGACCGACCTCGCTCGCGTCGAGACGATGTTCCTCGCCGCGACCGTCGCCACCGACGACGCCGTGTGGGGCATCGGGCCCGCCGCGCTGAACGCGGCCGGACAACCGGACCTCGCGATCGCCCGCTACGAGCCGGACACCGACTCCTGGACGTACGGGCCGACGTTCGATGGGACCGCGGCCACCGCCGACGCCGTCGCCGGACTCAGCCGCCTCGAGACCGATGTCGTGTGGACGGGGGCCGAGATCGTCGCGTGGGACGGGCGCTCGGGCGGCGTGGCGTTCGATCCCGCAACGGCGACGTGGCGGACGATCGAGTTCCCGGAGGTCCCCGACCTCGTCCGCGACAGCCATCTCACCGTCACCGATGCGGGCCCGACGGCGATCGTCGAGATCCATCGCGGCGACCCGGCCGTGGCCGTCCTCGGCGTGGCGGTGGAGTCCGGCGGCGGCTGGCAGTGGCTCGAGACGCAGATCCCGGTGGCGGACCCCGAGACGCTCACCGTCGCACCGGCGGGCGACTGGGTGGTGCTGTTCTCCGGCGGGGACGCGCCGGTGACCGTGCACGCCCCGACGGGCCGGTGGATGCGCCACGACGACGGCCCGCTCGCCGGTCTCGCCGGACCGAACACGGTCTGGACCGGTTCCGAGCTGGTCGTGTGGGGCGGTGAGGCGACACCGAGCGCCGCGAACCCGGCCCCGGCCGACGGCGCCGCGTGGACCCCGCCGCCGAGCGGCTGACGACCGCACAGCCGGACGTGTGTCCGACACGTGACGGGGCGGCGCCCGCTCGGGCACTGGTCCGGTCGGCCGTGGCGAGTGGGCATCGCTAGGTTGCTGACCGATGGATCCGGTTCCGAAGTATCGGTTCGAGCGGCTCGTCGCCGACGCGCTGGACGACCTGCCGGAGGAGCTGCAACACGTGCTCGACAACGTCGTCGTCCAGATCCGGGACCACCACCCCGAGGACCCGACGGTGCTCGGCCTGTACGACGGCGTGCCGCACACGGAGCGGACCGGTCAGGAAGGGCCCGACGTCGTCTCGATCTACCGGCTCGCGCTGTGCGCGATGTGCGAGGACATCGACGACCTCGCGGACGAGGTGTTCGTCACCGTGATCCACGAAATCGCCCACGCGGCCGGCATCGACGACGCCCGGCTGCACGAGCTCGGCTGGGGATGACCCACACGGACGCCGAGCCCGGCGCACCGGTCGCGCTCGCCATCGCCGAGAACTCCGCCGCTGCGCTCGTCAGCGGGGACGACACCGTCGTGCTCGCATGGCCGGATGCGCTCGCCGAGATCGACCGCCTCGAACGCGACGTCGGCCCGCGCTGGATCTGGTGGTCGAAGGACACCGCGCGCCACCTCGTCGAGGCCGGCATCCGCCCGGCCAGGTGTTGGGACCTCGGTGCGGTCCACCGCCTGGTGAACGGCGGGTGGCGCTCGGGCCCCGCCGAGATCTGGGCATCGCTGCACGACCTCGACCCGGGCGACATCCCGCAGCGCTCGCCGGAGGACCTGTTCAGCCAACTCGAAGCTCGCGGCGACCCCGACGACCCCGTGGGCGCGGACGGTCACCTCCGACCGGAGTGGGTCGACGGCGAATGGGCGCAGACGGCCGCGCGAGTGGCCCGCTGGGCGGAGCTCGCACTCGAGCTCCACCGCCGGCAGCTCGACCGGGTGAGCGCGATCGTCGACCGGCCGGCAACGCGTGCGACCGCGTTGTCGGAATCGGCCGCCGAGCTGCTGTGCGCCGAACTGGAAGTCGACGGCCTCCCGTTCGACCGGATGACCGGCGAAACGATCGTCGCAGGCTTCGTCGGGCCCCGGCCACGCACCGCGGACGAAGCGGCCGCGCAGCTCGCACGGCGAGACGAAGAGGTACTGCAACATCTGCCGCCCGGGGCGACGTTCGACCTCCGGAGCCCAGACCAGGTCAAGTCGTTGCTGCGGCGCGTCGGCATCGAAGTGCCCGACACCCGCGCCTGGCGTTTGGAGAAGCTGGTCGATGCGCACCCGATCGTCGCGCCGCTGCTCGCCTGGCGACGCGCAGAACGGATCCTCACGACGTTCGGCTACGACTGGATCGACACACACGTCGGCGCGGACGGTCGCCTGCGTGGCGCGTGGTCCGGATCGGACGGTGCAGCGGGCCGGATGACCGCAACCGCAGGCCTGCACAACATGCCTGCCGAACTGCGGCCGGCGATCGCCGCCGAGCCCGGACACGTGTTCGTCCGGGCCGACCTCGGCCAGATCGAACCGCGCATCCTCGCCGCGGTGTCGGGTGACCCGAAACTCGCCGCGGCGACGCACGACGACGACATGTACGCGCCGGTCGCGCGGCAGCTCGGGGTCGAGCGCGAGATCGCGAAGGTCGCCGTGCTCGGGGCGATGTACGGCCAGACGACCGGCACGGGCGCTCAGGCCCTGGCCCGCCTCGAACGCGAGTACCCGATCGCGATGGGGTACCTGCGTGACGCTGACGCGGCCGCGCAGGGCGGGCACGACCTGCGGACGTACGGGGGCCGGCTCGTGCGGACGGGTTCGACCAACACGACCGACATGAGCGAACGCGACGCCCGATCCCGGGCGGCCGCCCGAGGCAGGTACGGGCGCAATGCGATGGTCCAGGGTGCGGCGGCCGAGTTCTTCAAGACATGGGCCGTGCTGATGCGGGCCCGCGCGAACCGCCTGGACGCGCGGGTCGTCCTCTGCCTGCACGACGAACTGCTCGTCCACGTCCCCGCCGAGGCCGGCCGGGACGCGGCCGCGACGCTCGACGCATGCCTCCAGGAAGCTGCCCACCGCTGGGCACCGATCGACCGCCGCGGCCATCGCCCCGTGCGCTTCGTGAGCGACACCAGCGTCATCTCCCAGTGGTCACAGGCCAAGGACGCGGGATAGCTTGTCGCCGTGAGCGATGTTCCCCCTCCGCCGCCCGGCGCGCCCCCACCACCCCCGCCCGGCGACGGGCTGACGCCACCGCCGGGTTACGTCGCCTACGGCAATGCACCGACGCCGATGGCGCGGATCAACCGGATCAAGGGCCTCTCGACCGCGATCGTCATCGTCGTCGCAATCGCCGGCGTCGGCAGCTTGATGAACGGCATCCTCCAGTCGTCCCTGCGGGACAAGGCGGAGGACTACCTCGCCGGCGCCATCTCGGAGTCGGAGTTCAACGACTCGGTGTTGTCGTTCTCCGCGTTCTCCGCGATCGCGGGCATCGGCCTGCTCGCCGGAGCCGTGCTCGTGATGGTCTGGATGTTCCGCATCGCCGCGAACCTCCGCGCGTTCGGTCACGACACGACGTGGCACCCGCTGTTCGCCATCTTCGGCTGGTTCCTGCCGCCGCTCGTGCTCTACATCATCCCGACGCTGATGCTGCGCGAGATGTGGAAGAAATCCGCCCCGCCGGCGACCGCGGGCGCCGTCGCGGCTCCCGGGAAGAGCGGGCAGGAGAACACCGCACTGTGGGTGTGGTTCGTCGCGTTCGGCCTGCTGCCACTGCTGACGATCAGTCTGCAGTTCGACTCGATCGGCGGGGGCTTC
Source organism: Ilumatobacteraceae bacterium (assembly GCA_024644465.1). Taxonomy (GTDB): domain Bacteria; phylum Actinomycetota; class Acidimicrobiia; order Acidimicrobiales; family Ilumatobacteraceae; genus Ilumatobacter_A. The sequence continues at coordinate 17,435 of JAHEKY010000034.1, read as the reverse complement.
GGTGAGACCGGCGCCGACGCTGTCGCCAAGAACCTCGTCGACGCCGACCCGACGCTCACGATGGTCGCCGCCGTCGGGTCTGCCGTCGCAGCGGTCGCCTGGATCCTGTTCGTGCGTCAACTCACGGCCCGTCATCGTGCGATGACCGGCGAGAACTGACGGGACGACGCGGTGAGCCGGTCCGCCGTGATCTACCTGGTCCGGCACGCGAAGGCCGGCGAGCGCAGGATCTGGAACGGCGAGGACATCGACCGTCCGCTGAGCAAGACCGGCTGGAAGCAGGCGAACGCCGTCGCCCGCCGGCTCGGCCGCAAACAAGTGACGTCACTGCACTCGAGTGCCTACGTGCGCTGCCGCCAGACGCTCGAGCCGCTCGGGGCGATGCTCGGCCTGAAGGTCGAGGAAGAGAAGCGGTTGCTCGAGGACGAGCCGTTCGAGCCGGTCCTCGAACTGTTGAGCGAGGTTCCCGACGGTGCCGTGCTGTGCAGCCACGGCGACATCATCCCGGCGGTGATCCAGGCGCTCGTCAGGCGGGGCATGGAAGTGGAGACGCAGCCCGATTGGCGCAAGGCGAGCGTGTGGGTACTGCGCCGCAAGGGCGATCGCATCACGAAGGGCAAGGTCTGGCCGCCCCCGACGCTGGCCGCGAAATCCGCCAAGAAATAGCGCGTTACATCTGGTGCCAGGCACCAGATGTAACGGTCAGCGGATCGGGTCGAGGCCGACGATCACCGATCCGAAGTCGTAGGTGAGGTCGCCACCACTCGACACGAGGAACAACACGATGATCGCCGCGCCGACGAGGCCGCAGACGAGGCCCGCGATCGCGAGGCCTTTGCCGGTGTAGGTCGGGTCCTCGTTGCACTGCTTGATCGCGATGGCGCCGAAGATGATCGCGAGGATCCACGGGATCCAGAGGAAGCACAGCACGATCCCGACGATGCCGAGCACGAGCGACGCGACGGCGAACCCGTTCGTCCGCTGCCCGGCGGCGGGCGGCGCTGCACCGAACGGCACGTAGCCGGGCGGCGGACCCGCCGGCGGCGGCGGCGCCCCGCCGGCCGGATGACCCGGCACCGGTGGTCGGCCGGGTTGGTCCTCGCCGGGAGGTGGCGGCGGCGCGCCCGGCGGCGGCGGGTTCATGCTCATCGCGCCACAGTAACGACGGCACCCGCCCGGTACCGGGATGTTCGCGGTCAGCCCGCGGCGGCGCGGATCTCGTCCGCGAACCCGGCGACGAGATCGGCGACGTCGGCGGGTGGGTCCTTGTCCTCACACGCGTCGATGAACGGCAGCGCGGCGGCAGCATCGTCGAAGAAGTTGTATTCGACGATCGCCAGGAAGCAATTCGGATCGGCGTAGTCGGCGTCGATCTCGATCGCTTGTCGCAGCGCGAGGCGCGCCGCGTCGAGCCGCTCGGCGGAACGTGCCGCGTCCGGGTCCTGGACCGACTGCAGCGCCAGGGTCCACCCGAAGTACGTGATCGCCTCCGCGCTGTCGACGTTGCGCTCACGCTCCATCTGCACGACTTCGGCGAACAACGCGTTCGCGAGCCCGAAATCGCGCTGGTTCAACGCGTCCCGCGCCGCGGCGAGCACGGTGCGGGCGTCGTCGCCCGGTGTGAAGCCCGTGATCTCCTGGCCGGCGCGCCGCTCGCCGAATGCGCTGGCGAGCGCGAACCCGATCCCGATCGCGAGCGCGACGATCGCCGCCGTCACGGCGAGCGTGCGGCCCCACCGGCGCGGCGCCGGCGGTGGGAGCCGGGATCGGCCGGACTCGATCTCGCGCAGGACGGCTGCTGCCCGGACCGTGTAACCGTCGCGCAGCGTCTCGTAGTCGGCCACATCCACGTCGCCCGCGCCGTACTCCCGCTCGAGGTCGTCGAGCGACCGCAGCAGGAACCGGCGCTCCTCCTCGAGCTCGGCGAGCCGGTCGAGGTGGTCACCGCTGCGCCGCGCCGAGACAGGACCGTCGCCGGACGTCCCGTCGCCGGACGCTTCCCGTTCGGCTGCGCCCGTCACGGCTCGGCGCCGTCGGCTCGGCGGGCGGCGTCGACGAGCGCCCTGTCGGCGTCGGTCGGTGCACCGGTCGCCGCCGCCTGCAGCTTCCAACGCTGGAACGCGACCGCAAGACCGGCGACGCCTGCGACGAAGGCGACCGCCGGCAACACCCAGACGAGTGCGTCGAAGCCGGACGCCCGTGGCACGAGCAGCACCTCCGCGCCGTAGCGGTTCTCGATGAACCCGACGATCTGGTCGTCCGACGACCGGTTCTCGCGCACGAGGTCGGTGATCTCGTTGCGGATCGCCACCGATGCGTTGTTGCGCGATTCGTACACGCTCTCGCCGTCGCACACCGGGCACGCGACCCGGCGGGCGATCGCGTCGATGCGGTCCTCCTGCGTCTGCGGGCCGGTGCTGCGGGTTGCCCCGACCGCGAGCACGACGACGACCACGACGAGCAGCGCCGCCCACCCCGGCCAGCGCTTGAGCCGCTGGTTCCACGCCCGCATCAGCCGGTCGCCTCCCGCAGCTGCTGCATCGTCACGTTCAGGTCCTCGTTCGTGACACGCGAGATGATCCGGACGCGGACGATGCCGTTGGGGTCGACGATCCACGTCTCGGGCACGAGCGCGACGCCGAAGGCGACGTCGATCTGGTCATGCTCGAACACGATCGGCCAGTCCCCGCCCCGTTCGGCGAAGAACTCCTCGACGTCGGCGCGAGTGTCGTTGACGACGACCGAGTAGAACTCGGCACCGTCGCGTCCGAGCTGGTCCTGATCGGCGACGAACTCGACGAGATCGGGATGCTCCTGGATGCACGGCGCACAGTCCGCTCGGAAGAAGTTCAGCACGACCCAACTGCCCTTGCGTTGCGAGAGGTCGAACCGACGGCCGTCGAGCAAGGTGCCGACCGCCTCCGGTGCCGGGCGGCCGAGCAGCGGCGAGTCCGTCGTTGCGCCACCCTCGTCCGGCGTGGCGTCGACGAGCACGACGAACAGGCCGGTCATGACGATCGCGACAGCGAGCGCGATCCACGGCGCGAGCGGACGCCGTGCCGGGGCGTCCGGCGCGGCATCGTCCACGGCGGCACCGCCGACCGGCGAGGCGCTCACCGGCCCACCTCCACCGGGTCGGCGGATGCGTGGTCCGGCGTCGTGTCGATCGGCGCGGACACCGGGTCGGTCGCACGGCGCCGCCGTGACCCGGGGAACGCAGCGAGCAGGGTGCCGACGGCCATCACGAACCCGCCGAGCCACAGCCAGAGGATCATCGGCTTGACGAATGCACGGATCGTCGCCTCGGAGTCGCCGGCCTGCGCTCCGGCCTCGAGTGTCAGGTAGACGTCCTTCGTCAGCCCGGTCCGAACCGACGGCGTGCCGACCGCCTGGCCGATGTTGAGGTAGGTCGTGATCGCGGGCGAGTACGTGCGCCCGCCGTCGAGGATCACGTTCGCAGCGAGCACGCTCTCACTCCCCCGGTCGTTGACCCGCTCGGTCACCGACGCGAGCTCGAACGTGTGCCCGCCCCACTCGACGACGTCGCCCTCGGCGAGCGGCAGTGTGGCGGAGTGGGTGAAGCTGTTCGACGAGGCGAGTGCGACGGCGATCATGATCACGCCGAGATGGACGATCATCCCGCCGTTCGCGCGCCCGACGAGGCCGCGCCATCCCTGACGCCGAGTCGCGAGGACGACCTGCCGCAATGCCGCGCCGGCGGCGAACCCGGCAAGACCGAACGCGACGAGCGGCGCCCATCCTGTCGCCCCGGCGAACACCGCCACGAACAGCGCCCCGGCGCCGAGCCACGCGGGCCAGAACAGCCGGTCACGCAGCAACTCGGTCGACGCCTTGCGCCACGGCAACACCGGAGCGACCGCCATCAGGAACAGCAGGACGAGGCCGATCGGCATCGACAGCCGGTCGAAGTACGGCGCGCCGACGACGGTGCGGCGGTCGTCGAGCGCTTCGACGAGCAGCGGGAAGATCGTGCCGAGCAGGACGACGAATGCGAAGACGGTGAAGATCACGTTGTTCGCGAGGAACGCCCCCTCACGCGAGAGCGGCGAGTCGATCGCCCCCGGCGAGCGCAGCCGGTCGCCCCTCCATGCGATCAGACCGAGCGAAACGATCATGATCGCGGCGAAGAACGTGAGGAACCACGCACCGACCGGGCCGTCGCCGAACGCGTGCACCGAGTTGATGACACCCGACCGTGTCAGGAACGTGCCGAGGATCGTCAGCGCGAACGTCGCGACGAGCAGCGTCAGGTTCCACACCCGCAACATCCCCCGCCGTTCCTGGACGAGCACGGAGTGGATGTAGGCGGTGCCGGTGAGCCACGGCAACAGCGACGCGTTCTCGACCGGGTCCCAGGCCCACACTCCGGACCACCCGAGCACCTCGTAGCTCCACCAACCACCGAGCAGGATGCCGATCGTCAGGAACGCCCACGAGAACAACGCCCACCGCCGAGTCTCCATCAGCCATCCCTCACCGAGCCGGCCGGTGACGAGCGCGGCGATCGCGAACGCGAACGGCACGGTGAATCCGACGTAGCCGAGGTACAGGATCGGCGGGTGGAACAGCACGAGGATGTGGTTCTGGAGCAGCGGGTTCGGGCCGGGCCCGGACGTGACGCCGGGTGCACCGGCGGCGAACGGGTCGGCGGGCCCGAAGCTGAGCAGTGCGAAGAACGCGGTGACCGCGAACATCACGATCAGCGCCCACCCGACGAGGACGTCGTCGGTCCGCCTGCGGAACCGCCATGCGACGGCGCCGGTGAACCCGGTGAGCACCAACGCCCACAGCAGGATCGACCCTTCGAGCGCCGACCACATCGCGGCGACGTTGAACAGCACCGGCGTGTCCGCGGACCCGACCTGCTGGACGTATGCGAGCGAGAAGTCGCGGGTGATCAGCGCCCGCTGCATCATCGCGACGGCGAGCACGATTCCGGCGAGCGCGAGCCAGGCGTAACGCGGGCTCTGCCGCAGCAGCTTCGCGTCCCGCCGGCGGATGCCGTACAGCACCGCGAGTGCACCGAACACCGCGCCGCCGAGCATCAGCATCAAGCCCGCCCGGCCGAGCGCAGCGTTGATGCTGGCCGCCACCATCACCGACCCCTCCGAGTCAAAGTTGTGTCAGACACAACTTTGTCGCTCACGCGCCGGACCCGGACGCGTCACAGCCGAGGTCCTTTGCGTCGGCAACCCGTTCGTCGTTGACCGCGACGTACTCGTCGGAGTGCTTCACCTCGACGCGGTCCCCCCGGAGCGCGCCCTGCTCGATGACCCCGTGGACGACGACCGGGATGCACTCCTTGAAGATGCCGCCCGGCTCACCGTCGTAGACGACCGGGATCGTCTCGCCGTTGAACGAGATCGAGAACGACGTGACGCCGTTGCGCTGGTCGATCGAGCCTTCGTCGACCGTGCCCTGGAGCCGGATCCGCCGGTCGGCGTCGCAACCGTCACGCACCCCGACCTCGTCGACGTTGCAGTAGTAGTCGACCGCCGAGCGCAGGAACTGCGTCACGATCACGCCACCGGCGACGACAACGAGCGCGAGCACGACGATCGGCAGCCAGTGCCGCTGCGGCGTGCGGCCGACGGCGGTCCCGTCGACGTTCGTGCGCGGCGTCAGGTCGAGGTCGTCGTTGCCGGCGGTGTCGTGTCCAGCCATGTCGTGTCCAGCCATTGTTCGTGTCCGCGATCGTGTCGAGAGATGCCACCAGCGTGCCGCGACATCGGGCTCGTCCCACCGGTGTCGGACGAGTTCACGAAACGCTTCCGGTCAGAGCCAGTACTTGTCCTCATCGGGGACCTGCTCGGCGAGCCGCCGCCCGGAACGGATCGTGCGCCACGCGAACATCGCGACTGCCGCCAACGTGAGGGCGTAGCTGCCGAGGATGAATCCTGCGTCCTCCATCATGCGCCGCCTTCCGCCCGTCGGGCAGCGAGCGCCGCGTCGAGCCCGCGATCCTCGACGAGATCCTCCATCGCCATCGCCCGCACCCGGTGCATCATCAACCAGGCATACAGCAGTGTGAAGGCGATCACACCGACGAACAGGCTGAACAGCATCAGCCCGTCCATGTCGATGTCGCCGTCGGTGTCGAGCACCGTCGCCTCCTGGTGGAGGCTGCGCCAGAGCCGCACGCTCCAGTGCACGAGCGGGATCTCGAGCACCGCGATCAGGCCGAGCACCGCACTGCGGCGTGCCCGCTGGCGGTGGCTCCCGCCGAGTCGCCGGACGGCGAGGTAGCCGACGTACGTGACGAACAGCAGCGCCGTCGTCGTCAACCGAGCGTCCCATTGCCAGAACACGCCCCACGTCAGCCGACCCCACAGCGCGCCGACGACGAGCGTCACCGCGACGAACACGACCCCGATCTCGGCGCTCGCGCCGGCGGCGCGATCCCAGCCGAGGGACTGCTTCGACGTGAACAGGTACAGCGCCGACGCGATTGCGGTGACGACGAAGGCGAGGTAGGCGAGCCAGATCGTCGGCACGTGGACGTAGAGGATCCGCACGGCCTCCTCCTGGTCACGGTCGGCGGGAGAGAAGCCGAGCCCGAACGCCACCAGCCAGGCCATCGCGACGATCGCCGCGACCCCGACGACCCGCGTCGCCGATGTCCCCGTCGAGCGGGGTGCGGTGATCGAAACCGTGTCGGCGGTCTGGGCTGGGTCGGTCGTCGTCATCGTGTTCCCGGTGTCATCGTCGTCGTGGTCGCCGTTCATTCATCGATCAGCGGGCCGAAGGCAAGTGATCCCCCGACACCGAAGGCCACAGCGAAGACCGTCAGCAGGCCGACCCACGGCCAGCCGTCCGACACCACTGCGCCTGCGGTGCCGAGCGCTGCTTCGACCGCTCGTGTTGCCCCGATCAGGACCGGCGCCACCGCGGGGAGCGTGAGGAGCGGGAGCAGTGTCTCCCGACCCCGGAACCCTGCGGCAAGGCCTCCGTAGAGCGTACCGACCGCGGCGAGGCCACACGTCGCGGCGACCAACGTCGTGACGAGCAGCACGACGCTGCCCGCGGCGATCGACTGGCCGTACAGGATCACGGCGGCGAACAGCAGGATCAGCTCCAACGCGACCAGCTCCGCGGCCAAGGCGATCGCCTTGCCGAGGAAGATCGCCCGCGCGTCCACGCCCGCGACGCGCATCGCGTCGAGTGCGCCGTCGTCGGTCTCGATCGCGAACGACCGTTGCACGAGCACGAGCAGGCTGAACATCGTGGCCAGCCACACGAGCCCGGGCGCGACACGCTGGAGCACCGCGTCGGAGTCGAGGGCGAACGCGAAGATCACCATCGTCACGCCGGCGAACGGCACGACCTGGTTCGTGACCACGCGGCTGCGTCGTTCGACACGCAGGTCCTTGCGGGCGATCAGCCACGCAACTCGCCACGCGCTCATCTCGACGCTCCGGGCGGTCGGTGCGCGTCCACCTGGCCGGCGACGACGTCGAGCGTGCGCGAGGCGAGCGAGCCGGCTCGTTCGAGTTCGTGGCTCGCCACGAGGATTGTCGCACCGGCTGCGGCCGCGCTGCGCAGCGTGGCGTCGAGTTCGTCGCGGCCGGACGCGTCGAGACCGGCGTGCGGTTCGTCCAGCAGCCACACCTGCGATCGCCGTGCGACGAGGCAGGCCAGCGACGTTCTTCGTCGCTGACCGGCCGACAGTGTGCGGGTCGTCACGTCGGCGAGGCGGTCGGCGACGCCCATCCTCGCCATCGCGGCGTCGATCTCCGCGGTCGTCGCCCCGACCGTTCCACCCCAGAACCGCACGTTGTCGCGCACGGTGAGGTCCAGGTACAGCCCGTTCTGATGGCCGAGCAGGCCCACGTGGGGCCGGACGGACTCCCGCTGCGTCGCGAGATCGAAGCCGAGCACCGTGCCGACACCCCGCTCGACGGGCAGCAGCCCTGCGCACAGCCGCAGCAACGTGGTCTTCCCGGCGCCGTTCGGCCCCTGGAGCAGGACGATCTCACCCTTGTCGACGGTCAGCGACGCGCCCGCCAGTGCCGGGAACCGCCCGAGCACGGCGACGACCTCGTCGAGCACGATGACGGGCGACGAGGAGGCGGGTTCGGCGGCGCTCATGGGACCGCGCCACGATATGAGGCGGTGGCGCCAATGTCGCCATCGCGCCTGCTGGCGCCCGCAGCAGCGGGCGCGACCGTTTGCGAAACAACCGGCGTGTCGCCGTCGCAAGTCCGCTCCGCCCAACTATGTTCGGGGCTGTGTCAGACCTCGATGCCGACCCCCCGGCCCTCGTCAGGAGCCCGCTCGATCGGCTCGTCGACGCCCCGGCGCTGCGGACGAGCGGCAACGGCGCCGCGATGACACCGCCGCGCCTGACACGGCGCGGTCGCCTCCGCAAATGGGATCGCCCGAAGCCGCCGAAGGATTGGCGGTTCTGGATCGGTGGCGTCGGCAAGACCCTGATCGCCGTCGGGTTGCTGATGTTCGGCTTCGTCGCGTACCAGCTGTGGGGCACCGGCATCGAGACCGCTCGCGCCCAGAACGCACTCGAGAACGAGTTCGAGGCACTCCTCGCAGATGCCCCGCCGGTGACCGCGCCCGCGATCAGCGCAGGTGGGAGCTCGGTCATCGAGCCCGACATCGCGCCGGTCGACGGCGAGCCGGCAGCGGACCCCGAGCCGGCACCGGGCGACGACGCCGACGACGTGTCTGCCCCCGTCACCACGGCCGCGCCGGTCCCGGTCGAAGAGCAGAACCTGCCGGAGCTCGAAGAGGGCGACGCACTGGCACGGATCGAGATCCCTGCGATCGGCGTCAGCGACATCGTCGTCGCCGGCGTGTCGAAGGGCGACCTCAAGAAGGGCCCCGGCCACTTCCCGGACACGCCCCTGCCCGGTCAGCTCGGCAACTCGGCGATCGCCGGGCACCGCACGACGTACGGCGCGCCGTTCCACGACGTCGACGACCTCGACGTCGGCGACGAGATGATCGTCACGACGCTGAGCGGCACGTTCACGTACGAGGTCACCGGGTCCGCGATCGTGGGTCCCGGCGACTACCAGGTGATCGCCACCACCGACGCGACCAAGGCCACGATGACACTCGTCTCGTGCCACCCGAAGTGGACGTCGAAGCAGCGGATCGTGATCTTCGGCGAACTCGTTCCCGAGACGTCCGCCCCGGTCGGTGAACCGGTGATCAACTACGGCCGCCCGATCCGTGTCGCGCCCGCCGCGGACCGCCTGCTTCCCGTCGAGGGCGGCGGCGACGAGGCGATCGACGAGTCCGGTCAGCTCGACGCTTCGTCGAACGGCAGCGTCACGGGCAACCTCGTCGACGACGACCCGTCCGGGGTCGATCAGCTCGGCAGCGAGGCGGTCAACGAGAACATCGCCGATGCGTTCAGCGAGGGTTGGTTCAGCGACCCGGGGGCCAACCTCCAGGTCGGCCTGTGGGGCCTCGTCGTGTCGCTCGTGGCGATCGGCGCCTATCTGGTGAGCCGCCGTTTCCGCCGCGACTGGGCCGGTGCCCTCGTCGGCATCGTGCCGTTCGCCGTGGCGCTGTACTTCTTCTTCCAGAACGTCAACCGCCTGCTCCCGCCGAACCTCTGACGCACTTCCCTTCCGAGTCAGCCGCGGCCGGGCGTCATTCGCCGATGAACCGTGCCGGCCGCTTCTCGATGAACGCGTTGCGGCCCTCGTCGGCGTCGGCGCTGCTCCAGGTTCGCTCCAGTGCCGCCTCGAACTCGGCGACGATGTCGCCCTCCGGTTCGGCGAACTCGAGGCCGAGCTTGTGGGTCGCCAGCGTCAGCGGCGCCAGCGCAGCCAGTTCCCGCGCCCAGTCGATCGCCGCTGCGAGGTCACCGAGGCGCTGCACCGCACCGAGCGCGTGCAGCCGGCTCGCGTCGTAGTTCTCGCACCCGACCAGCATCCCCTTCGCGACCGGGAGCGAGAACTCGTTCGTCAGCCGGCGGATCGTCCAGTGATCGACACAGATCCCGAGCCGCGCCGCCGGGATGCCGAAGATGCTGCCCGGTGTGGCCACCCGCAGGTCGGACGCGAGCGCGAGCTGCGTCCCCGCACCGAGCGCCGGCCCGTCGATCGCGGCGATCACCGGCACCGGCAACCGCCCGAACCCGGTCAGCACGGCATGCAGGTCCGACGCGAACGCGCCCCGCTCGACGCCGTGCAGGTCGGCGCCGGCGCTGAACGCCGGCGGGGCCCCGGTCAGCACGACGGCCCTGATCTCCTTCGGCGTTCGTGGGCCGAGGTCACCCTGGATCGCGAGCAGCTCGCGCAGTGTCGCGTGATCGACCGCGTTGCGCCGATCGGGTCGGTCGAGGGTCACGACGGCGATCGGGCCGTGCTCCGCGATGCGGACGGTCATCGAGGCCCGACTCCGCGTCGCCCGATGTTCCCGTCGCCGTCCGCTCGTAGCATGAACGAACCCTATGCCGAACCCCGTGCAGGACCCCGACGCTCCGCTCGACCCGATCCGCGCCCGACGCGCCACGATCGCGCGCTGGACGCTGCTCGCGAACCGCATCGGCTATCTGTTCGTCGCGCTCGCGATGGCGTTGTTCTTCATGGCGCTCGTCGTCGACTTCTCGTCACTGATGGCCGGGCTGGTCATCGCGGCACTCGTCGTCGGCTGCGTGCTGCTCGCGCCGTCGATCGTCCTCGGCTACGCGGTCAAGGCCGCCGACCGCGACGACCGCGAACGCGGGCTCTGAGGGCCGCGGATCGCCGACCGCGACACTGCTCGTCGCGCCGGTTACCCTTCGGTACGTTCCCATGCCACCACGACTTTCCGCCCCCGCTCGCCGTGAGCAGATCCTCGACGTCGCGCTCGAAGTCTTCGCGAACGCCGGCTTCCACGGTGCCTCGATGAACGACGTCGCAGAGGCCGCCGGCGTCACCAAGCCGGTGCTGTACCAGCATTTCGACTCCAAGCGCGACCTGTTCCAGGCGCTGATCGAGGAGGTCGGCAACCGGCTGCGCAACAACATCGACAAGGCGACCGCCGAGGCGACCGACGGCAAGAGCCAGACCGAGTTGGGCTTCCGCGCGTACTTCCGCTGGGTCGCGGACGACCACGACGGGTTCCGTCTGCTGTTCGGCTCCGGCTCGCGCCGCGATGACGACTTCAACGACGCCGTCCGCAAGATCACGGAGCAGTCGGCGAAGGCGATTGCGCCGCTGATCGCCGTCGACATCGACGAGTCACATCGAGAGACCCTGGCGCACGCGCTCGTCGGCCTCGCCGAAGGCGCGAGCCGGCGCCTCGTCGGGCTGGGCAAGGAGTTCGACCCCGACGAGATCGCCCGCGAGGTGGCTGCCCTCGCCTGGGCCGGCCTGCGCGCTGTCACACCTGGTGCCAGGCACCAGACGTAGGCACCAGACGTAACACGTCCCGACAACCAGAACGGATCGAGCATGGAGTTCTTCAGCGACGTCACCGCCCCGATCGAGTACGAGGGCCCCGATTCCGACAACCCGTTCGCGTTCCGCTGGTACGACGCCGACCGCGTCGTCGCCGGCCGCACGATGCGTGACCACTTGCGCTTCGCGACCTGCTACTGGCATTCGTTCAACTGGGACGGGTTCGACATCTTCGGCGACGGCACGTTCGACCGGCCCTGGCTCGGTCGTGACGTCGAACCGCTCGCCGCAGCCGAGCAGAAGATGGCCGCGGCGTTCGAGTTCTTCGAGAAGCTGACCGTGCCGTTCTGGTGCTTCCACGACCTCGACATCGCGCCGGAGGGCGCGACGTTCAAGGAGACCGCGGCCAACATCGACCACATGGTCGATCTCGCGGCGGCTCATCAGCAGCGGACCGGCGTCGAGTTGCTGTGGGGCACGGCGAAGTTGTTCGCCAACCCGCGGTACATGGCCGGCGCTGCGACCAACCCGGATCCGGACGTGTTCGTCTACGCCGCGGCGCAAGTCGCGCACTGCCTCGATGCGACGCATCGCCTCGGCGGGCACAACTACGTGCTGTGGGGCGGACGTGAGGGCTACGAGACACTGCTCAACACCGACATGCGCCGCGAGCTCGACCAGCTGGGCCGATTCCTCCACATGGTCGTCGAGCACAAGCACGAGATCGGGTTCCACGGCACGATCCTCATCGAGCCGAAACCGTTCGAACCGACGAAGCACCAGTACGACTACGACGTCGCCGCGGTGCATGCGTTCCTCCAGCAATACGGTCTCGACGAGGAGATCAAGGTCAACATCGAGGTCAACCACGCGACGCTCGCGGGCCACGACTTCGCCCACGAGGTCGCCGCAGCGATGAACGCGGGGATCTTCGGCTCGATCGACGCGAACGCCGGCGACGACCGGCTCGGCTGGGACGTCGACCGGTTCCCCGTGTCCGTCGAACAGATGACGCTCGGCATGCTCGAGATCCTGCGCGGTGGCGGATTCACCACCGGCGGGCTGAACTTCGACGCGAAGCTGCGCCGCCAGTCGGCCGCTCGCGACGATCTGTTCCACGCCCACATCGGCGGGATGGACACGATGGCTCGCGCGCTGCTCGCCGCCGTATCGATCCTCGAAGACGGTGAACTCGATCGCCGTCGGGACGCGCGGTACGCCGGCTGGGACGCCGAGCGGCGAATCCTCGACGGCGAGGTCACGTTGCGCGAACTGCACACCGCCCAGCTCGACTCGGACGTCGAACCCGCCGGGGTCAGCGGCCGCCAGGAAGCGCTCGAGAACCTCGTCGCCAGGCACATCGAACGAGCGCGCTGAATGCCACGACGGCTCGTGATCGGTGTGGACTCGTCGACGCAGTCCACGAAGGTCGAGGTCCGAGACGTCGACAGCGGCGCCGTCGTCGCCCATGCGAGCGCCCCGCATCCGCCGACCGATCCCCCGGTGTCCGAGCAGGATCCCGACGCGTGGTGGGAGGCACTCGTCGAGGCGTGCGCCCGACTCGGCGACGTGCGCGCCGACGTCGTGGCGATCTCCGTCGCCGGCCAACAGCACGGCCTCGTGCTGCTCGACGAGGCCGGCGCAACGGTGCGGCCCGCCAAGCTGTGGAACGACACGACATCGGCGCCCCAGGCCGCCTCGATGGTCGCCGCGCTCGGTGCCGCGCGCTGGGCGCGCGAGATCGGCAGCGTGCCGGTCGCCGCGTTCACGATCGCGAAACTGGCATGGGTCATCGAGCGCGAGCCCGAGATCGCCGCACGAGCGGCGATGGTCATGCTGCCCCACGACTGGATCACGTGGAAGCTGACCGCTCGCCACGTCACCGACCGGGGCGACGCCTCCGGCACCGGGTGGTACTCGCCGGTCGACGGCAGCGTGCGCACCGATCTGCTCGACGAGGTGACCGGCGACGGGCCCGGCTGGGCCGAGCGCGTCCCGCACGTGCTCGCGCCGACCGAGCCGGCCGGCGTGTTGACCGACCGCGCCGCGCAGCAGCTGGGCCTGCCGGCAGGGGTCACGGTCGGTCCGGGCACGGGCGACAACATGGCGGCGGCAGTCGGACTCGGCTTGACGTCGGGTGACGTCGCGATCTCGCTCGGAACCTCCGGCACCGTGTTCGCGTTGTCGGAAACGCCGACCGCCGACGAGTCCGGCGCCGTCGCCGGCTTCGCGAGCGCCACCGGCAGCTATCTGCCGCTGGTGTGCACGCTCAACGCGACGAAGGTCACCGACACGGTTGCGTCGTGGCTGGGCACCGATGCCGCCGGCCTCGCCGAACTGGCGCTGACCACGGCCTCGGACCCGGGCGGCGTGATGCTCGTCCCCTACTTCGACGGGGAGCGCACGCCGAACCTCCCGGACGCGTCGGGGACCTTCCTCGGGCTCACCAATCGCACGACACCGGCACAGCTCGCGCTCGCCGCACACGACGGTGTGATGTGCGGCCTGCTCGACGGCCTCGACGCGCTGCGCACCGCCGGAGCATCGGTGGACGGCACGATCCATCTCGTCGGCGGCGGCGCTCGGTCGGTTGCGTACCGCCAACGATGCGCCGACCTCACGGGCGCGACCGTCATCGTGCCCGACGCCGACGAGGCGGTCGCCACCGGTGCCGCGCTCCAGGCTGCCGTCATCGAGACCGGCGCGGACTTCGCAACGGTCGCGGAGCGGTGGCAGCTCGGTCACGGGCTCGCCGTTGCGCCACACCATGACGCCGCCGGCCGTCGCGACGGATACGCCGCCGCCTGCGACCGCGCCATGACGGTCCGTTCGCACTGACACCGTCGGTGCAGTCACATCTGGTGCCAGGCACCAGATATGACGCCGGAGCGATCGGGCGAACGGCCGACAACTACGATCGCCCCATGACTCACGGCGGTCGGTTGGCGGCCAAGGCGCTGCGCGCGGCGGGCGTCGAATGCGTGTTCACCCTCTCGGGCGGCCACGTGATGGGGATCTACGACGGTTGCCTGGACGAAGGAATCCGCGTCGTCGACGTCCGCCACGAACAGGCCGCAACCCACGCGGCGGATGCGTGGGCACGCCTCAACCCGGGGCGCGTCGGCGTGGCGATCCTGACCGCGGGGCCCGGCGTCACCGACGGCGTGACCGGCGTCGCCAACGCCTGGCGAGCGAACTCGCCGATCCTCGTGATCGGAGGTCAGGGCCCCTTCGGCAACCTGCGTCGGGGTTCGCTCCAGGAGATGGACCACGTGTCGCTGATGCGGCCGATCACGAAGTGGGCCGACACGTGTTTCGAGACGGGTCGGATCGGTGAGTACATCGAGCTCGCGATCCGTACCGCCATGTCCGGGGTACCGGGCCCCGCATTCCTCGAGATCCCGATGGACGTGCTGCACGCGCCGATCGACGTCGACGCCGTCGAGTTGCCACGCGGGCGTGACTACCGGGTTGCATCGACCGCACCACAACCGCTGATCGACGCCGCAGCGGACATCGTCTGCGGCGCGAGCCGGCCGATGGTGATGGCCGGCACCGCTCTCAAGTGGTCCGACGGTGGCCCGGCGCTGCGCCGCTTCGCCGAGGCGACGGCGGTCCCCGTGTTCACGAACGGGATGGGACGCGGCCAACTGCCGATGAACCATCCGCAGTTCTTCAACCGGAGCCGCAAGGACGCGTTGGCCCGCGCCGATGTCGTCGTCCTCGCCGGCACGCCGCTGGACTTCCGGATGAAGTACGGCGGCTCGATCCCGGCCGACTGCCGGATCGTGCAGCTCGACCTCGACGAGACGCTGATCGGGCAGAACCGCTCGGCCGATGTCGGTCTCGTCGGCAACCTCGGGGCGAACCTCGATGCGCTGCTCGCCGCGATCGAACGGGCCGGCGGTGTCGACCACCGGGTTCACTCCGCAGAACTGCGTGCGATCGAAGATGCGGCCGCGGACGCACTCGCGGGTCAATTGCACTCCGACGAAGTGCCGATCGACCCGATGCGCCTGTGCCACGAGATCGCCGAGTTCGTCGCGACCGACGACGAGCTGATCGTGATCGGCGACGGCGGCGACATCGTCGCGCAGGCATCGAAGGTGCTGCAGGTCCCCGAGCACGGCGCATGGATGGATCCGGGCCCGCTCGGCACGCTCGGCGTCGGCATGCCGTTCGCGATCGCGGCCCAGCTGACCCACCCCGACAAGCGGGTGCTGATCATCTACGGGGACGGATCGTTCGGGTTGAACGGTTTCGAGTTCGACACCGCCGCGCGGTTCGGATTGCCGATCGTCGGCATCATCGGCAACGACGCCGCCTGGGGCCAGATGATGCGCCCGCAGGCGATGATCTACGGTGCCGATCGCCTGGTCGCCACGGAGCTGACCTCGACGCGTTACGACCTCGTCGTCGATGCGCTCGGCGGCCACGGCGAGTTCGTCACCGAGCCGGGCGAGATCCGCCCGGCGCTCGAACGGGCCTTTGCCGCCGGGACCCCCGCCGTCGTCAACGTCGAGATGCGCAAGGACGTCGGGGCACCCAAGGGCTCGACCTACGTCTGATCCGCCCCGGCGCACAGGGCGATGGGTTGACACGTGTTCACCTTTCGTGTTGGATGGAGTCACTTCAGTTGACGCCTGTACACCGACGGCGCCGCTGCCGCACCGTCCGGAGGAGACACCGATGACCGACACGACCAACCGCAGCACCGCCCCGATCGACGTCACCGCCCCGCCGCGGCGGCCGAGCGACAACCGCTATCTCGCCGGCAACTACGCCCCCGTCGAGCACGAGGTCACCGCGTTCGACCTGCCGGTCACCGGGTCGATCCCGGTCGAGCTCGAGGGCCGCTGGTTGCGCAACGGGCCGAACCCCGAGCACCTCGACGACGCGTCGAAGCACCACTGGTTCCTCGGCCAGGGGATGGTGCACGGCGTCCGCCTCCGTGGCGGCACGGCGGAGTGGTACCGCAACCGGTACGTCCTCGACGCCGCCGACCGCGCCGCCGGGCTCTTCGGTGCGAACACCAACGTCGGCGGGTTCGCCGGCACGACGTGGGCGATGGTCGAGGCCGGCCAGCCGCCGGTCGAGCTCGACTACGAACTCGGCTCCCGCGGGATCAACCGCTTCCACGGCACACTCGACGGGCCGTTCACCGCGCACCCGAAGTACGACCCTGCGACGGGCGAACTCCACGCGATGAACTACCACTGGCCGGACCTGATCGATCACGTGAACTACACCGTGGTCGGCGGCGACGGCCGCGTGACGAAGCAACTCGCCGTTCCGGTCGCCGACATGCCGATGATCCACGACATGTCGCTGACCGAGACGTACGCCGTGATCTACGACCTGCCGGTGACGGTGAACCTCGACGTGTTCACGGAGGGCTACACGTTCCCGTTCAAGTGGAACCCGGACCGCGCCGCCCGTGTCGGCCTGCTCCCCCGCAACGGCACCGCCGACGACATCATCTGGTGCGACGTCGACCCGTGCTACGTCTTCCACCCGCTGAACGCGTACGACGCGCCGGACGGCACCGTCGTCGTCGACCTGTGCCGGTACGAGAACATGATGGTCGACGACCGTGTCGGCCCGTTCACCGACTCGCCGCCGACACTCGACCGGTGGGTGATCGACCCCGCGACACGCCGCGTGACCGAGATCCGCATCGACGACCGGCCCCAGGAGTTCCCGCGACACAACCCGCGGTACGGCCTGAAGCAGCACCGGTTCGGGTACACCGCCGAGGTCAAGCCCGACGACGTCAACCTGCACGGTGCGACGATCAAGATCGACGTCGACACCGGCTCGACCGAGACGCACGAGTACGGCTTCGGGCGCGGCGGCGCGGAGCCGGTGTTCGTGCCGAAGGCCGACGGGACGACCGAGGATGCCGGCTGGATCCTCACCGTCGTGTACGACGCGACCGACGACTCGAGCGAGTTGCACATCCTCGACGCCGAACAGATCTCGTCGCCGGCCGTCGCCCAGATCGAGCTGCCGCAGCGGGTGCCGTTCGGATTCCACGGCAACTGGGTCCCCGACACCTCCGTC
>JAHEKY010000033.1 GCA_024644465.1 Ilumatobacteraceae bacterium | reverse complement strand
CAGCCGTCACCAGAAGATCGAAAGAAGGATCGCATCATGAAGACCGACATCCATCCCGAGTACACCGACACAACCGTCAAGTGCTCGTGTGGCAATACGTTCACGACCAAGTCGACTGTCGGTGGTGACCTCAGCGTCGAGCTCTGCAACGAGTGCCACCCGTTCTTCACGGGCAAGCAGAAGCTGGTCGACTCCGGTGGCCGCGTCGAGCGCTTCAACCGCCGCTACGGCCAGCGCAAGAACGCCCCGGCGAACGCCGACGAGTGACGTCGCGGCCCGCGCGGGCCCGTCAAGAGTTCGACAAGATCGAACCCATCGAAGAGCCGCCCTGAGGGGCGGCTCTTCGACGTTTTCCCTGGTCCGTGGATCGAGTCCCCCGACGAGTCGGCGGACCGCGCCGAGCACGGTCCGCCGCGGTCGCCCACCAGGTTCAACCCGGCGACCCGTCCTGCCGATGGGCGGTCAGGGGCATGTCCCCCGCTGATCGCAGGACGAGAGGGACCATCAACCGTGCCAGAGCTGAACGAGTCGAACGTTCGACATCTCCTGCGCCGTACCGAGTTCGTCGATCGTGAGACGCGCGTCGACGAGCTCCTCGCGCTCGGCAGCATCGGTGCCGCAGTCGACGACATCCTCGCCGTCGGCGCCGATCCACCGTCGGTGACGTTTCGCGCCGAGGACGAGAATTGGCACCGCGGCGAACACCTCAAGCACTTCTGGTTCGACCGGATGGCCCACGACTCGGCACGTCCGCTGCAGGAGAAGATGGCCCTCTTCTGGCACGGCCACCTCGTCAGCGAGTTCGGCAAGGTCAACTCGGCGGAGTTGATGCGCGAGCAGATCGACCTGTACCGGTCGCACGGCCTCGGCGACATCCGGTCGATGGTCAAGACGATGTCGCTGCAGGTCGCGATGCTGCGCTACCTCGACAACAACCGCAACGAGGCCGAGTCGCCGAACCAGAACTTCGCCCGCGAGCTGATGGAGCTGTTCCTGCTCGGTGTCGGCAACTACACCGAGGCCGACGTCGAGGCGGCGACTGCCGCGTGGACCGGCCACTCGGACGACTGGGAGACCGGCGAGTACGTCTGGCGCGACGGGCGGCCGAAGGAGCCGTGGGAGCCCGTCTATCACGACAGCTCGATCAAGCAGTTCCTCGGTGTGGCGATCAACGACGGGGGAGACCCGCGGGATCACGGCTTCGAGACGATCGACGTCATCCTCGATGGCGGGACGGTGCCGAGTGGCGCCGACAACGTCGCCAACCGCGGGCACGCAACACGCGACGTCGCAGCCGAGTTCCTGTCCCGGAAGTTGTGGATCGACTTCGCAAACGAGCACCCGCCGGCCGCGGTCATCGACTCCATGCGGGCCACGCTGATCGCCAACGACTGGGACGCCAGGCCCTGGGTCAGGGCGATGCTGACGAGCAACGCGTTCTACTCCGACGCCGTGAAGAACGGCCTCGTCCGGTCACCGATCGACTGGGTCGTGTCGATGCTCTACGCCTTCGGGGAGCGATCCGCGAACGTCACCCCGACGTGGTTGATGAACAGCATGGGCCAGGAACCCCTGCGGCCCCCGAACGTCAGCGGGTGGAAGACGAACGGGTACTACGTCAACGCGAGTGCGATGGAGGCGCGGGCACGCACCTGCCAGAGCTTCAACTGGCGGGCGAGTCGCGAGTACTGGCGCACGGACGGCACCGGGTACCTGCAGATGCGCAACGGGCGGCTGACCCAGGCCGCGCTGATCGATCGCAGCCCGTGGCCCGACTACATCCCTGCGATGACCCACGCCGAGGTCGTCGACACGATGCTCGACCTGCTGGAACTGCAGCTGGACGTAGGCACTCGCCAACGGATCGTGAACCACGTCGCGAACGGCTCGGTCTGGGACCGCAACGACGCCCTCCTGCTCATCCTGCTCGCCCCCGAACTGCACACCGCCTGAGGCCGACATGCTCGACGACGACATCTCCACCGCCGCAGCGCTCCGGCTGCTCTCGACCTCGGACGCGGCGTTCCCGGACGCGCATCGCCTCGACCGCCGCCGGTTCCTCCAGCTCGTCGGGATGGGTCTCGGCGCCGGGATGGTCGCCGGCCCCGGCTCCTCGCTGCTGGACTCGGTGCTGTCCGGTGGGCCCGGCACGGCGTGGGCGGCCGGGCCGATCGGGCCCGACGACGGCATCCTCGTCGTGATCGGGATGAACGGTGGCAACGACGGGTTGAACACGGTCGTCCCGATCGCGGACGGTCACTACTACGACCACCACGGGTCGTTGGCCGTGCCCGCCGCCCAGACCCTGCCGATCAACGCGGCGACCGGGCTCAACCCGGCGCTCACCGTGCTGAAGGAGTTCTGGGACCTCGACCAGCTCGCGATCGTCGAAGGGATCGGCTATCCGAACCCCGACCTGAGCCACTTCAACTCGATGGCGAAGTGGATGTCCGCGAAGCCGACCGGCATCCCCGACTCCGGTTGGGTGGGCCGCTGGCTCGACGGGCACCTCGCCGGGAACAAGGACCTCTACGCCGCCGTCGAGGTCGGCCACACGCTGCCGCTGCACATGGTCGGCGAAGCGTCCCGCGCGACCGCCGTGCCGGCGTCGCGGCCGTCGTTCGGTGCCGGCACCCGCGAGAGCGAGCTGCGCGAGTACCAGACGATCCGCAAGATGAACGCCGCCGCCGTCGGGGCGTGGGAACGCGAAATCGGCCAGGCGTTCGTCGACCAGCTCGACATCGCCAAGACGATCGGGCCGAAGATCCCCGAGACGCTCCCGGAGTCCGAACTGGTCGCCAAACTGGAAGTCGTCGCCAGGCTGATCAACGCGAACCTCGGGTTCCGCGTCCTCAGCGCAGCGTGGGGCGACTTCGACAGCCATGCCGGGCAACCCGACATGCATCCCGTCCGGATGGCCGAGCTGAACGCCGCGATCCGACGCTTCTTCGAGGTGCTCGCGCCCACCTGGGCGTCGCGGGTGACGGTGATGACGTACTCGGAGTTCGGTCGCACGAGCCACGGCAACGACGGCTTCGGCACCGACCACGGAACGGCCGCCCCGCACTTCGTCTTCGGCCGGCAGGTGAAGGGTGGCATGTACGGGCAGCGCCCGACGATCGCGGGCCTCCAACGGTGGGACCGGATGGAGCACCACGTCGACTTCCGCGACTACTACGGCAGCCTGATCGACGGATGGCTCGGCGGTGGCAGCCACGAGGTCCTCGGCCGGACGATCGAGGATCTCGGGCTGTTCAGCCGGCCACCCGGTCACGAGCCGGAGTTCCCGACCGAGGATCTCGCCGACTTCGTGCCGATCGAGCCGAAACGGCTGGTCGACACCCGCGTCGGCACGGGCGCACCGAAGCGGAAGATGGGTCCCGGCAGCACGATGGTCGTCAAGACGGCCGGCGTCGCAGGGCTGCCGACGACCGGGATCCGGGCCGTCGTCGTCAACGTGACCGCGGTCGAGACGGGTGCGGACACCTATCTGACGGTCTTCCGGCGCGGCGTCGCCCGTCCGCTCGCCGCCAACCTCAACCCGACGCCGGAGCGGGTGATGGGCAACCTCGTCGTCACGGCGGTCAACGCGCAGGGCGAGTTCAACGTCTACAACAACGCGGGTTCCACGCACTGCGTCGTCGACATCGCGGGGTACTACTCGACCTCGCCGGCTTCGCGGCTCACGCCGCTCGTACCCAGTCGGCTGCTCGACACCCGCGACGGCACCGGCGCGCCGAAACGGCGAGTTCGCGGCGGCCGCACGATCGACGTCGTCGTCGCCGGCAGGGGCGGCGTCCCCGCGACGGGAATCGATGCCGTCGTGCTCAACGTCACGTCGGTCGCCCCGAGCGGGCCCGGCTACGTGACCGTTCACGCCAGCGGCGACAAGCGCCCCGGCGTCGCCAGCCTGAACTACGTCCCCGGATACACGATCCCGAACCTCGTGATGGCGAAGGTCGGCGGGAACGGCAAGGTCTCGCTGTTCGTGAGCGACGGCGGCGTCGACCTCGTCGCCGATGTCGTCGGCTGCTACACGAGCGAGGGCTCGCGCCACGTGCCGGTCACGCCGGCGCGGATCCTCGACACGCGCGAGGGCAACGGGGCGCCGCAGGCTCGCCTCGGTCGGCACAGTTCGATCAGCCTGCGGGTCGCGGGGCGCGGTGGCGTGCCGGCGACAGCGACCGCCGTCGTCCTGAACGTGACCGCCGTCGCGGCGACGATGGCGGGCTACGTCACGGTGTACCCGGACGGTGTGAAGCGTCCGCTCGCGGCGAACCTCAACGTCGACGCCGGCGACACGGTTCCGAACCTCGTGGTCGCGAAGATCGGCTCGAACGGCAACGTCCGCCTGTACAACCGCGAGGGCACCGTCGATCTCGTCGCCGATGTCAACGGGTACTTCATCTGACGGAGCGGGCCGGCCCGACCAGCACGGCGGGCCGCGCCGGTAGCGTCAGAGTGTGGACGACTCGACAACGTTGCCCGATGGTGGCCGCCGGTCGAACCTGCTCGGTGCGAAGCTGCGCGCGCTCGTCGGCGACCACCTCGGCGTTTCGGTCGACACGATGCCGGAACCCGTGCCGGCCGGCGTCGGAATGGTGCACGATGCGGCGGCGTGGATGCTGCTCGACGGGGATGCGTCCGGCCGTCTCGGCGCCGCGCTCGCGTGGGCGGTGCGCCGGGGGGCCTCCTCGCTCGACCTGGTCGTGGAGTCCGGAGGTGGCGCCCTCGCCCGGCGTGCCGAGGCGTTCTCGCTGCCGATCGCGGTGTGGTTCGCCGAGGGTCGCTCCTTGCTCCCGGTCGTGGCCGAGCCGCTCCGGCCACCGCCGGCGGTCGCGGCCGAACACCGGGCGTTCGCCCCGGTGATCGCACGCGCCGGAGCGCAACCGAACGAGGAGCACGGCGTCGTGTTCGGTGAAGTGTGCGGCCTCGAGGTGTGTCGCGTCGTCGACGAGCCGACGACCGGGTTCTTCGCCGAACCGGGAACGGACGTGCCGCTGCCCGCCACGGTCCCGCGCGGCATCCAGCTCGAAGTCGGCGTCGGCGCCGCCGATCGCGAGGCGTTCCAGATGTTGCACGGCGACATGCCGACCCCGGAGGCACTCGCGTCGGTCGTCGCGGCGGTCTCGCAGCATCGGTCGATCGATGCCGGCCGGCACCCGCTCAACCGGCTCGGCCGGGAGCGGTTCGTGCGGTGGCTGGCGGTGGAGTCACCGCTGCTCGTCGGGCTCGCCGAGCTCTCGCCGGCCGAACCGCCGGTACCGCGGCCGAACCTGAAGGACCCTGTCCCGTGTGTCGCGCTCGGGGCGGCGGGCGATGGCGAGGAGATCGTCGTCGTGTTCTCGACCGGGGTCGACCTCGACCTGCTGCCGTTCGTGGCCGACGTCCAGCGGATGTACCCGCAACCGGTGCGCGTCGCGTTGCCGAAGCGCGACCACGTCGCGCTGACCCGTGACCTCGCCGGGCTGCTCGTCGATCCGATCGAGTTCGTCACGCTCGACGTGTGACTCGTTAGCCTCGACTCGCCATGTTGGACCGCCTGCGCCAGGTCAGCGACGAGTACGAGACGATCGAACACCAGCTTGCGGACCCCGAGGTGCTGGCCGACCCGGACCAGCTGCGCACGCTCTCCAAGCGGTACAACGAACTCGGACCGATCATCGAGAAGTTCCGGCTGTTGCAGGCGCGGACGGCGGACCGCGACGCGGCGCGCGAGATGCTGCCGGGTGCGTCCGGCGACGAGCGGGACCTGCTGAACGCGGAGATCGAGGCGGCGTCGTCGGAGCTGCCGGTGCTCGAAGGCGAGCTGCGCGAGATGATGCTGCCGACCGACCCCCACGACGGCAAGCACCTGATCGTCGAGATCCGCGGCGCGGAAGGGGGCGAGGAGGCGAATCTGTTCGCACGCGACCTCTACGAGATGTACACCGCGTTTGCCGCCGACAACGGCTGGAAGCTCGACGTGTTGACCTCGACCCACAGTGACATGGGCGGGTTCAACGAGATCACGTTCGAGGTCCAGGGCGCGACCGCGTGGCGCAACCTGAAGTACGAAGGCGGTCCGCACCGCGTCCAACGCGTGCCGGTGACCGAGAGCCAGGGCCGGATCCACACCTCGTCGGCGACGGTCACCGTCCTGCCGGAGGCCGACGACGTCGACGTGTCGATCGACGAGCGGGACCTCGAGATCGACGTGTTTCGCGCGAGTGGGCCAGGCGGGCAGAGCGTCAACACCACCGACTCGGCTGTCCGGATCACGCACCGGCCGACCGGCGTCGTCGTGTCGATGCAGGACGAACGATCGCAGCTGCAGAACAAGGCCAGAGCGATGACGGTGCTGCGGGCGCGACTGTTCGAGTTGGCCGAGATCGAACGCAACGCCGAGCAGTCAGCGGAACGTCGCTCCCAGACGGGCGGCGGTGGGCGCAGCGAGAAGATCCGGACGTACAACTACAAGGAGAACCGCGTCACCGATCACCGCATCGGGTTCACGATCTACCGGCTCGCCGACGTACTCGCCGGTGATCTCCGGGCGGTCGTCGACGCGTTGGCCGCCGACGAGCGGGCGCGCCTGCTCGCGGAGGGTCAACCGACCTGATGGCCGACGAGTCCGAGCGCCAGGACGTCTCGTGGCGAGCGCTCTGGCAGGAGACCTCCGCAGTGCTCGGTGACCGGGTGCACGCTCGCTGGATCTGCGAGACCGCATCGGCGGCGACCGGCGACGAGTTCCTCTCGATCCTCGACGAGCCCGCAACCGTGCGGATGGTCGCTCACCTCGACGCGATGGTCGCCCGCCGTCGCACCGGCGAGCCGCTGCAGTACGTCACCGGTCACTGGGCGTTCCGCCACATCGACCTGGCGATCGACCGGCGCGTCCTGATTCCCCGGCCGGAGACCGAGTTGGTCGCGGACGTCGCATTGCGGCTGGCGGCCGCCGTCGGCCCGACGCGGACCGTCGTCGACCTCGGCACCGGATCCGGTGCGATCGGCCTGGCGCTCGCCGACGAACTGCCGATCGTCGGGACGACGATCTGGCTGACCGACGCCAGCCGGGACGCACTCGACGTCGCCCGTGCGAACCTCGCGGGGATCGGACGGAGCGCGCAGAACGTGCGGATCGCGGAGGGGTCGTGGTTCGACGCGCTGCCGGCCGAGCTGCGCGCCGACGTGATCGTGTCGAACCCCCCGTACGTGGCGGTCGGCACTTCCGAACTCGACGCCGCCGTGGGGGAGTGGGAGCCGCCGGAGGCGCTGTTCGCCGGTGCCGACGGGCTCGCCGACCTCCGCGAGATCGTCGCCGGCGCTCCTCACCACCTCGTACCGGGCGGCGCGCTCGTGCTCGAGATCGGCGCGGACCAGGGGGCGGCGGTCCGCACGCTCCTCCAGTCCGCGGGGTACGACGATGTCGACATCCGTCAGGACCTCGCGGGACGCGACCGGATCGCAGTCGCGCGGCGGGCGCGCTGACCGCGTCAGCCGAACCGGACGGCGATCTCGGCGAGCATCGACCCCTCCTCGGGGGTGACGTCGTCGTCGACGCCGGCGACCTCGCGGGCCGCTGAGAACAGCGCCGACCGCAGGACCCGGCTCCGGACCCGTCCGTCGATGCGGTCGAGCAGCGCGTCGACGCGGTCCTGCTCCATCGCGCGGCGGGCCTCCTCGATCGCCTCGCGCAGGGCCTCCTCGAACGTCGCCGTGTCGTCGGTCCACTCCGTGCTGATCTCACGGACGGCGGCGACCTCGTCGTCGCTGATGTTGTGGTCCGCGAGCATCACGAGCGCGAGCAGTTCGAGCGCGGCGCGGTGTTCGAGCCCCGCCGTCGCGTGCACGGCGACGCCGCGGTACAGGTCGAGCAGCCGCTTGTTCATGCCGACGCCCCGCTCCGGGCCGACAGGGCGCGGCGGAGGAAGTCGAGCTGGTGGACGAGCAGATTCTCGGCGACGTCCTCCTGCGGTGTCATGTGCGTGACCCCGACGAGCGGAAGCACCTCGTGTGGCCGACCGGCCGCCAACAGGGCCGCAGAGAGGCGCAGCGTGTGGGCGGCGACGACGTTGTCGTCGGCGAGCCCGTGGATCAGCAACAGCGGCCGTTCGAGCCCCGCCGCCCTCGGCAACAGCGAACTCGCGTCGTACTGGTCGGAGCGGATCGCGGGGTCGCCGAGGTAGCGCTCGGTGTAGTGCGTGTCATAGAGCCGCCATTCGGTGACCGGTGCGCCGGCGATCGCCGCATGGAACACGTCGGGACGTTGCAGCACCGCCAGGGCGGCGAGGTAGCCCCCGAAGCTCCAGCCGCGGATCGCGACTCGATCGAGGTCGAGGACGCCGGTCTTCTCGGCGACGAAGTGCAGCGCTTCGATCTGGTCGGCGAGCGGGATCGTGGCGAGGTCGCCGTGGACCGCACGCTCCCACCCGGGGCCACGGCCCGGGGTGCCGCGGCCGTCGGCGACGAGCACGGCGTAGCCTTGGTCGGCGAACCACTGCGATGTCAGGAATGCGTTGTGCGATCGGACGACGCGTTGCGCGTGGGGGCCACCGTACGGGTCGAGCAGCACCGGCAACGGCGAGCCGTCGTGGTCGTGGGGAAGCAACAGCGCCGTCGCGATGGCGGTGTCGGGCGTCGTGAAGAACTCGACGTTCGGCGTGACGAGCGGGCGGAGCGCGAGCGACTCGATCACGAGCCCGTCCAGCGTCGCGGTGTGCACGCCCGGTTCGTCGAGCGTCGCCGAGCGCATCACCGTCGTCGCGCCGCCCACCACCGCCGTGTGTACACCGGGTTCGTCGGTCAGCGCGGTGAGGGTTCCGTCGGTGCGGCGCTGCCACACGTGCAGTGACGACGCATCGTCGATCGGGTTGGCCTGGAAGGTGATCGCGTCGCCGCTCGTCGAGAGCACGGCCCGGACCTGGAGGTCGGGCGGTGTGATCGGTTCGTCGTCCAACAGCAGCCTGCGGGCACCGTCCCGGTCGGCGGCGACGAGCAGCCCACCGTCCTCGAGCAGCTGCGGCACGCCGGGGACGAGCTCGATCCATGCGTCGTCGTAGTCGTGCGCGAGCACTTCGGTCTCGCCGGTGATCTCGTCGACGCGCAGTGTCATCGTGCCGCGTTGGTCGCGTGCCTGAACGAGCAGGATCAGCCCGGCGCGCGTCCAGTTGACGGTGGCGAGATACGGGAAGAACTCGTCGTCCCAGTCGACGTCGAGGCGTGACCCGTTCAGCCCGAGCAGGTGCAGCGACACGATCGGGTTCGTCGTGCCTGCGGCCGGATAGCGGATCGTGTTCGCCGGCTCGTCCGGGCGAGCGGGGTCGGCGATCACCCACTCCGCGACCGGCGACGTGTCGACGCGGCACGCCGCGATCGTCCTGCCGTCCGGGCTCCACCAGTAGCCGCGGAGCCGGTGCATCTCCTCGGCGGCGATGAAGTCGGCGCTGCCCCATGACACGGTGTCGGCCTCGCTGGGGTCGTCACCTGCGAGGACTCGCCACGTGCCGTCGAGTTCGCCGATGCACAGCAGGCGGCCGCTGACATAGGCGATCCGTCGTGCGAGCGGATCGGGTCGCGGGTCGAACACCGGCCCGGCGACACCGAGCGGCCGGGCCGCGCCGGTCAGCAGACCGGCGACGAACAGCCGCCCGCCGAGCGAGAACGAAGCGACCTTCGTCTCGGCGTCGGTCGAGAAGCTCGTGATGCCTGCGGCGGCTTCGCGGGTCCGTTCGCGGCGCGCCCGCTCCTCGGCGGGCAGAGCATGGTCGGCGCGATCGAGCAGTGTTCGAGGGTCGCCGACGAGGCGCTCCGTTCCGGTCGGCACGTCGAGGACCCACAGTGCGTTGACCGGATCGTCGCCGCCGTGGCTGCGCAGGAACACGATTCGCTCGCCGTCGGAGGACACCTCGACGTCGCGCGGCACGCCGAGTGTGAACCGCTGCGTGCGGGCCTGCTGCCGGGGGAACGTGTCGACGCGCTCGAGCGATTCGGGTGTGGTCGCCGCCGCAGACCCGTCGTCGGTTTTCGGCAGGGCGCGGTCGTCGAGGTCGCTCACGGGGCCAACACTACGGAGATTCGTCGGTGCGAGACGGGACGAGCACGCGACCCGGTGTGGCGCGGTGGGGTCGGAGCGTCGTCAGCGGCTGTAGTGGGCGATCGCGCCATGGATGAGGTCGAACGCGGCGTCGGCGTCGACTGTGGTCAGCACGGCGCAGTTCGGAGCGGCGCGGGCGCGCACCGTGCGTTCGTCGATCACGGTCATCCCCCTCGTCAGAATGCCGTGCGTCTCGATGTCGACCCGGCGATCGACCGATTCGAAGATCGACGGGTGGGTCACCGCGAGGACGGCCAGCGGGTCGTGCACCGCACCGCCGGACAGCGCGCCGTCGTCGTGGATCTCGCCGTAGGTCGCAGAGAAGAACACGAGTAGGTCCGCGAGAACTTCGGCGAGTTGCCCCGGCAGTGCGCGGACGCGATCGACACGCGCCGGTGTTGCGAGGAACTGGTGGGTGACGTCGAGCCCGGCCATCGTCAGGGGTACGCCCGCGTCGAACACGACGTGCGCGGCTTCCGGGTCGGCCCAGATGTTGAACTCGCCCATCACGGTGCGGTTGCCGAACGAACCGCCGCCCATCAGCGAGATGCCGCGGATCCGGTCGGCGATCTCGGGAGCGAGCCGCAGCGCCAACGCGATGTTCGTCAGCGGGCCGGTCGGTACGAGCCAGATACCGTCGTTCGAGCGAACCGTGTCGATGATGAAGCGTGCCGCGTCGGTGCCGTCGAGCGGCGTCGTCGGGGCCGGCAGATCGGCGCCGTCGAGGCCGCTCGCGCCGTGGACGTCGGGCGCGAACTTGGGTTCGCGCACGAGCGGTCGATCCGCGCCGGAGTGCACCGGCACGTCGATGCCGAGCAGGTCGCGCATCACCAGCGCGTTGTGCGTCGTTCGAGGCAGCGGGGCGTTGCCGGCGACGGTCGTGATGCCGGCGAGGTCAGTGAAGTGCGCTGCGGCGACGATCGCGATCGCGTCGTCGTGGCCGGGATCGCAGTCGAGTACGACGACCGGGCGTGGCGATTGCGGCCCAGATGGCGATCGAGCGTCGGACATGACCGCGAGCATGCCATCTGGGACGCCACACTGTCCTCATGCCGACGTCGGCGACGAGACGCCCAACGAGGTTCGCTGCCGCAGTGTTCGCGCTCGCGTCGATGTTCGCCGGATGCAGTGGTTCCGACAACGCGGCCGGCACTCCGGTGGGCACTTCGGCGCCGCCGGCCGGAACCGATCCACCCGACTTCGTCCGTAACCCCGGCGAGTCGAGTCGCGGGAGCGGCGACGTCGGAGCGTCGGCTCCCGATGCATCCGGTGATTCGCCGACGACGATCGCCGTCGTGCCGGACACCGGAGTCCCGGGGATCGACAGCGAGGACGTCTTCTGCCGATCGTGGAGCGAGTTCGCCGGGAGCTTCCGTGCGCTCGGCCTCGTGTCCGCGCTCGGCGCGCCGACCGAGGCGATGCGTCTGGAGGTCCTCGCCTCGAGTGCCGTCGTCGACGCGGTCACCGCGCTTGGCGAGCACCTCCCTGCGGAACTCGAACCCGAACGCGAGGTGCTGCTCGAGGACTTCGCCGGCCCGTTCGCGCGGCGCGCGGCGCGCGCCCACGCCGAGCTGATCGCCGCGGGGCTGGACGGAGCTCTACTCGGCGCCGCGTGGCTGGAGCAGCTGACGCTGAGCGGCATCGACGACCCGGAGATTTCCGTTGCGCTGCCGGCCGGCGCGGATACGGCGGCGTTCGACGGGGCGGTCGAGGCGTTCGTCGCAGCGGTGCCCCCGATCACGCAGGACCCCGGGCTCGTGACCGGCGCCGACATCCCGGCGACCGAGGCGTACCTCGCCGCCAACTGCCCGGATCAGGGCATCCTGGGCGGCAACGACGACGTCTCTTCCTGAATCGGTCAGATCTGGAGAGCCCCGTCGGGGCTGAGTTCCACGCCGACGCCGACCCACTCACCGTCGCACAGCGCCGACGTGACGGCCCGGTCGTCGGACGTCCCCCACGCCCGGCGGCCGTCGGCGAGCAGACACGAAGCGGCGGCGGTCTCCGGTTCGCCGTCGCGGGAGAACATCACCGAGTAGGCCTCGACCGACGCCCTGCCCGCGGCGTCGGCCGGCGACGCGAGTTCTCGCCGCGGGAGCACGTCGACGTCGGGCTGGGGAGAGCCGCGGCGGAACGGGTTCACCGGTGGCGATGTCGAGTAGACGCCGAACGCGTGCTTCGTCGCATGGCCGCCGTTCGCCCACACGAACCCGTACTCGCCGGGTCGCTCACGCAGGTCGGCGACGACGGTCGCGATCGCGTGCATCACGTAGTTGTTCCACGGGCCACCGGCGAACGTCAGGCCACCGGTTCGGGACCACTGGCGCGAGAGGTCCACGCCCAGGGACTTCGCACCGAGTTGGACCGCGGACGGGAAGCACGAGTACAGGTCGATGACCCCCACGTCGTCGATGCCGATGCCCGCGATGTCGAGCGCGAGCCCGCCGCCGAGTTCGACCGCGGGCGTCTCGGTGAAGCTGTCGCGGTGCGACACGAATGGATGCTCGTGCGAATCGGTGCCCGCGTGCGGGAAGACCCAGCGATCCTCGGTGACGCCCATCCGTCTCGCCGCCTCGACGGAGCACATGACGACGGCCGCCCCCATGTCGACGTCGTTGTTCGAGTTCATCAACTTCGGGTACGGGAAGCCGATCATCCGGTTCGACTCCGAGATCGTGGTGATCTCCTCGGCGGTCTTGCGTTCACGGATCCAGGCGTGAGGATTGCGCGCGGCGACGTCGCTCAGCCCGGCGTACAGCTCGCCGAGCCAGCGCTGGTGCTCCTCGACGGTACGGCCCGACTCCGCCCGGAGCGCGGTCTCGAACATCGGGTAGACCTGCACCGGCATCACGATCCCGCGCTCGACCTCGGCGGGCAGGCTCATCTCGAGCTTCTCGCCGATGATCCGGGGCCGGTCGTCGTCAGCCGCTTTCGCCCAGTGGAGGGTGGCACCGGAGCGGCGCGCGCGCATGAACGTCTTGAACGCTTCGGCGCCCGCGAGGATCGCGACATCGACCGCGCCAGACAGGATCTCGGTGGCGGTCGTGTTCACGAGGGACTGCGGGCTGTTGCCGCCGCTCGTCGTCTCGACGAGTTCGACGCCGCGCTGGTCCTCGCCCCCGAGCCCGAGGCGCTGCGCGAGGAACCGTGGTGCGTTGCGGTAACGCCAGCCGATGACGTTGACGACCCGGACGGAGTCGGCCGAGGGTGGCCCGCTCAGCCCGGCATCCGTGGCAGCGGCGTGGACCGCCTGCTCCATCAGCGCGACCGGCTCGAGCGAGTCGTCGATGCCGACGGCCCGGTGGTTGTACTGGCCGACACCGACGATCACGGGGGTCCGGGGATCCAAGGTCACCCGACGACCATAGAGACGGGCTGGGAAGGCGTTCGAAGCGGGGCGCGGCGGCCGGCGCGGACGTTTCGTCAACCCGTGGGACGGAGCGGGCGCCAACTCCTACACTCGGCGGCGATGGCACGAATCGCAATCGGCTCGGATCATGCGGGCTACGACCTGAAGCAGCATCTCGTCGGGCGGCTCACCGAAGCGGGCCACGACGTCGACGATCAGGGCACGCACTCGACCGAGTCGGTCGACTACCCGGCGATCTGTGCGGGCGTCGGGCGAACCGTGCGTGACGGCGGTGCCGATTTCGGCATCGTGCTCGGCGGCAGCGGCCAGGGTGAGCAGCTCGCCGCCAACAAGGTGCGCGGCGTGCGCGCCGCGTTGTGCAACTGCCTCTACACCGCGCGCATGGCGCGGCAGCACAACGACGCGAACGTGCTGTCGATGGGCGCACGCGTCATCGGCACCGGCGTCGCCGAAGAGATCGTCGACATCTTTCTCTCCACCGACTTCGAGGGCGGTCGCCACGCCCGTCGCGTCGACCAATTGATCGCACTCGAAACCAACTTCTAGGTGTTACATCTGGTGCCTGGCACCAGATGTGACAACGCAGCGACGAACAGGAGCCCCCGATGCCCTTTCCCTCCGACACCGACCCCGACGAGGAGGTGCGCGCGCTGCTCGAACGCGAAGTGGAGCGCCAGACCACTGGACTGCAACTGATCGCCAGCGAGAACTTCACCTCGCCGGCGGTGATGGCGGCGACCGGGTCCGTCCTGACGAACAAGTACGCCGAGGGGTACCCCGGCAAGCGTTACTACGGCGGCAACACGAACGTCGACGGCATCGAGCAGTTGGCGATCGACCGCGTCAAGGCGCTGTTCGGTGCCGAGCACGCCAACGTCCAGCCCCACTCGGGGGCCAACGCCAACATGTGCGTGTATCAGGCGTTGCTCGAGCCGGGCGACACCGTGCTCGGTCTCAGCCTCGATCACGGCGGACACCTGACGCACGGCTCGCCCGTGAACGCGAGTGGCATCCTCTACGACTTCGTCGCCTACGGCACGGGGGCCGACGACCGCATCGACATGGACAACGTCCGGGAACTCGCCCGGCAACATCGGCCGAAGCTGATCGTCGCCGGGACGACGTCGTACTCGCGACGGCTCGACCCCGAGCCGTTCCGGGCGATCGCCGACGAGGTCGGGGCGATGCTGATGTTCGACATCGCGCACCTCGCAGGGCTCGTCGCCGGTGGGGCCCACCCGAACCCGGTGCCGTACTCGGATGTCGTCACGTTCACGACCCACAAGACGCTGCGCGGCCCGCGGGGTGGCTGCATCCTCTGCAAGGAGGAGTACGCGAAGGCGATCGACAAGGCGGTCTTCCCCGGGTGGCAGGGCGGCCCGCTCGAGCACGTCATCGCCGGGAAGGCGATCGCGTTCCGCGAGGCGATGGACCCGTCCTTCGCCGACTACGCCCGCCAGGTCGTGAAGAACGCGTCGGCACTCGCTGACGCGCTGGTCGCAGAAGGCTTCCGACTCGTGTCGGGTGGCACGGACAATCACCTGATGGTTGTCGACCTGACGCCGTTCGACGCGGAACTGACCGGCAAGGTCGCGCAGTCCACGCTCGACGAGGCGGGGATCACGTTGAACAAGAACACGATCCCGGATGATCCGCGCAGCCCGTTCGTCACCAGCGGCGTCCGCATCGGCACCCCGTCGGTCACGACCCAGGGGATGACCGAGGCAGAGATGCCGATCATCGCGGATCTGATCGCGAGGGCGCTGCGCGAGGTCGACAACGCCGACGCGCTCGCGATGGTGCGCGCGGAGGTCGCTGATCTCTGCAAGCGGTTCCCGGCGTACTGAACGTCACGCTCGAAGCGGGGTCGGCGGCGGGGCGTAGGATCATCACCCGTGCCGACGATCGGGTCCTACCTACTGATCGGTGTGGTCGCGGCCGTCACGACGCTCGCCGTCACTCCGCTGGTCGGCAGAATCGCGCGCCGTCACGGATGGCTCTACCTGCCGAACGACCGGACCGTGCACGTCGAACCGCTCCCGGACGTCGGCGGCCTCGGCATGTACATCGGCTTCGTCGTCGCGTTCGGCACTGCATGGTCCGTCGGCGAACTCGACGTGCTCTTCGAGAGCAACTCCGAACCGTGGGGGGTGTTGATCGCGGCGACGATCATCTTCGGCGTCGGCTTCATCGACGACATCCGGGAGATCTCGGCGCCGGCGAAGGTCTTCGGCACGGTGCTCGCCGGCGTCGCGCTCGTCCAGTTCGGCGTCGTGATGTTCGCGTTCCGGCTGCCGTATCTCGGTACGACACTGCTGTCCGACGACCTGACGCCGCTGATCACGGTGCTGTGGCTGCTCGGGATGACCCAGGCGGTCAACCTGATCGACGGGCTCGACGGGTTGGCGGCCGGCGTCGTCGCGATCGGGGCCATGTCGTTCTTCCTGTACAGCGAGCGGCTGACGAATCTCGACCTGCTCGACACCGCGAACGTCGGGCCGCTGTTCGCCGTGATCGCCGCGGGCCTGTGCCTCGGGTTCCTGCCGCACAACTTCAACCCGGCCCGGATCTTCATGGGCGACGGCGGTGCGTTGCTGCTCGGTCTGCTGATGGCGGTGTCGACGAGCGTCGTCGGGGGTCGCGCCGACTCGGTCGAACAGGAATCGGTCGGCACCACCTACTTCTTCCTGGCGCCGATCGCGATCCCCCTGTTGATCCTCGGCGTGCCGATCTTCGACACGCTGTTCGCGATCGTGCGGCGGGCGACGAGCGGGACCGGGCTCGCCTCAGCCGACAAGGGGCATCTGCACCACCGGTTGATGAATCTCGGCCACGGGCACCGCCGCAGTGTCGTGATCCTCTGGGCCTGGACGACGCTGCTGTCGGCGTTCGTGCTGTACCCGACGCTGACCGACCAGAACCCGACGTACCTCCCGTTCGGGATCGCGGTCATCGGGATCGTGCTGTACACGGTCCTGCATCCGAGTGTGCGCGAGCGGCGGCGCAGCGATCGGGTGGTTCCTCCGGCCGTCGACGGTGCGGGTTCGTCCGAGCCGGCCCTTGACGCCGACGACGAGGTGTCAGAGACTGCCTCGGACCCGTCGAGCGGAGTGCGCGAGTCGACGACGTGAGGTCCGCGTCCGTCGCGGAGTTGCGGCGGCAGGGCGCGGCCAGTAGGTTGTGCATGCGTTCACAAGCTCCTCCGGCCCGGGGGGTGCCCGAGGTGGACGATTCCCACCGATGAAGCTCCTCCCGAAGCAGACACGTGTCGACACGCAGGATTCCATGGGCCATGGGATGGACGCCGCGATCATGCTCGTGCTGTTCCTCGGGGCCGGCTACGGCCTCGATCGCTGGCTCGGTACGATGCCGCTCTTCATGGTGGTGATGACCGTGCTCGGCGCAGTCGGGCTGTTCCTGAAATTCAAGTACCGGTACGACGAGCGGATGTCCGAGCTCGAGAGCGAGCGTTCCGGGCGTACCCCGCCTCCCGCCGACCGGCCCGCAGGCGGCACCGCGTGATGACCGACACCAGCGACGCGTTCACGACCCGCTTCGACGGGCCGGCCCCGGAAGTCGAGGTGTCGACCGACATCGTCAAGCGTGGCCTGCTCGTGGGACCGGTCCTGATCGCGATCTGTGGCGTCATCTGGGGTGCCGACGGCGCATGGTCGAGCGCGTACGGGCTGGCGATCGTCCTCGCCAACTTCGCGCTCGCCGCAGCACTGATCGCGACCGCCGCCCGGATCTCGGTCGGGTTGATGATGGGCGCAGCGCTGTTCGGCTACCTGATCCGACTCGCACTCATCTTCCTCGCCGTCTGGTTGGTCAAGGACGCCGGTTGGATTTCACTTCCGGCGCTCGGATCGACCATCATCGTGACGCACCTCGGTCTCCTCTTCTGGGAGATGAAATACGTCGCGCTGTCGTTGGCGCATCCGGGCCTGAAACCGGCCGCGCAGAATCCCGACAGCACCAACTGAACAACTCCGCTCCACCCGCCTCTCACCTGACTGAAACGGAAACCACGTGTTCGGACTCGAGTTCCCGCCGATCAACGAAATCCTGCGTTGGAAGGACATCTTCCCGACGTTCAACAAGATCGGCCTGATCGCCGTCATCGCTGCGTTGGCCGGCATCTTGCTGTTCCTGCTCGCGAGCCGCGCCGATGCCAAGAAGGCACCGACGGGGGCGCGCAACCTCGCGGAGACGACCGTCGAGTTCATCGAAGAGGGCATCGTGATGCAGACGCTCGGCAAGTCCGGGTTGGGCTGGACGCCGTTCCTCCTGAGCCTGTTCATCTTCATCTTCCTCTGCAACATCCCCGAGGTCATCCCGGTGTTCCAGATGCCCGCCACCGCGCGGATCGCGATCCCGCTGTCGCTGGCGCTGCTCGTGTGGGTCGTGTTCATCGGTACCGGTCTCAAACACCAGGGTCTCGACTACTTCAAGCACCTGCTCTGGCCGCCCGGCGTACCGACGGCGCTGAAGCCGCTCGTCGGCGGCATCGAGTTCGTCTCGACGATCTTCGTCACGCCGTTCTCCCTCACCGTCCGACTCATGGCGAACATGCTCGCCGGGCACATCCTGCTCGTCACGTTCGCCTTGCTCACCGAATCGCTGATCCTCGCCGAGACGAAGCAGGCCTTCCTCGTGCCGATGGGGATCCTGCCGTTCGGCATGCTGATGTTCCTGACGGCGTTCGAGATCCTCGTCGCGTTCCTCCAGGCCTACATCTTCACGATCCTCGCGGCCGTGTACATCAACAACTCCACGGTCGGCCACGGCGACGAGCACTGAGCCCGGCGCACCGACCGTCCCACGATCTCCCACCCATCTCACGAAAGCACACAGGAGAAGCACCCAATGGAAGCATTCAGCGCAATCGTCGCCCAGGTCGACCCTGCTGACGCCAAGAACACCGCAGCAGCGGCGTCCGCCGGTTACGCCTACGGCCTCGCGGCCATCGGCCCCGGCATCGGCATCGGCTACCTCGTCGGCAAGTCCGTCGAGGCGATGGCTCGCCAGCCCGAGGCCGCCGGCATGGTGCGGACGACGATGTTCCTCGGCATCGCGTTCACCGAGGCGCTCGCCCTCATCGGCTTCGTCGTCTTCATTCTGCTCAAGTTCGCCTGAACCGGTTCGTCCGTCCAGGTGCCACCGTCCGTTCGAGACCGTAAGGAGATGACGTGCTGACAGCCGTCGTGATGTCCTCCGGATCTTCGCTGTCGTTCTCCCTCGTGCAGGGGGTCGTCCAGACCGAAGACGAAGAGGGCCATGGGGAAGAAGTCGAAGTTGCTGAGAACCAGCTGAACCCGATCGCCCCGGAACTGAAAGAAGTGGTGTGGGGCTTCGGCGCGTTCGTCGTGCTCGCGGTCGTGCTGCGGTACGTGCTGTTCCCGAGGGTCCGCGCCGGGATGGCCGCCCGCTACGACTCGATCCAGGGAGACTTCGAGAAGGCCGAGACGCTCACTGCGTCCGCCCGGGCGGAGGTGGCCGAGTACGAAGCGCAGGTCGCGTCGGTGCGTGCCGACGCCCACGGCCGCGTCGATGCCGCACGGGCCACACTCGAAGCGGAGCGGGCGGAAAAGGTCGCTGCTGCGAACGCCCGCATCGCCGACAAGCGTGCGACCGCGGCTGCCGAGGTCGACGCCGCTCGTGAGGCCGCCAGTTCACAGGTCGCGTCAGCAGTGTCGTCGGTCGCCGCCCGCGCCGGTGCGCTCGCCACGGGCAAGACACCCTCGGACGCCGCGGTCAGCGCGGCGGTCGCCGATGTGATGGGGGCGAACGCATGAGCCTGTTCACGACTGCAACGCTCGTCGCCGGGCGCCTGATCGGCGCCGAGGACGGCCACCTCCCGGTCGACGACGACGGCCAGATCACGACCGAGAACCCGATCCTTCCCCCGATGAAGGAGCTGATCCCCGGATCGCTGGCGTCGATCATCGTGTTCGCGTTGCTCTACAAGTTCGCGGGCCCGACGATCAAGAAGAGCTTCACCGACCGCACCGCGCGCATCCAGAAGGAACTGGACGACTCGGCCGCCGCACGAGCTGCCGCCGAGCAGGAGGCGGCGCGGATCCGTGCTGCCAAGGGTGACATCGACGCAGAGCGCAGCCGGCTGTACGCCGAAGCCGACGCCCAGGCCGAGGCGCTGCTCGTCGACGGCCGTGTCCGCATCGACACCGAGGTCGCCGAGCTCGAGGCTCGTGCCGACGCCGAGATCGCCGCGGCGTCCGGGCGCAGCGGCGACGAGCTCCGTGCCGAGATCGCCCGCTACGCGGCGTCAGCGATCGACCGTGTCGTCGACGGCACGCTCGACAGCGGCGCCCATCAAGATCTGATCGAGAACTTCATCTCGAACGTCGGAGCCGGCAGGGGGGTCTCAGCATGAGCGACGCACGCATCCAGGGGTACGCGAGGGCACTGTTCGAGATCGCTCGAGCGGAGGGCACCCTCGACGAAGTCGAAGACGAGCTGTTCCGCTTCGCTCGTTCGTACGAGTCCAGCGACGAACTGCGCAACGCGCTGACGAACGATCAGGTTCCTGCCGAGAAGCGGCAGGCGATCGTCGAGGACCTGCTCGGTGGCAAGGCGACCAGCACGACCGTGCAGCTCGTGTCGATGGTCGTCGGATCCGGCCGCGGACGCGACCTGCCGTCGATCGTCGACCAGCTCGTGCAGCGCGCGGCGGGAGCGAAGAACCTCGCCGTCGCGGAAGTCCGCACCGCCGTGGCGCTGACGGACGACCAGCGTTCGCGCCTCAAGGCTGCGCTCGAGAACGCAACCGGCAAGTCGCTCACACTCAAGGCCACCGTCGACCCCTCCGTCATCGGCGGTGTCGTGGCCACGATCGGTGACACCGTCATCGACGACACCGTCCGTACTCGCATCGACAGGCTCAAGAGCCGGTTGTGACCGGCCCGCTCGCTGAACCAAGGGACAATCCACATGGCTGAACTCACCATCTCCGCCGCCGACATCGCATCGGCACTCCAGAAGAACCTCGAGGGCTTCGCGCCGTCGTTCGAAGCCCGCACCGTCGGCCGCGTCGCGTCCGTCGGCGACGGCATCGCCCGCGTGTCCGGCCTGCCCGACGCTGCGGTGAACGAGCTGCTCGAGTTCGAGGACGGCTCGGTCGGCCTCGCACTGAACCTCGACGAGGACTCGATCGGCGCCGTCGTCCTCGGCGACGTCGACAACATCGAGGAGGGCCAGACCGTCAAGGCGACGGGTGGCATCCTGTCGATGCCGGTCGGTGACGGCATGCTCGGCCGCGTCGTGAACGCGCTCGGCGCGCCGGTCGACGGCCTCGGAGACCTCACCTCGACCGAGACGCGGCGGATGGAAGTGCAGGCGCCGGGCATCCTCGGCCGCCAGCCGGTACACGAGCCGCTGCAGACCGGGATCAAGTCGATCGACGCGATGACGCCGATCGGGCGCGGCCAGCGCGAGCTGATCATCGGTGACCGCAAGACCGGCAAGACGACCGTTGCGATCGACACGATCCTGAACCAGAAGGGCCTCGGCGTGAAGTGCATCTACGTCGCGGTCGGCCAGAAGGGGTCGACCGTCGCGCAGACCGTCGACACGCTGCGCCAGGCCGGCGCGATGGACTACACCGTCGTCGTCACGGCCCCCGCCGCCGACCCCGCACCGTTCAAGTACCTGGCGCCGTATGCCGGGTGCGCGATCGGTCAGCACTGGATGGACAACGGCGAGCACGCGCTCGTCGTGTACGACGACCTGTCGAAGCAGGCCGACGCCTACCGCCAGCTGTCGCTGCTGCTGCGCCGCCCGCCGGGCCGCGAGGCGTACCCGGGCGACGTGTTCTACCTCCACTCCCGTCTGCTCGAACGAGCGGCCAAGTTGTCCGACGAGAACGGCGCCGGTTCGCTGACTGCGCTGCCGATCATCGAGACGAAGGCGGGCGACGTCTCGGCGTTCATCCCGACGAACGTCATCTCGATCACGGACGGCCAGGTCTTCCTCCAGGACGCCCTGTTCAAGTCCGGTGTGCGTCCCGCCGTCGACGTCGGCATCTCCGTGTCACGTGTCGGTGGTGCGGCCCAGATCAAGTCGATGAAGGCGGTCGCGGGCACGCTCAAGCTCGACCTCGCCCAGTTCCGTGAGCTCGAGGCGTTCGCCACGTTCGGCTCCGAGCTCGACGCGATCTCCAAGGCGCAGCTCGAGCGCGGGTACCGCCTGGTCGAGTTGCTGAAGCAGCCACTCAACTCGCCGATGAATGTCGAGGACCAGGTCGTGTCGATCTTCGCCGGGACGAACGGCTACCTCGACGACCTGCCGGTCGGCGACGTGAAGCGGTTCGAGTCGGAGCTGCTCGAGTACATGCGAGGAACGCACCCCGGCCTCCTGGACGAGTTGAAGACCGCCAAGGTCCCCGACGAGCTCGCCGACGCGGTGAAGACGTTCAAGGAGCAGTTCACGCCGTCGACCGATGCCGCCGGGCACGCCGTCGATCCGTCGTCGGTCGACGCCGACGAACTCGGCGATGCCGAATCCGCCAAGACCCTGGCGACGGAGTAGTCGACAGGAGATGGTGACGATGGACGAGA
Organism: Ilumatobacteraceae bacterium; assembly: GCA_024644465.1. Classification (GTDB taxonomy): domain Bacteria; phylum Actinomycetota; class Acidimicrobiia; order Acidimicrobiales; family Ilumatobacteraceae; genus Ilumatobacter_A. Next base: position 6,432 of record JAHEKY010000033.1, on the reverse strand, counting down.
CGACGGAGTCGTAGTGGCAGGCGGACAGGAACGCATCCTCCGCGGCCGCATCAAGTCGATGCAGGCCACGAAGAAGATCACGCGTGCGATGGAGTTGATCGCGGCGTCGCGCATCGTCAAGGCGCAACAGCGCGTGCAGGCCGCGGTGCCGTACTCGGAGCAGATCACCGAGGTCGTCAAGGATCTCGCTGCCGCCGGCGGGTCGACCGACTCGCCGATGCTCGCGGGTCGCGACGAGATCCGCACGACCTGTTACGTCGCCATCACCGCCGACCGCGGGCTGTGCGGTGGCTACAACGCCGGCGTCCAGCGTGCGACCGAGGGTGAGGTCAAAGCCGACGTCGTCAGCGGCAAGAACTACATGATCGTGCCGGTCGGCAAGAAGGCCGAGGGCTACTTCCGGTTCCGCGACTATCGCCTCGGCACCGCGTTCAACGGGTTCAGCGACCAGCCCAGCTACGAAGACGCCCGCCGGATCGGCGAGTACGTCGTCGACCTGTTCACCTCCGGCGAGGTCGACCGCGTCGAACTCGTCTACACCCGGTTCGTGTCGGCGGGCAGCCAGGAGGTCGTGCTGCGGCCGCTCGTGCCGCTGTCGGGTGAGACGATCACCGGCGGCGACGGCAAGGCCGGCTCGAGCGACGGCACCGGCGGCGACTACGAGTTCGAGCCCGATCCGACCACGATCCTCGACTCGCTGCTACCGCGCTACGTCGAGGCGCGCGTCTACGCGGCCCTCTTGAACGCCGCCGCGTCGGAGCACGCGTTCCGCCAGCGCGCGATGAAGTCGGCCACCGACAACGCCGAGGAGCTGATCAAGAGTCTCAGCATCGTGATGAACCGGGCCCGCCAGGACTCGATCACCGCCGAGATCATGGAGATCGTCGGCGGCGCGGCGGCGCTCGATGACGACGGCGACGAGACGTACTACCTCGACATCGGCGAGGGAATGTTCGGCGACATGCCGCCCTCGACGCACCCCGACACGGCCGCACCGATCACCGGCGCGGCTGCCGAGACGGCGGTCGCACCGGCCACCGCGGGCGCGGCCACTGCAACGATCGATCGGGACGACCTCACGAGGATCTCCGGCGTCGGCGCCGTCATCGTCCAGAAGCTGGCCGAAGAGGGTGTGACCACCTTCCGGCAGATCGCCAGGTGGACCACCGACGACGTCACCGAATTCGACGAACGGCTCAACTTCCCCGGCCGCATCGAACGCGAGGACTGGATCAACCAGGCCAAACGACTCCATCACGCCAAGTACGGCGAAACCCTCTGACTGCAACGGAATCCCAGGAGCACACCGTCATGACCATGACCGAATCCTCGACACAACAGGAACTGCAAGATGGGCGGGTGGTCGGCATCGCCGGCCCCGTCATCGACGTCGAGTTCCCGCGCGGCTCGCTGCCGGAGTTGAACTCCGCGATCGAGTTCGACGTGAACCTCGACGGCAAGACGAGCACCGTGCTCGCCGAAGTCGCGCAGCAGCTCGGCGACGCGCGCGTCCGTGCGATCTGCATGAAGCCGACCGACGGCCTCGTGCGGGGCGCACCGGTCCGCAACCTCGGCCACGGCATCCAGGTGCCGGTCGGCAACAAGGTGCTCGGCAACGTGTGGAACGTCTGGGGCGAGGCGCTCGACACGCAGCCGGAGGGCCTCGACGAGATGGAGCGGTGGGACATCCACCGCCCGGCGCCCGAATTCGACGCGCTCGAGCCGTCGGCGCGCATGTTCGAGACCGGCATCAAGGTCGTCGACTTGCTGACGCCGTACGTTTCCGGCGGCAAGATCGGCCTGTTCGGCGGCGCCGGTGTCGGCAAGACCGTGTTGATCACCGAGATGATCAACCGCGTCGCGTCGCAGCACGGCGGCGTGTCCGTGTTCGCCGGCGTCGGCGAGCGCACGCGTGAGGGCACCGACCTCCGGCTGGAGATGATCGAATCCGAGGTGTACGAGAAGGCAGCGCTCGTGTTCGGGCAGATGGACGAGCCGCCGGGCGTGCGCCTGCGGGTCGCGCTGTCGGCGCTCACGATGGCGGAGTACTTCCGCGACGTCGCCGGCCAGGACGTGCTGCTGTTCGTCGACAACATCTTCCGCTTCGTGCAGGCGGGCTCCGAGGTGTCGACGCTGCTCGGCCGCATGCCGTCGGCGGTGGGTTACCAGCCGACGCTCGCCGACGAGATGGGCCAGCTCCAGGAGCGGATCACCTCGACGCGGGGCCGCTCGATCACGTCGCTGCAGGCCGTCTACGTGCCCGCCGACGACTACACCGACCCCGCGCCGTTCACCACGTTCACGCACCTCGACGCGACCACCGAACTGTCCCGCCAAGTCGCGTCGCTCGGCATCTACCCGGCGGTCGACCCACTCGCGTCGACCTCGACGATCCTCTCGCCGGAAGTCGTCGGCGACCATCACTACAACGTCGCCCGCCGAGTCCAGGAGACGCTGCAGCGCTACAAGGAGCTGCAGGACATCATCGCGATCCTCGGTCTCGACGAACTGTCCGAGGAGGACCGCCTGATCGTCTCCAGAGCCCGCAAGGTCGAGCGCTTCCTGTCCCAGCCGTTCTTCGTCGCCAAGGTCTTCACCGGCCTCGAAGGCGAGTACGTACCGGTCGCCGAGACCGTCGAGTCGTTCGAGGCGATCATCGACGGCGGTCTCGACGACGTGCCCGAGCAGGCCTTCCTCAACGTCGGCAACGTCGACCAGGTCCAGGCCAAGGCGAAGGCCCTGCAGGACAGCTGACCCACGGCGGGGCTCCGTCGGGCCCGGTCACATCTCGGAGGAACATCGCATGGCCATACCAATCAGAGTCGAAGTCGTCTCACCCGAGAAGGTGCTCTACTCGGGCGAGGCGAGCATGGTGATCACGCGCACCGACGGCGGGGGCGAGATCGCCTTCCAGGCCGGTCACGCGGCGTTCCTCGGCGTGCTCGTCGAGAACCACACGAGGGTGTTCCAGACCGACGGCAAGGTCCAGAGCCTCGCCGTTCATCGCGGCTTCGTCGAGGTCAGCGGGAGCCCGACGACGGTGTCGATTCTGTCCGACACCGCCGAGCTCGCGGAGGACATCGACGTCGCCCGCGCGAAGGAAGCCCTCGACCGCCACCAGCGGATGCTGCGCGAGCAGAAGTTCGACACCGACGTGGCCGATGCGATCGCGGGCAAGGCGCGCGCCGAGGCGCGCCTCACCGCGACCGGTACATCGTTCCACGCCTGACGACGCGCCCCACCGTTCCCAACCCCGAACGCGTGAGGTTGTTGCGCACATGGAGCGCACCTACCTCACGCGTTGGCAGGATGGGTCAGCGCATGGGGGCGAGGGCGGCCCGACCGCGGAATGCCGCCGCTTCGCCGAGCTCCGCTTCGATCCGCAGGAGCTGGTTGTACTTGGCGACGCGGTCCGAGCGCGCCGGCGCGCCGGTCTTGATCTGTCCGCAGTTCGTCGCGACGGCGAGATCGGCGATCGTCGAGTCCTCGGTCTCGCCCGAGCGGTGGCTCATCACCGCGGTGTAGGCGTGCCGTGTCGCCAACGCGACCGTGTCGAGGGTCTCGGTCAGTGAACCGATCTGGTTGACCTTGACGAGAATCGAGTTTGCGACGGCGCTGTCGATCCCCTGCTGGAGCCGCGTCGAGTTCGTGACGAACAGGTCGTCGCCGACGAGTTGGACGCGATCGCCGACCGCGGCGGTCAGCGTCGCCCACCCGTCCCAGTCGTTTTCGTCCATCGCGTCCTCGATCGAAACGATCGGGTACGTGTCGACGAGGCGGACCCAGTAGTCGGTCATCTCGGCTGGTGAGAGGACCTTGCCCTCACCCGCGAGGTGGTACGCGCCGTCGTCGAAGATCTCGCTGGTCGCAGGGTCGAGCGCGATCGCGATGTCCTCGCCGGGCGTGAAGCCCGCCTGCTCGATCGCTTCGACGAGCACTTGGATCGCCGCTTCGTTCGAATCGAGGTCCGGGGCGAACCCACCTTCGTCGCCGACTGCGGTCGACAGCCCGCGTTGGCCGAGCACGCGCTTGAGTACGTGGTACGTCTCGGTGCCCCACCGGAGCGCTTCGGAGAAACTCGGGGCGCCGACCGGCATCACCATGAACTCCTGGAGGTCGATCGAGTTGTCCGCGTGCGCGCCGCCGTTGATGACGTTCATCATCGGCACCGGGAGCACATGGGCGTTCGGGCCACCGACGTAGCGGTAGAGCGGGACGTCGAGTTCGTCGGCGGACGCTTTCGCGACCGCAAGGCTGACGCCGAGCACGGCGTTCGCGCCGATGCGAGCCTTGTTGGATGTTCCGTCGAGGTCGATCATCGTCTGGTCGACCGTGCGCTGGTCGAGGGCGTCGACGCCCCGGAGTGCTCCGGAGATCTCGCCGTTGACGAAACCGACGGCGGTGGACACACCCTTGCCGTTGTAGCGGTCGCCGCCGTCGCGCAGTTCGACGGCCTCGTGCTCGCCGGTCGACGCGCCGGACGGTACGGCCGCTCTGCCCCTCGCACCCGAGTCGAGCTCGACGTCGACCTCGACGGTCGGGTTGCCTCGTGAGTCGAGGATCTCACGGCCGACGATGTTCACAATCTCGCTCATCGTCCCGACGGTACCCGCGTCAGAGGTCCCCGTCCTCGCCGTCTGACGGAGTGTCGTCGGACTGGAACGATCGTTCCTGGGCGACGATCTCGGCGAGCTCGGGGTCGTCGTCGACGTGCAGGATCTCGTCGGGCGCGTTGACGAGCACGTCGATCAGGTAGGAGTCGAGCGCGTCGTCGAGCGACACGTCGGCATCGCGTTGCTGCGACACGAACCAGCGGTGTTCGAGCAGCTGGTGGTAGATCTCGGCGGCTTCCAGCTTGGCGAACATCTCGCGCGGGATCCTTGCCATCAGCGGCTCGAACCGCTGATCGAGCCATCGCACCGCCACGACGTTCTCGGCGAGCTGACGCAACGGGTACCCGGTTTCGCGTCCCGCGGTCTGGCGCTGATGCTGGAGCTCGCTGCCGAACGCCATGATGTCGGCGAGCAGCCGCCGCGCCTGGTTCTCCGTGGTCTCGAGGCCGGTGAGGTCCTTCAGCCGGTCGCGGTGGTACCCGTGCTCCACGACCCGCGGCACGTAGCGCAGCCGATCGCCACCGTCGCTGTCGACGATGTCCATCTCCTCGACGTCGAACCCGAGGTCGTGCAGACGCTCGAGTCGCTGCTCGATACGGAATGTCTCGCCCGGTGCGAATTCGGCTTCGTCGGTGAGTTCGGACCACAGGTTTCTGTACCGGTCGTCGATCTGCATCGAGACGTCCCACGGGTCGATGTCCGCCGCGAGCTGGTTGCCCGCCTGGAGGTCGAGCAGGCCGCCTGCGACGTTCTCGGTGGCGATCTGCAGATCGAGCGTGCGCTGCCCGTCGGACAGCTTCTCGAACTGCTCGCCGGTCTCCATGTCGATGATGTACGCCGACAAGGCGCCGGCGTCGCGGCGGAACAGCGTGTTCGACAGCGAGCAGTCCCCCCAGAAGAAGCCGGCGAGATGGAGCCGGACGAGGAGGCCCACGAGTGCGTCGAGAACTCGCTCGCCGAGATACGGGATCGTCAGCCCGCGCCCGGACAGCAGCGTGCGGTACGGGATCGCGTAGTCGAGGTGCCGTGTGACGAGCATCCCGTCGGCGCCGTCGGTCTTGCCGGTGACGGCGGCAACGACCTCGGCGGTCGGCAGACCGTGGTCGTCCAATTCGCGCAGCAGCCGGTACTCGCGCTCGACGAGGTTGTCGGGGAGTTCCTTGATGACGTAGCTGACGTCGCCGAGTTCGATCAACCGGACGACGTGCCGGTGCAGGCCCAACACGCCGTGCATGCGGGGCAGCGACCAGTCGGTCAACCGATCGCCGAACGGCAGCGTGGCGACGGATGGATGCTCGGACGGATTGGCGAGGAGGAGGCGCACGGAGCCCAATTCTGCCGTGGCTCGGGCCGTTTGGCCCCCTGCCGTGCGGACCGCAAGGAAACCTTCAAGCCGCATCGGGGCAATGCCGATGACAATGACATGGAAGTAGCCGACTCGCGCTCGCAGGGCAACCCAGATGACCGGGGCGCTTCGACGTCCGGTGACGCGCCGCCGAACGAGCCGCTCGCACGCCATGTCCAGCCTGCGCCCGGGCCGATCGTCGCGCCGGTGCCGCCGCCTCCCGCCCCGTCCGCACCAAGCGCCGACCAGCCGATCGTGCCGCCTCCCGCGCCGGCTCCACCCCCGCCGGCCACGGAACCTGATCGGCTGCCCGACGTCGTACCGATCGACGTGACGATCGAACCCCTCGCGGCACCCGTCCCGGCGCCGCCCCCCGCTCCGGCAGCCACGCCCGTGCCCCCGGTTCCGCCCCCGTCACCGGTACCGCCGCCGACGGTCGCGGTCGACCCTGTCGCCGCCCCGGAGCCGGCACTC
>JAHEKY010000126.1 GCA_024644465.1 Ilumatobacteraceae bacterium | reverse complement strand
CGGCGCCGCCTCGCCAGCCCGAACGCCGCTTCAGCGTCAGATCGCCCGGCCGGCGCGCCGCCCTTCGAGGACTGCCTCGTGGACCGTGCGCGGTGCGACCGCATCGCCGGCACAGGACGTGGCTCCCGGCAGGGGGTCGCTGGGGAGTCGGAAGCCGCAGTCGACGAGTGCCGAGCACGCGATCGTCCGTCGCTCGCCACTGAAACGGTCCTCGACGACCACGCCCGACGCCGTGACGCCCCGCAGCAGCGATCGGCGCTCGATGCGCACGTTGCGTTGAGCGAGGCGGCTGTTCGCGGGTGCGAGGTCGCCGGTCCGCGAGAGCTCGTTGCCGGCGATGTAGTCCTGGGTGATCAGCACCGCCCGGTCGGCGAGTTCCTCGGCCAACGCGACGGCGATCGGGCCGCCGATCGGGTCGAAGAGCGCGATGTCGCCGTCGTCCGGCACGTCGGCGACGCCGCGCCGGACGTCCGCGATGTCGTGGACGGGGATCGCATCCGCGTCGATGCCGTACTCGCGGATGCCGGGTACCGAACCCGTGCACTGGACGACGACGACCGGCGCGCCGTCGCCGTCGCCGATCGCGTCGTCGGCGTCGGTGTGGAGCACGATGTCGGTGCCGAGCCGCTCGTGTTCGCGCCGGTACCAGTCGACGAGCGGCCCGTGCGGACCGGCGACCCGGGCGAGACCACCCACGGCGTCGTCGCGTTCGATCAGGCGCACCTGATGGCCCCGTAGTATCGCGACGCGCGCGGCCTCGAGGCCGGCCGGGCCGGCACCGACGACGACGACCCTGCGCAGCGTCGTCGCCGGTTCGTACCAGTCCGGATCCTCGGTTTCGCGCCCGCTCGTCGGTTCGCCGACGCACGTCACGATCGGGTTGCGGGCATCGCGGACCTGGCACAGCTGATTGCACCGCGTGCACGGCCGGATCTCGTCGGGAGCGTCACGGCGAAGCTTCGCGACGAGGTCGGCGTCGGCGATCTGGGCGCGGGTCATCTCGACGCCGTCGGCGACCGCCGCGTCGTCATCGCCGCCGAGCGACCACTCCGCCTGGCCCCAGTCGACGATCGAACCCTGGAGGAAGATCGGCGTTGCGTGGCCCGCTTCGCGCACGGCGTCGCGCACGGCCCGGCAGACATCGATGTTGAACCCCGGCGGTTCGTGGAAGTCCGGCCGGGTCTTCTCGACGGAGTAGATCGACCCCCTGGTCACGACCAGGTAGTCCAACCCCGCGGCGACGAGCTCGACCGCGATCGCCGGCGCCATCTCCGGCGTGACACCGGCCCAAGGGGCGAGTTCGTCGCAGGACAGCCGGAGCCCGACGACTCCGTCGCCCCAGCTCGAACGGACCGCCGCGATCGTCTGACGGGCGAACAGCAGCCGGTCCTGACCCCAGGCGTCGTCGCGCTGGTTCGTCAGCCCGGACACGAACTGGCGGATCAGGCTGTGCTGGCCGGCGTTGATCTCGACGCCGTCGACGCCGGCCGCCGACGCGTCCGCCGCCGCTGTGGCGAACCCCGCGACCACCGCCTCGATGTCGGCGGGTTCCATCCACTTCGGTACCTCGCGGCTGTTCACTTCTGGGACCCGCGACGGCGCCCAGAGCGGGAGCTGGCCGTACGCGGACGAGCCCTGCCCGCCGGCGTGGTCGAGCGAGGCGACGACGAGCGCGCCGTGCCGATGGCCGGCCTCGGCGATCGCTGCCCACCCGGGCCCGCTGCGGGTCGCCAACGGCGCTCGCTCGTAGGGCCAGTCCGACGGGTGGACCGACGCGCCCTCGGTGACGATGATCCCGCAACCGCCGGAGGCTCGCCGTTCGTAGTAGGCCACATGCCGGTCGGTGAACTCGCGGTCGTCGTTGCCGAGATTCGTGACATGGGGGCCGAACATCACCCGGTTCGCGGCGGAGATCGATCCGATCGGGAGGGCGTCGAGCAGGCGCATCGCGGTCAACTGCGGCTGAGGGAGTGCTCTTCGCGGCGGATCAGGCGGCCGAAGTTGCGCCAGTGCTTGACGAGGATGAGTGCGCACAATGCCGCCGTCGCGGCGTACTCCCACGCGGGGCGGCCGAGCACGGCGAGGCCGACGGGGGCGAGGGCGACGGTCACGATCGAGCCGAGCGCGGCCGTGCGCGAGACCTTGCTGATCGTCCACCACACCAGCGGCGCGGCAGCGCCGATCAGCGGATGCAGCACGACGAGCGCCCCGGACCCGCACGCCACACCCTTGCCGCCCCTGAATCGGCGGAACACCGGGAACATGTGGCCCAGCACCGCCGCGATCGCGCATGCGTAGGCGAGCGGCCGACCGTCGACGACGAGGCCGAGCCAGGTGGCGACGGCCGCTTTCAGTGCATCGAGCACGTACACCCAGATGCCCTTGCGCCATCCGAGCGCCCGCGTGACGTTGGAGGCGCCGGGGTTGCCCGATCCGAACGCGGAGATGTCGATGCCGTGCGCACGGGCGATCAACGTTGCGCTCGGGAACGTGCCGAGCACGTACGCGAGCGGGATCAGCAACAGCGCGGGCACAGGGAGCGATCCTGCCACGATTCGATGCCCGCCTCCGCACTCTTCGAGCACCAGTGGCGCCGACCGGTGTAGATTCTCCGCCCCGTGAGTGCCGACCTGTTCCCCGACCTCGATCACGAGCGCGCCCACCTCGCCGCCGCGCGTCGGGCGCGCGACCGGATGATCGAGCGGCTGCGCGCCGTCGACCCGGCGTCGGCCGCGGACGAGATCACGAAGGAGTACGTCGAGGTCACCGTGGCCGACGCACTCGAGGATCTGCGCGGCCCCGGGGCCGGCGACTTCTTCGGGCGAATCGACACGCCCGATGCCGCCGGTAACAGCGAGCGGTGGTACATCGGCCGGCGCCACATCGAGGACGACGCTCACGATCCGGTCGTCGTCGATTGGCGCGCCCCGATCGCGGCGCCGTTCTACCGTGCGACGTCGGTCGATCCGCTCGGCGTCGACTTTCGTCGCCGGTTCACGAGCGACGACGGGGACCTCGTCGCCTACCTCGACGAACACCTCGATGACCCCGACGGCGGCAGCGTCGCCGGCGGCATTCCGGACCCCGTGCTCGCCGAGATCGGCGCGGAGCGCAGCGGCGCGATGCGCGAGATCGTCGCGACGATCCAGGCGGAGCAGGACGAGGTGATCCGTGCACCGATCGACCAGGTGCTGATCGTGCAAGGTGGGCCCGGCACCGGCAAGACCGCCGTCGCCCTGCACCGGGCGGCCTACCTGCTGTTCGAGCATCGCGGCCGGCTGGCGCGGGACGGTGTGCTCGTCGTCGGCCCCAACCGGGCCTTTCTCGACTACATCGGCAACGTCCTGCCGTCGCTCGGTGAGCGCAGCGTGCGACAGGCGACGATCGACGAGCTGTGCATCCCCCGCGTGGAGATCACCGGCGTCGATGACCCCGCAACCGCGCGATGGAAGGGCGACGCGGGCCGGCTCGCCGAACTCGAACAGTCAGCGCTCGCGGCGATCACGCCGCCGAGCGACGATGTGCGCGTGCCGATCGGGGCCCGGACGCACGTGTTCGAGCGGGCAGAGATCACGGCGTGGCTGGAGACCGCGAAGTCCGGGACGAGCCCGATCAACGAACGGCGCACACGGGTGACCGCACTCGCGAAGCGCGAACTGCTGCGGCGGACGGGCAAGGACGAGGACTGGTCACACGCCGCGCCGCTGAAGACAGCGATCAGCAGGGCCTGGCCGACGCAGAAGCCGGCGAAGCTCGTCGACCGGATGCTGCCCGGCCCGGCGGGCAGACGCCGTGTCTGGACCCGTGCCGACCAACTGCTCGTCGACGAGGCGAACTCGCTGCTCAACGGCTCGCCGTTCACCTACGGCCACGTCGTCGTCGACGAGGCACAGGATCACTCGGCAGTGGCGTTGCGCGTGATCGGCCGGCGCAGCCCCGGCGCCTCGATGACGCTCGTCGGCGATGTCGCGCAGTCGACGACGCCGTCGGGTCAGGAGCGGTGGGGTGACGTGTTCGCCCACCTCAGCCCGACCGGGGTGAGCGGCACGATCGCCGACCTGACGATCGGCTACCGAGTGCCGCAACCGATCTTGCGCGTCGCCAACCGTCTGCTTCCGCTCACCGCCGTCGATGCGACGGAGAGCCGCAGCGTACGGAACGGGGGCAGGCCACCGGGATGGACGAGATGTTCCCGCGCGACGCTGGACGCCGCCGTCGCGGACGCAACGAGGTCGATGAAGGCCCGCCACCGGCTGACCGGCATCGTCGCGTCGGCGGAGCTCCACGACCGACTCGGCGAGGCGCTGCGCGCGGTCGACCTCGCACCGACCGACCACCTGCACGAGCTCGCCCCGCACGAGGTGCCGCTCTTCGGGCCGGAGGACGTCAAGGGCCTCGAGTTCGACGGTGTGATCGTCGTCAACCCGCACGAGATCCTCGCCGAGGGCGCCGACGCCGGTGGGTCCACGCCGCGGGGCGCCCGGCTGCTCTATGTCGCGATGAGCCGGGCCGTGCAGGACGTCGAGTTCGTCACCACCGCGCCGCCCCCCGACGTGATCGCGCCGTGAGTGTCACATCTGGTGCCCGGCACCAGATGTGACACGCCGGCCGATCGTGACCGGAACGCGGGTCGGCTTCGAATGATCCATCGCCGGCTTCGGCACGGCGGCCGACGACGCGGCGAGCAACGCGGCTTCGCCGTGACCGCTGACGCACTCCGGGTCGGGGCCGTCCAGCGGGATGCCGGTGAAGAACTTCGCCGCCATGCACCCGCCCTGGCACGCGTCGTAGCTGCCGCACGACGCACACGCGCCCGCCGACTGCGGCTCGCGCAGCTCGGTGAACAGCGCACTGCGCTTCCACACGTGCGCGAAGCCGCCTCGATCGCGGACGGAACCAGCCTTGAACTGGTCGTGGATCACGAACGGGCAGGCGTAGACGTCACCGATCGGGTCGATCAAGCAGACGACCCGGCCGGCGCCGCACATGTTGAGACCGGGCAGCGGCGTCTCGCCCAGCGCGTTGAGATGGAAGAACGAGTCGCCGGTGAGGACGTCGTCGCCGTGCGCGACCAGCCAGCGGTAGATCTGCACCTGCTGCTGCTGGGTCGGATGCAGGTCGTGCCACGTGTCGGCGCCGCGCCCGGACGGACGCAGCCGCGTGATCCGCAGCTGCGCGCCGAACGAGTCGGCGAGCGCCTTGAACTCGTCGAGCTGATCGACGTTGTGGCGGGTGACCACGACCGAGATCTTGAACTCACCGAAGCCGGCGTCGCGGAGGTGCTCCATCGCGCGGATGGCAGTCGCGTACGAGCCGTTGCCGCGCACCGCGTCGTTCGTGACCGCGTCGGTGCCGTCGAGGCTGATCTGGATGTCGAGGTACTCCATCGCGGCGAGCCGCCGCGCCTTGTCCGCGTCGATGAATGCGCCGTTCGTCGAGAACTTCACGCCGATGCCGTTGTCGACCGAGTACTCGAGCAGCTCGAAGAAGTCCCGCCGGATCATCGGCTCGCCCCCGCCGATGTTGATGTAGAAAACCTGGAGGTCGCGCAGCTCGTCGAGCACCGACTTCGCTTCGGCGGTCGTCAACTCACGCGGGTCGCGGCGGCCGGACGACGATAGGCAGTGCACGCACTCGAGGTTGCACGCGTAGGTCAGTTCCCAGGTCAGGCAGATCGGCGCGTCGAGCCCGCCCTTCAGCTGCTCAACGAGTCGGCTCATGCAGCATCTCCGACTCCTCGAGCGCACTGAACGCGGTGGCGAAGCTCGGCCAGCGCCGTTCTTCGATGTCACATGCGGCGAGCGTCTCGCCGAGCGTCGCGTCGCCGTCGAGCGCCCGCACGACTCGCACGACGTCGGGATGCCTGAGGAAGATCAACGTGCGGTTGCCGTAGTGATACGCGAGCGCTCCGAACGGCTCGGGGCGCAACGCGACCCGCTGGTCGAGCGTCAGTGTCCGGTCGAGCATGGGTCAGTAGACGCCGCACATCCCGTCGATCGAGATCTCCTCGACGAGCAACTCGTCCTCGAGCAGCTCCGGCGCAGGCGAGTCGCTCGGGGCGCCCGCCACCGCCGATTCGCTCGTGGGCCCGGTCGTGTCGGTGGGTTCGCTCATCGCGCCAGGTTACCGATGGCTCCCATCTCCCACGAAGCAGCCATCGTTTCGTTACGGTCGAGCGGGTGCAGGTCACCGAGCTCTGGCGTTACCCGGTGAAGTCGATGGGAGGCGAGCGGCTGGAGTCGACCGACGTCGGCGAGCTCGGCATCGAGGGCGACCGGCGATGGGGCGTCTTCGATGTCGCCACTGCGACGGTGCTGACCGCCCGCCGCGCTCCCGAGCTGTTGTTCGCGTCCGCTCGTTGCGTCGATGACGCGGTCGTCGTCACGCTGCCCGATGGCGACGACGTCGAACCCGGCTCGGCCGATGCGGTGTTGTCCACCTGGCTCGGGCGCGCCGTCGAACTGCGGCGGGCGGGCGACGAGGGCGGTACCTACGAGAACCCGATGGATGTCGACAACGAGGCCGACTGGGTCTCGTGGACCGGTCCGGCCGGGGCGTGGCACGACTCGCGCTGGAGCCGGGTCTCGTTGGCATCGACCGGTTCGCTGGGCGACTGGGACATCCGCCGATTCCGCACGAACGTCGTCGTCGACGGGGCCGGCGAGGATGGCTTCGTCGGCGACCACATCCGCATCGGTGGCGCCGAACTCGCCGTGTTCAAGCAGATCGACCGGTGCGTGATGATCACCAGACCACAGCCCGGCCTCGACCGGGATCTCGGCCTGCTGAAGGGCATCAACCGGGATCGCAGTGGCTGCTTCTCGATCGGTGCGCTCGTCGCGAGCCCCGGCTGCATCGCGGTCGGCGACGCCGTCGAACACCTCCGCCCGGCCTGACCTCAGCGCGCGGACGCGAGGCGAGCTGCGTGGCTGGCCGACGCAACGGCCGCCTCCGCAGCGGCGCGGTCGTCGGCGCCGCGGACGCGCGCGGCGATGAATCCGCCGGCGAACGCGTCGCCGCATCCGAGTGTGCTCACCACGTCGATCTCTTCGGCCGGCACGTGGAACGTCTCCGCCCCGCGTCGGGCGACGTCGACCCCCTCGGCACCTTGCGTCACTGCGACGCAGTCGGCGATGTCGAGGAGGTGCTCGGCTGCGGCCGCCGGATCGGCGTCGCCGGTGAGGTACTCCGCTTCGTCGTGGTTGGGGAACAGCACCGTGGCGCCCGTGAACGCCGCACGGACCTCGCCGCGGTCGCACGACGCCCGCAACAGGTGGGCCGCGGACGGATCGACCGAGTAGGCGATCCCTCGGCGCCGCGCCTCGTCGGCCAGCCGTTGGAACAGCGACCGCCCTGCCGGCGCGAGATAGGTGTAGGCCGTGAGATGGAGCCACGAGACGCCGTCGAACCAGCCCGGCGCGAAGTCCTCGACCGTGGCCCCGACGCCGCTGCCGAGGTCGGACACGAGCGAGCGGT
>JAHEKY010000125.1 GCA_024644465.1 Ilumatobacteraceae bacterium | reverse complement strand
GTACCGATCGACGTGACGATCGAACCCCTCGCGGCACCCGTCCCGGCGCCGCCCCCCGCTCCGGCAGCCACGCCCGTGCCCCCGGTTCCGCCCCCGTCACCGGTACCGCCGCCGACGGTCACGGTCGACCCTGTCGCCGCCCCGGAGCCGGCACTCGTTGCCCCGCTGGCCGCCGCCCCGGCCCCCGCCCCCGCCGTCCCAGTGACCGCCGCTTCCGAACCCGCGCCGGCCCCCGAGGGCTCGACGCCGGCTACACCGCTCGCCGATGCCGAGACTGCACCGAGTGCCGAGGGCTCGACGCCGGCCGGCCCGCCCGCCGATGCCGAGACCACGCCGCCCGCCGATGCCGAGCCGGCACCGTCGGCGCTCCCCGGTTCTGCGCCCTCGCCGACGCCGGCAATGGCCGTCAGCCTCGCCGAGACGATGCCGCCGCCGACCGCCGACGCACCGACCGTCGTCGCCCAACTCGATCCCGGTCCGCAACCGCCGGAGATGTTCCCGCCACAGCGCTCCGAGGCATCGCCCGGGCACCGCGTCGCCAAGGTCGTCACGCCGGACCGGGTGCCGATGTGGCCCTTCCGGCTCGTCGCGATCGCCGGAATCGCACTCGCGTTCGTGTTGTACGGCTGGCAGGTCTTCCGGCTCGTCGACGAACAGCCGCGACTCGCCGTGCTCGACTGGGGGCCGTTCCTCGCGGGGTCGATCGCCGCCATCGGTGTCGTGCTCTGGACCTACGTCGTGGCCGAGAACGCCCGCCGGATCTACGCGCCGGCCACGGTGTCCGAGCCGCCGCAGCCCGGTCGGGCGGCGGCGAGCTGGGTCGTGCCGATCGTGTTCACGGCGATTGCGTCGATCGTGGTCACGTACCTGTCGCGGCAGTACAACACACCGATCGAGGGGACCGAGAGCTCGCTCCCGTTGATCACCGCGGTCGCGGCGGTGCTGATCGCCTTCCCGATGATGTACTGGCCGGTCAACTACCTGTCCGGTCTCGTCCGCAAGGTCGGCGGCCACGGCATCAGGCTGGGTGAGTGGTTGCTCGTCCCCGTGACGCTCGCCGTTGTCGGTGCGGGAATGGTCCTGACCCTCCGTGCGGGTGGAACGTTCGACGACGCGGACGGATTCGCGCCGACGTGGGTCGTCGGCATCGCCGCGATCGTGCCGGCCACGGTCGTCGTGCTCCTCGGTTGGCGGGCGGCGAGCGCTGTCGAGAACGACATCGTCCGCGCCTTCGATCGTCGGTCGCGAGTCAACTCGTCGCTCAAGACGCGCAAGGGGAAGTTCTCCGCGCTGTTCGCCGACAACGGCCCGAACCACGCCGTCCTGAGAACGCGCGGCCACATCCGCCAGATCCCGGGCGGCAACGCAGTCGGTGTCGTGATCACGTCCGCGGTGGCCGGGCTCACGCTGCTCAGCGTCGTCGGCGCGATCGTCATGTACCTCTTCTGGCAGGAGGGGCGCGACGGCGTGCTCCTGCCGAATCAGATCGACCGGGCGTGGGACGTCCTCGCGGCACTGCAGACCGCGGAGCGTTCGATCGCGTTGGTCGCACTCGCGGTCGCCACCGTGTGGACGGCGATGACCGTGATCAATGTCCGGCTCGCGTCGGCTCGGCGTCGCAACCCGCTGATCGCCGCCCTGGCGTGGCCGGCGGCGGGGGCCGGGATCTGGATGATCGGCGACCGCTACGTCGCCGATGGCACGACCAACGAGGTCGTCATCGGATTCGCCGCGCAGGCGGTGCTCCTCTTCATCCCGTTCATCGTGCTCGAACGCTCCGCCGATGCAGTCGGTGCCCGGCGCAACCCGATTCGTCTGACTGCTGCGATCGGTGTCGTGTTGCTCGTGCAGATCCAGGGACTCGGCGGGCTCTCGACGCTGACGCCGTCGACGGACGCCAGCGAACTCGGCCCACTCGTGGGCTATCTCGCCGTCGGCGCGCTCGTCCAGTTGCTCGCGACGCTCGCCGTGACCGATGCGACCCGTTCGCTCGGCGACATGACGTTCCAAGCCGCGAACATGCACAACCAGCTCATCGAACAGCGCACATCGGCGAGTGCCCGGCCCGGCAACAAGCTGCAGATGATTCCCGAGGGAGCCTGACGTCCGATGTCGGACCCCACCGTCGGCCCACCTGATGAACAGGGCGACGCTGGGCAGGCCGGGCCGCGGCTGCCGTCGAGCGTCGGCTCGAATCCGTCGATCGTCGTCCCACCGACGCGCCACGATCCGGAGCCCGAGGCCGAACGCCGGGGCACCGGCAGCGCGCACGATCTCGTCACCGGCAACGGCAAGTTCACACCCCTTCGCTCGGACCCGCCGCCGCTGCTGATGCCGACCTGGTGGCTGCGCTACACGCTCTTCGGGTTGCTGCTCGCCGCGTTGGTGCTGACGCTCTTCACCGAGCACACCGGTGAGCCCGGCGACGTGACGAGGTCGGCGTCGGTCGCCGTCGTCCATCTGGGCGCCGCCGCATGTCTGGTGATCTGGAGTCTGCTCTCGATGCACAACGCCGAGTCGCTCGTGCCGGCGAACCGGTATCAGCACAAGGCGCGCGGCTGGCTCGCGGCGCTGCTGTGGGTCCTCGCGTTCGCGACACCGGCGGCAGCCGCGATCACCCATGTCCGGCTCGAGGATCGGCTGGCGAACAAGGACGACATCGTCGCGGTGATCATCTTCGGCGTGGCGGTGCTCGCGGCGTTCGTCGCGGTCTGGGCGCCGTTCCGGTACTGCTCCCGGCACGCGGCCCGGATCGGGGTCCCGCACCGGGCGCTGATCGCATGGTTCTGGGTCACGCTCGTCGCACTCGTCGGCGGCCTCGCGATCAACGCGCTGGGGCTGCGCGACATGCTCGCCGAGGACGGGCTGAGCAATGCCGACCGGCTGATCGGCATCAGCGTCGTCTACGGGCTGCCGATGCTGGTCTTCGCGCTCGGCGCGTGGCGGGCGCTCACCGTCTTCGATGAGGTCATCGATCTGCGTTGGCGCCGCTGGAAGAACGAGTGGGAGCAGACGCTGGCGGACTTCACCGCACAGCCGGCGCCGGGCCCCGAACGGTCACCGGCCGCCCCACCCGCCTGACGGACCCAGCGGTACCGGCCCGTGTGGATCTAGCGGCGCTTGACGTCGTCCCAGAGGGCATCGAGCACGTCGATGCCGGCGTCCCGGAGTTCGATGCCGCGTTTGGCCGCGAGCGCCTCGACACCGACGAAGCGGTCGCGGAACTTGTCGCTCGCGGCGCGCAGCGCGAGTTCGGCGTCGACGCCGACGTGGCGGGCGACGTTGACGACCGCGAAGAGCAAGTCGCCGAGTTCGTCCCGGATCTCGGCCGCGTCGGCTGCGGCGATCGCTTCGCTCAGCTCGGCCGACTCCTCGGACAGCTTCGCGTACGCGCCGCTGACGTCGGGCCAGTCGAAGCCGACCTTGGACGCTTTGCGGCCGAGCTGCTGGGCATAGCTCAGCGAAGGCATCGATCGCGGGATCCCGTCGAGCGCCGACGTGCGACCCTTCTCGGCGCGTTTGATGTCGTCCCAGTTCGCGAGCACGTCCGCGGTACCGGCGACCGCGGTGTCGCCGAAGACGTGCGGATGGCGGCGGACGAGCTTGTCGTGGATCCCCTGGGTGACGTCGGCGATCGTGAACCGTCCCTCCTGCTCGGCGATCGTGGCGTGGAACTCGATCTGGTAGAGCAGGTCGCCGAGTTCCTCGATCACGTCGGTGTCGGGGTCACGGCCGGCGTCCGGCGCATCGAGGGCGCGGAGGGCGTCGATCACCTCGTAGGTCTCTTCGAGGAGGTGTGGGATCAGCGACTGGTGGGTCTGCTCGATGTCCCATGGGCACTGCTCGCGCAGCGTGCGCGCCAGCTCGTGGAAGCGCACGTAGCCGGCGCCGACCGGGGCGGCGAGGCGGTGGATGTAGATCGACGTCAGGTGATCGGCGTCGATCGTGCGGTCGAGGTCGGCCCACGTCGTCTCCACGACGCGCTCGTCTGCCGTGCCGAGTGCCTGCAGGATCGTGACCGCTTCGTCGCCGGTCGCGTCCTCGACCGCGAGCTTGATCTCGGACAGCACCCAGTTGGCGTGGGCGTGGGCGACGAGCAACGGGCCGCGCTCGCCTGCGGCGGACACGGAGAAGTCGTGGCCGTCGACGAGGCGCACGCCGGCATCTACCGGATCGATGCCGAGGCGCGCCCAGACGAGGTCGAGGAACGACATCGCCGGCAGGATGTCGACGGTCAGGTCATCGGCGGCGAGCGCGCGCGTCCGCAGGTCGCGGACGGTGCGTTCGAGTACGAGCGGGGATCCGGGGACCACGTAGAGGATCTCGCCGTGCGCGGTTGCGGCGTCGACCAGTGCGTTGGTGATCGCCGAATAGACGTCGTCGAACGTGTCGCTGCGGTCGTACACGTCGTCGAACGTCGTCGCGTCCTGGACGAGCGATGCGGACGGATGGCGAGCCGTTCGCAGGAAGCGGTGCGGTGTCGCGGCGATCGCGGCGCGCGTCTCGTCCGTGACGAACTCGTCGCCTCCCGGTCCGAGCCCGGCGATGATGATCCGTCCGGGCATCGTTGTGATCAGCCGAGCGCGACGACCGTGCCGCTCGCGCTGTCGAACGTGCCGTACCGGGGGTCGACGTAGACGTCGATGCCCCGTGCGGCGACCGTCATGTTGGCGAAGACGGTCGGGGTGTCCTCCGGGCCGAGTTCGTCGAACGGGATGAAGCGGACCACGGCGAACACGGACGGTTCGCCGGGGTTGCCCTCGATCTCGGCGGTGTTGAACCGGTTGCGGTCGTCGATCTCGGTGAGCGCGTCGACGAACGTGTTGCCGGTTCCGACCGGGATCTGGTTGCCCGGCACGCAGCCGAATCGACCCTCGTCCTGCGTCAGTGCCGGGTCGATGTTGTGGGCTGCGAACACCTCGCCGAACGACGCCCCCGCCTGCAGCTGGTCCAGCGCCTCCGCCGCACGCTCGGCGGACTCGGCGACGATCACCTCGAAGCAGATGCTGCCCGCTGCGAGGAGGCCCTGAGGGTAGACCGCGGCGGCGAGCGCGGGGTCCGGCGCACCGGAGAGCTGCTCGCTGATCCAGGTGTCGATCGTCTGGCGGACCGCGTTCGCGTCGAGTGCTTCGTCCTGCGGGGCGCCGAGCTCGTCGACGCGCTCCCGCAGCTCGTCGGCCGACAGCTCGACGTCGCCGACGCGCGCAACGGCGTCGTTGTCGGAGAACGTCGCGCAGCCGGCTCCGAGGAGGGCCCCGGTCAGCGCGATGGCGAGCGATGTCAGAATCGGCGGGCGGCGATGCACGGGCCGCAGGTTAGCGGCGGTGCTCACCGGTGTCGCCGCCGGCGTCATGACGCCGGCTCGGCGTCGTCCGGCGGCACGAGGTCCGTGAGGAACTGGACGAGGTAGGTCGCGGGATCGATCTGCACGCCGCGCGGGCTTCGGCGGGGGAGCGGGATCACCAGCTGGCCGGCGTCCTCCTTGTACTTCGCGCCCTTCGAGAGCCGCCGCAGCCTGATCGTCTCGCTGAGCTTCAACTCGATCGGTGCGAGTCGGGCTTCGGTGCTCGAGATCTGGATGTCGCGGATCCCCAGCCGATGGCAGGCCGCGCGCATGTAGCCGACCTGCAGCAGCGCTTCGGCGGGCGGTGGCAACGGGCCGTAGCGGTCCTCCCACTCGGCGCGGATGTCGTCGACCTGGGCGGCGTTCTCGACAGCGGCGAGCCGGCGATACGCCTCGAGTCGCAGTTCCTCCTTCGCGACGTAGTCGGCCGGGAGGTAGGAGTCGCTCGGCACGTCGAGCTTGATCTCGGCGGGTGCGGCCGGCGGCGGTTCGCCTTTCATCTCGCTGACCGCCTCGGTCACCATCTGGCAGTAGAGGTCGTAGCCGACGGCCGCGATGTGGCCGGACTGCGACTCGCCCAGGAGGCTGCCGGCGCCGCGGATCTCGAGGTCCCGCATGGCGATCTTGAACCCCGATCCGAGGTCGGTCGACTCACCGATCGTGCGCAGCCGCTCGTAGGCCTCCTCGGTCAGCACCTTGTCGCGCGGGTGGAACAGGTAGGCGTACGCCCGTTGACCGGATCGGCCGACGCGACCGCGGAGCTGGTGCATCTGGCCGAGGCCGAGCAGATCGGACCGCTCGACGACGAGCGTGTTCACGGTCGGCATGTCGATGCCCGATTCGATGATCGTCGTGCAGACGAGCACGTCGTAGTTCCCGTCCCAGAAGTCCTGGACGACGGTCTCGAGCGTGCCTTCGTCCATCTGTCCGTGAGCGACGGCGATGCGCGCCTCGGGGACGAGCTGGCGCAGTCTCGCGGCGGCGGTGTCGATCGACCGTACGCGGTTGTGGACCCAGAACACCTGGCCCTCGCGCAGCAACTCGCGCCGGATCGCCTCGATCGCCACGCGTTCGTCGTACTCACCGACGAAGGTGAGGATCGGTTGGCGGTCCGCCGGTGGGGTCTGCAGCAGTGACAGGTCGCGGATGCCGACGAGCGACATCTCGAGCGTCCGCGGGATCGGCGTCGCGGAGAGCGTGAGGACGTCGACGTTCGTCTTCATCTTCTTCATCTTCTCCTTGTGCTGGACGCCGAACCGCTGCTCCTCGTCGACGATCAGCAGGCCGAGGTCCTTGAAGTGGATGTCGGCGCCGAGCAGCCGATGCGTGCCGATCACGCAGTCGATCTCACCCGACTTGACGCCCTCGATCACCTTCTTCGCCTGCGCGTCCGTGAGGAACCGGGAGAGCACCTCGACCCGGATCGGGTAACCCGCGAACCGGTCGGCGAACGTGTTGCCGTGCTGCGTGGTGAGCAGCGTCGTCGGTGCGAGCACGGCGACCTGCTTGCCGTCCTGGATCGCCTTGAACGCGGCGCGGATCGCGACTTCGGTCTTGCCGAACCCGACGTCGCCGCAGAGCAGCCGGTCCATCGGGTGGGCGCGTTCCATGTCGCTCTTGATCGCGTCGATCGCGATGCGCTGGTCCGGGGTCTCGACGAAGGGGAACGCCTCCTCCATCTCGTGCTGCCAGGGCGTGTCCTGCGTGAAGGAGTGGCCGTCGGCGGTGATCCGCTTCTGATACAGCACGACGAGTTCCTGGGCGATCTGGCGCACCTCGGATCTGACCCGGCTCTTGGCCTTCGCGAAGTCCGACCCGCCGAGCCGGTGCAGCGTCGGGGCCTCGCCGCCGACGTACTGGCGCAGCGAGTCGATCTGGTCCGACGGCACGTACAGCTTGTCGCCACCCTTGTACGAGATCAGCAGGTAGTCGCGCTCGACGCCGCCGATCGAGCGCTTCACCATGCCCTCGTACCGTCCGACACCGTGCTGGTGGTGCACGACGAAGCTGCCGGATTTCAGGTCCTGGAACGTCGTCGCGCCCTCGCGCGGTTGGCGCCGGCGGGCGTGGCGGTGGGCGCGCCGGCGGCCGGTGAGGTCGCTCTCGGCGACGATCGAGACCTGCGCGTTGGTGAGCGTGCACCCGCGGTGGAGCGGCGCGACGACGATGTGGCC
>JAHEKY010000032.1 GCA_024644465.1 Ilumatobacteraceae bacterium | reverse complement strand
TCACCGGCCATGCGGGAGAGATCCCCACGGGACGGGTGTCTGGTCAGGCCGTGTACTGCTGGCTCAGGTAGGAGCGCTCGGCGAGGCTGAACCACTCGGACACGCCGTCGCGGAACTCGCGCCACGGTCCGAGGATCTCCGCGAACTGACCGTTGCTCGACGCGATGCCGTCGAGCACCGACTCGGTCTCGGTCCTGAACGCGTCCATGATCTCCGGCGAGAACTCGCGGATCTCGGCGAACTCCTTGACCTTCTGGAGGTCGATCGAGTTGAGATGGTCGTACTGGGCGACCGTGGTGCCGTGGGCGTACGCCGCCGCATTCTCCACGGCGGCCTTGTACTCCTCGGGCAGGTCGTTCCACAGCGACAGCGGGAACTGCACCTCCAGCGTCGTGCCGGGCTCCCACCAACCGGGGTGGTAGTAGAACAGCTGACCGTCGAACTGATCGAGGCCGAGGATCAGGTCGTCGGTCGGGCCGACGAACTCGGCCGCATCGATCGCGCCCGTCTCGATCGCCGGGAGGATCTCGCCGCCCGGCAGCGACACCTGCTCGCCGCCGAGGTTGGACAGCACGGTGCCGGCGATGCCGGGAATGCGCATCTTCAGACCGTTGAGGTCGGCGACCGTGTTGATCTCCTTGCTGAACCAGCCGCCCATCTGGCAGCCGGTGCCGCCGGCCGGGAACGTGATGATCCCGTGCTCCTCGGCGTAGAACGCGTTGAGCGTCTCGAGGCCGCCACCGTGGTACAGCCAGGCGTTGTGTTGCCGCTGGGTGAGGCCGAACGGTACGGCGGTGCCGAACTGCTGCACCTCGTTGAGGCCGGTGTAGTAGTACGACGCGGTGTGCCCGGACTGGACGCCCAGGTCGCGCACGGTCGGCAGCACTTCGAGACCGCCGACGATCTCGCCGGCGGGACGCGCCGTGATCTTGAAGCGGCCGCCGGTGAGCCTGCTGACCTGCTCGGCGAACACCTGCGCCGAGCCGAACAGCGTGACGAGGCCGGCCGGCCACGACGTCGCCATGTCCCACTCGATCTCCGGACCGTCCTGACTGAGGGCCACCGTGTCGGGCGCCGCGGTGTCCTCGGTGGCGACGGAATCGCCGGTGGTGGCACCCGGTGCCGAGCCGGTCGAACCGTCGCCGTCGTCATCGCTTGCGCATGCCGCGAGGATCCCGGCGGTCGCAGCGAAGCCGGCGATGCCGACGCCCGCCTTGCCGAGGAAGGTCCGCCGATCGACCCCTGCACTCGCGGTCGCCGGATCGATGTTGTCGTCAGTCATGTTGTCCCCCTGGTTGGTGGCTGGATGGTGGTGTGTTGGTTGTTCAGACCGGGATCAATCCTTGCACAGCTAGCCGAAGAAGTTGATCGAGAACGTGGTGATCTGTGGGAACGCGGCGAGGATCACCAGCGCCACCCCCTGCAGGCACATGAACGGGATCGCGCCCTTGTGGATGTCGGCCGTCGCCACCTCCGGCGGGGCAACGCTCTGGAGGTAGAAGAGCGAGAACCCGACCGGTGGCGAGATGAACGCCATGTTCAGGTTGACCGCCATCAGGACGGCGAACCACACGACCTCGTCGGTCGTGAAGCCGAGTTCGATCATCGCGGGCACGAAGATCGGCACGACGATGAACGTGATCTCGAGGAACTCGAGATTGATGCCCAAGATGAAGAGGGCGATCATCGCCACGATGACGAACCCCCACTTGCCGCCGCCGATCGACGTCAGCCACTCGGACGTCTGATCCGAGCCGCCGAGTTGGAAGAACATCGCGCTGAAGAACGTCGACGCGAACAGCAGCGTCATCACGAGCACCACGATGTTCGCCGTCGACTGGCCGGCCTGCTTCAACTCGGACCGGCCGAGCCGCCACCGCGGTTCGATGTGCTCGGCGCCCTGATCGTGCAGGATGCGGTCGAAGAGCCAGTTGGTGCACGTCAGCAGCAGCGCGCCGAACACGCCGACCGCGCCCGACTCCGACGGCGTGGCGACACCCTGGAAGATCGCCGTCAGCACGCCGATGATCAGCAACAGGATCGGGACGATCGCGACGATCACCTCGGCGGCGAGCATCCGAGTCCGGCTGAGGACCGCGGCGAACACGACGAACGAGCCGACGAGCGCGACGACGGCGGTCTGCCAGCCGGCGAGCAGCATCGTCAGCCCGACCATCGCCGAGAGGATCGCCGAGATCAGCAGCGATGCACGCACTGACGGGTTGCCGGAGAGGCGGCGTTGCTCGAGGGGCATCGCCGGGCCGAGCTTCGGCTTGAGATACGAGACGACGAGCACATACGCGACGTAGAGGCCGGCGAGGATCAGGCCCGGCAGGAGTGCCCCCGCGAACAGGTTGAGGATGCCGACGCTGAGCTGCTGGGCGAGCAGGATCAGCACGATGCTCGGCGGGAGCAGCTGGGCGAGCGTGCCGGACGCGGTGATCACGCCCGTCGCGAGCTTGTGGTCGTAGCCGA
Source organism: Ilumatobacteraceae bacterium (assembly GCA_024644465.1). Taxonomy (GTDB): domain Bacteria; phylum Actinomycetota; class Acidimicrobiia; order Acidimicrobiales; family Ilumatobacteraceae; genus Ilumatobacter_A. The sequence goes on along the minus strand of JAHEKY010000032.1, from coordinate 26,258 downwards.
GTGCGATCATCGCCGGCAGCGAGAGCAGCCCCATGACGATCACGGTCGCGGCGACGACGCCGGTCGCGGCCGCGAGCAGCGTGCCGACGATGACGACCGCCGCCGCGACACCACCGCGCAGGCCACCCATCAGCATCCCGATCGCCGTCAGCAGCCGTTCCGCGAGCCCCGACCGTTCGAGAATCGCGCCCATCAGCACGAACAGCGGGACGGCGAGCAGGTTCTGGTCGTTGATCGCGCCGAACCATCGGGCCGGCAGCGTGTTCAGCGCGTTGGGGTCGAACGTGTCGGTGATGTCGCCGATGAACGCGAACGCGAGCGCGGTGCTGGCGAACGAGAAGGCGACGTTGTATCCGCTGAGGATCATCACCATGAACACGGCGAACATCAACATCGACAGGAACACGCCGAGTTCGAGGCCGAGGATCGCGAGCATCGGGTCCTACTCGATCCTCTGCGGCACTTCGCTCACGACGATGTCACCGCGCTTGTCGTCGCCGATCATGACGAAGCCGGTCTTGATGATCTCGGCGATGACCTGCAATCCGAACAGCACGAACGCGACGAGCAGCATCGCCTTGATCGGACCGACCGGCAGCTGATCGGCCTCGGGCGACTGCTCCCACGTCTCCCACACCCGATGACCGGACGGCCATTCACCGCTGCGGCGCCGGCCGAGCGAGGTCTCCGCGTACGGCCGCAGAATGCGGATCGCCATCCAGATGAACGGGAACAGCAGCGCCACGTGGACGACGAAGTCCAGCCAGGCCTTCGTCTTCGGTTCGAACTTGGCCCACCAGAAGTCGATCCGCGGGTTGACGCCGTCGCGCACGCCGTAGTTGACGCCGATCAGGAACATCAGCCCGAATGACTGCCAGGCCGCGCTGACCACCTGACCGAAGAGGATGTCCTGCTCGAGGAACTCGTTGCTGTATCGCGTGACGACGTTGAACAACTGCAACCCGAAGACGACCCAGGCGAGCATCCAGGCGATCGACTTCGTGACCGACGCCGTGCCTTCGATCCCCAGCCGGATTCCGTGGAGCACCGCGGGACGGAGGGAGAACACCGCCAGCGCCGCGAAGAACGCCCAGTGCCACCACGCGAAGTTGCCGATGAGGAACTTCGTGTCGATCAGGGTGTGGTACACCGCGGCGACGACGAGCACGCCGATCGCGACCCACCCGATCGGGTGGATCTGCCAGCGTGACGGTTCACCGAGGTCGAGTTCGGCCGACACGCCCTCCGCCTGCGGGCGCGATTCGAGCTCGAGGATCGCGTCGTCGACGTCGTCCAGCGCCTCGTCGAGGTCGAACTCACTCATCGACGAAGCATGGCATGCCACGAACGGGCTGATTCACGACGCTGCACTCCCCCATCTGCCGGTGACTCGACGGCACTTGAAGTGAAGCCGGTCACACCACCTGCGGTCAAGTGCGGGGCCGCACTCGACGGCTGCTGCCGGGGTCGCGCGTCAGTCTTCGACGAGCGCGGCGAGGCGTTCGAGCGTCGCCTCCATGTTGGCGGGGTGACGCTTCGGATACCCCGCGAGCTCGATCGCCTTCGGCGACGTCGCAGTCGACCAGTCGAAGCTCTCGGTGACCTTCGTCGCCGCTCCGCCGTCGACCGGCTCGAGTTCGTACCGCCAGCGGTGCTTGCCGAAATGGGCCCACGCGATCAGCCGGTTCTCCTCGAACTCGACCACGGTGCTCGAGATGCGGTACGGCAGCGGACCGATCTTCATGTCCATCCCGAACTTCGACCCGAGTTCGAGCCGGTCGGAATCGCCCCGCAGCCGTTGCACCGTCCCCGAACCGTCGAACTCGACGTGACGGGACGGGTCGGTCAACAGGTCGAAGATCGCCTCCGGGCTCGCGTTGATCGTTCGGGACACGGACACGACGCGCTCAGCCATGGCGCCACCGTATCGACGGTTCAGCGCAGCGGGGCAATGAACTCCAGCGTCGCCTCGGCGATGGCGGGCTCGATCTCGCCGTCCTCGACCCACTCCCGGAGTTCCTCGGCGAGTTCGCGCGCTTCGTCCGGAAGATCCTCGTCGTCCTCCTCGAGCAGCTCGTGCAGCTTGTCGCCGAGCTTCTTGGACTGCTTCCCGGCGACGTCCTTGCCCTCCCGCAACTGTGCGATGAACACCAGGATGTCGTCGGTTGCGGGAAAACCCGGGACCACTTCGGGCGGTGCGGCTTCCGTCGACGAGGCCGCGTCCGGGTCCGGCTGCGGCGCGACCGACAGGGTGGCCGTCGGGTCGTTCGGCTCGAGCGCATCGACCGGTTCGGTCTCGACGGTGACGGGCTCATCCGCGACGATCGAGGTCGCCGACCCTGACGTCTCGGTGGCCGACTCGACCGTGACCGGCCCCCGCTGGGCGAGCGCCAGCGCGCCGATCCCGACGACGGCGACCGTGACCAGGCTGACCGCCCACCAGCGCGGTGGACGGTCGCGTCGGTGCGGCTCGGGGATGCGCACGTCGAGTTCCCGTGGCGGACGGGGTGTCGTCGGAGCAACGGCGGTCGGCGCGACGGCACGTGCGAGCACCTGGGTCGGCGCGTCGGCCCTCGTCATCACCTGCGTGGCACCCGCGGCGGCGACCGGAGGGGTTGCTCGCGCCCGGTCGCCGCGCAGCACCGCAGCCATCGCGGCGGCGGACGCATACCTGTCCTCGGGGTCGGGTGAGAGCGCCCGAGCGACGGCCTGCACCACCTCGGGCGACACGTCCGGTCGTGCTGCGCGCAGATCCGGCGCCATGGTCGGCGACGCTCCGGCGAGCATCTCGTGCAACACGATGCCGACCGCGTAGACGTCGACGGCGGGGGTCGCCGGGCGACCCGCAGCCTGCTCCGGCGCCAGGTAGCGGGGCGTGCCGATCACGGTGCCGGCGTTCGTCAGTGAGTCCGCCACCTCGTCGAAGCGTTTCGCGATGCCGAAGTCGGCCAGCTTCACCGCGCCGTCACGCGCGACCAGGATGTTCGCCGGCTTGACGTCCCGATGGACGATGCCGACGTCGTGTGCTGCGCCGAGCGCGTCGAGGAGTTCTGTGACGATCCGCACCGCCTCCGCCTCGGGCATCGGGGCGCGCGAGGCGATCAACTGGGCGAGCGATGAGCCGTCGACGAACTCCATGACGATGAACAGATCACCATCGGCCTCGCCGGCGTCGAACACCGCGACCGCACCCCGGTGGGAGAAGCTCGCCGACGAGCGGGCCTCGGCGAGGAACCGGTCGCGACCGGCCGGGTCGTTCGACGCGGCGGCGACGCCGTCGAGCAGCTTGACCGCGACCCGTCGGCCGAGGGTGCGGTCATGTGCCTCGTAGACGCGTGCGGTTCCGCCGGCACCGACGAGCGAACCGAGTTCGTAGCGATCGGAGAGAACGCGCTGCACGCGCGGACGGTACCCCGGCCGACCGCGTCCGAATCATCGCGAACGGTCGCGCCCACCGATTGCCGCCCAGCACGGCGAGTCCGATACCGGTTTCGGACTCGCGGTGGCAACCGTCTCTTCGGTGAACGGGCTAAATGTCCTTCATCAGCCGGAGCGCGTCGTAGATCGCGGCGTGGATGTTCCGGCTCGCGACGGCATCGCCGATGCGGAACAGTTGGAACGACCCGGACGGATTGCGTTCGAGCGCTTGCGGGCGGCCGTCGATCAACGCGCCGTAGTCGACGGCGCCGAGGTTGGTGGACGCCGACTTGAGGTCGAAGTAGAGCTGGGCGATCGGCTGCGTGCCGTGATCGACGACGACGTGATCGACGTGACGCACTGTGCGGTGGTCGGAGTGGTCACTTCCGATCTCCGCGCACAATTGGCCGACCTCGCGCCGGAGGCCGACGACGCGCTGGTTGATCGAGATCCGGGTGTCGGTCTCGTTGAACGCCCGCGCGTACGGGACGTGGTTCAGCCCTCCGACTTCGATCCCGAACATCCGCTCCGGCGTCACGATCTCCAGCTGCGCACCGGAGCGGGCGATCATCTCGGCGGCCGAGAGCGCCGAGTGGGTGCCGTTGTCGTCGTAGAACAGAACACTGCCGGTCGGTGTGACGTCGCCGCCGAGCACGTCCCAACTGGTGGTGACGAGTTCGCTTCCCGATTCGAGGTCCGGAAGTTGCGGAAGCCCGCCGGTCGCGACGATGACCACGTCCGGTGTCAAGGAGAGTACGAGTTCGGCGTCGGCGAACGTGTCGTATCGCACGTCCGCGCCGAGCCGGTCGAGTTCGCCGATTCGCCAGTCGACGATCCCGATCAGGTCGACGCGGCGGGGGTTGCGAGTGGCGAGTCGGACCTGACCTCCCGCCCACGGCATCGCTTCGAGCACGGTGACGTCGTGACCGCGCTCGGCTGCGACTCGAGCGGCTTCCAGGCCGGCCGGCCCGGCGCCGACGACCACGACCCTGCGGGACTCCGCGGCGAGTGGGATGTCGTGCGGCATGGTCGCCTCACGGCTGGTGGCGGCATTGTGCAGACACAACGCCTCGCCGGCTTCGTAGATGCGGTCCAGGCAGTACGTGGCTCCGACGCACGGGCGGATCCGGTCTTCGCGACCGTCGATGATCTTGTTGACGAGATGCGGGTCGGCGATCTGGGCGCGGGTCATGCCGACGAGGTCGAGCTTGCCCTCGCGGATGGCGTGGCGCGCCGTGGCGACGTCGTCGATCTTTCCCGCGTGCAGCACGGGCAGCGTCGTCGCCGCCCGAACCATGCCGGCGAAGTCGAGCATCGGCGCCGACGGCATGCCGTGGATCGGGATGACCTCGGTCAGTTCGACGTCGTTGTGGATCGACCCCTTCGCGACGTTGATGAAGTCGATCAGGCCCGACGCTTCGAGCCGGCCGAGGATGTCGAGCCCGGCGCCGAAGTCGAGCCCGCCCGGAATCGATTCCTGGACGAACATCCTGAGCCCGACGATGAACTCGGCGCCGACGCGTTGTCGCACGGCCTCGAGCACCATCCACGGGAAGCGCACGCGCCGGTCGAGGTCGCCACCCCACTCGTCGGTGCGTTGGTTCGTCGCCGGCGACCACCACGCGTCGAAGAGGTGGCCGTACGACTGGAGTTCGATGCCGTCCATCCCGCCGGCCTGCATCCGCTCGGCGGCGTCGGCGTACTTGGTGATGATGCGTTCGATGTCCCAGTCCTCGGCCTCCTTCGGGATCGACCGGTGCGCGGGCTCGCGGATCGGCGAGGGCGCCAGCACTGGCAACCAGTCGCCGCTCGACCAGCCGGTTCGGCGTCCGAGATGGGTGAGCTGGATCATGCACGCCGCACCGTGTTCGTGGACGCCGTCGGTCATCCGCCGAATCCACGGCACGATCGCATCGTCGTACGCGTGGAGGTTGCCGAACGACGGCGGGCTGTCCTCGGCCACCACGGCGGAGCCCGCGGTCATCGTCATCGCGACGCCACCCTTGGCCTTCTCCTCGTGGTACAGCCGGTATCGATCAGTGGGCATGCCGTTCTCGGCGTACGCCGGTTCGTGCGACGACGAGAAGATACGATTGCGCAGCGTCAGATGCTCGAGCTGGAACGGCTCCAACAGCGGGTCGTTCATCACTGCATGCTCCCACGTACGCATCCAGCCGGTCGGCAGCAGGCACGTTCGACGATGTGCACGACGGGGAAACCGGAGTCCGCGGCGCAGCGTTCAGCGGTTCTCGAAGAGCGCGCCGGTCGTCGTCGCGAGCAGCGCGTCGAGCGGGACGTCCTCCTGCTTCAGGAACCCGGCCGCGGGGAGCGTGCCCGCCCGCACCATCTCGATCACACCGACGACCGAGCCCGCCGTCGTCCAGGCGATCGCGGTCGCCCGCTCGCCGGCGATCTCCATCGGCCGGTACGCGCGGACGAACTCGACCCTGCGCAGGCGCCCGTCGATCGTGCCCTCGCTGGCGACGTGCACGTAGACGACGTCTTCGTCGACCTGCGGTTTCGCGACCGTCAGGATCTCGCCCGCCAGCTCGCGCCGTTCACGCATCAGCAGCTCGTGGAAGAAGAAGTTCATCAGGTCCATGTGGCCGGGGTACCGCATCGTCTTGTAGTCGAGGTTCTCGACCCGGCCGAGGTAGGTCTCGCACATCGTGCCGAGACCGCCGGAGGTCGTGAACGCTTCGAGCCGGGTGCCGTCCACGTAGATCGCCTCGTGCCACTCCATCGGCGACACCCACTTGTGGACGCCGTCCTCGATCACTTCGCAGTCGTTGAGGTACTCGTTGACGACGCCTTCGGGCGACCAGTTGAACGCGTAGCCGAGCAGGCCGGTCGGGTGCTGCGGCAGCGCACCGACGCGCATCTTGACCGAGCGGCATCGCTCGAACCGCCCGATCAGCGACGCGGCGACGATGCCGACGAAGCCCGGCGCCAGCCCGCACTGCGGGGCCATGATCCCCCGCGCGGTCTCTGCGAGCCCGCGGATGTGGGCCGTCGTCGGCACGTCCTCGGTGAGGTCGAAGTAGTGGATGCCCGATTCGTGGGCGGCGTCGGCCACCGCGATGTTGCAGTGGTACGGCAGGCACGAGAGCACGGCGTCGACACCGCCGAGCGCCACCGCGAGCGCGTTCGGATCGGTGACGTTCGTCCTGAACTGGCGGAATGGTTCCTCCGCGACCACGGGCCGCTCGTCGTGGCCGCGGACGTCGAAGCCGAGGGAGTGCAGCATGCGGGCGGCGAGCCGGCCGACCCGGCCGAGGCCGAGCACGGCGATGCTGTTGATGTCGGTGGCGTGGTCCGAGGAGACGCCACCTGTCGTCGTCGTTGCCATCGTCAGATCTCGAACCGGATGCCCTGGGCGAGCGGCAGGTCGCGGGAATAGTTGACCGTGATCGTCTGCCGGCGCATGTAGGCCTTCCACGCGTCGGAGCCCGACTCGCGGCCGCCGCCCGTGTCCTTCTCGCCGCCGAACGCGCCGCCGATCTCGGCACCGGACGGGCCGATGTTGACGTTGGCGATGCCGCAGTCGGAACCGACCGCCGACAGGAAGGCCTCCGTCTCGCGGACGTCGGTCGAGAAGATGCACGACGACAGCCCCTGGGGCACGTCGTTCTGCATCGCGATCGCGTCGTCGAGTTCGGTGTACGAGAGCACGTAGAGGATCGGCGCGAACGTCTCTTCGCGGACGACGTCGGTCATCGCGTCGAGTTCCACGATCGCGGGCCGGACGTACCACGCGTCCGGTGACCGATCCTCGAGCACCCGTTCGCCGCCGGTGACGTCGGCTCCGGCTTCGCGCGCCCGGCCGAGCGCGGCCTGCATGTTGTCGAAGGCCTGCCGGTCGATCAACGGGCCGACGAGGACGCCCTCGTCGAGCGGGTCGCCCACCGGCAGGTCGGCGTAGACGGACCGCAAGCGCGCGACGAGTTCGTCACGGATGTCCTCGTGGACGATCAGCCGACGGAGGCTGGTGCAACGCTGCCCTGCGGTACCGACGGCGGAGAACACGATCGCCCGCAGCGCCATCTCCTGATCGGCCGACGGTGCGACGATCATCGCGTTGTTGCCGCCGAGTTCGAGCACGCACCGGCCGAAGCGGGACGCGACCGCGGTTCCGACGGCGGTGCCCATCCGGGTCGATCCGGTCGCCGACACGATCGCGACGTCGCGGCTCGTGGCGATCCGTTCGCCGACGTCGGCGCGGCCGATGACCACCTGCGACAGCGCGTCCGGAGCGTCACCGAAGCGGGCCATCGCCCTGGCGACGAGGCGTTGGGTGGCGAGCGCGGTCAGCGGCGTCTTCTCGCTCGGCTTCCAGAGGACCGGATCCCCGCAGACGAGCGCGAGCGCGGCGTTCCAGCACCACGGCGCGACCGGGAAGTTGAACGCGGTGATGATGCCGCAGACGCCCATCGGGTGCCAGACCTCGCGCATCGCGTGGCCCGGCCGCTCGGACGCGATCGTCAGCCCGTAGAGCTGGCGCGAGAGGCCGACGGCGAAGTCACAGATGTCGATCATCTCCTGGACCTCGCCGAGACCCTCCTGCAGCAGCTTGCCGCATTCGAGTGAGACCAGTGCGCCGAGTTCGTCCTTGTTCTCGCGGAGTTCCTCGGCGATCAGGCGCACCAGCTCGCCGCGCCGGGGCGCGGGGACGCGCCGCCAGGCGTCGAACGCCTCGTTCGCCGCCGCGATCATCGCGTCGACGTCGTCGATCGAGTGCTGCTCGATCGTTGCCAGCAGCGACCCGTCGATCGGCGTCCGCACCTCCAATCCCCTGCCGGACGCGGCCGCGGAGTCGGAAGCGGATTGGCCGGCGATCTCGTCGAGACCCGCTGCGGCGAGCACCTTGATGTAGTCCATGTCTCGTAACGTAACGCCGGTGTCCACCGGTATCCGCCCAGACGACCTCGATCCGTTGGAACATGCGCTGCTCGACCGCATCGCGGCGCTCGATGCCGGCTCGACGGTGGGTGCTGCCGGGCTGTCGCCGATCATCGCGGCGGAGTTGTTCGAGGCCCAGGCGACGTCGCGGATCGTCGACCACACCGCCAGGTGGCTGCGCTCGGTGCACGGCCTCGGCTACTACACGATCGGGTCGGCCGGGCATGAGGCGAACGCCGCGGTCGCCCTCGCGTTGCGCCCGACCGACCCCGCGCTGCTGCACTACCGATCGGGCGGCTTCTACTTCGCGCGCGCCACGCAGGTGCCCGGCCAGGATCCGCTCGGCGACGTGCTGCGCGGGATGCTCGCGCGGACGACCGAGCCGATGGCGGGTGGGCGGCACAAGGTGTTCGGCAGCGAGCCGCTGAGCATCGTCCCGCAGACGTCGACGATCGCGTCGCACCTCCCCCGCGCCGTCGGGCTCGCGCTCAGCATCGCTTCGAGCGGTGCGGCCGACGACGCAGCACGCCGCTGGCCGGCGGACGCGATCGTCGTCTGCAGCTTCGGCGATGCCTCGTTGAACCACTCGACGGCCCAGGGCGCGTTGAACTGGGCGGCCCACTCGGCGCACCGAGGCGGGCGGGTTCCGCTGCTGTTCGTCTGCGAGGACAACGGGCTCGGGATCAGTGTGCCGACGCCGGACGGGTGGGTCGGCGCCTCGACGTCCGGACGTCCGGCATTGACGCGCGCCGAGGCCGACGGGACCGATCCGGCGGCGGTCATCGAAGCGACGGCTGCGCTCGCCGCTGACGCTCGGGCGAACGGCACGCCCGCGCTGCTCCACCTGCGCACCGTTCGCTACCTGGGCCATGCCGGCACCGACGTCGAATCTGCATACCGATCTGCCGCTGCACTGCGTGCCGATGTCGAACGCGACCCGATCGTCGGCGCGGCGCGCGAGGTCGTCGCAGGCGGCGACTGTTCGGGCCACGACCTCGTCGAGTGGTACCTCGATCAACGCGGCGCCGCCCGGGCTCGCGCGTTCGAGCTGCTCGCAGAACCGGAGTTCACGTCGGTCGACGCGATCGTCGCGCCGCTCGCGCCGCGCACCCCCGACCGCGTCGCGATCCGCGCCGGTGCGCTCGGCAACCGGCCCGCACCCGGACGCACAGCACCGATGACGCTCGCCCAGTCGATCAATGGCGCGCTGCGCACGATCCTGGCGGCGAACGACTCGTCGCTCGTGTTCGGCGAGGACGTCGCGGCGAAGGGCGGGGTGTACGGCGTGACGCGCGGGCTGCAACGGGAGTTCGGCGCCGACCGCGTGTTCGACACGCTGCTCGACGAGCAGTCGATCCTCGGCCTCGCGCTCGGCTCGGGGCTGAACGGTCAACTGCCGATCCCGGAGATCCAGTACCTCGCCTACCTCCACAACGCGGAGGACCAGCTGCGCGGCGAAGGTGCGAGCCTCGCGTTCTTCTCGAGCGGCGCGTACCGCAACCCGATGGTCGTGCGGGTCGCGGCCTACGGGTACCAGCGCGGGTTCGGCGGCCACTTCCACAACGACAACTCCGTCGCGGTGCTGCGCGACATCCCGGGCGTGATCATCGCGTCGCCGAGCCACCCGAGCGACGCCGGGCGGATGCTGCTGACGTGCGCCGCGTCGGCGGAGACCGACGGCTCGGTCTGCGTGTTCCTCGAGCCGATCGCCCGGTACCACACCGCCGACCTGCACGCCGACGGCGACGGATTGTGGCTCGACGACGGCGACGGACGCGGTCACGTCGCCGTCGGGTCGGCGGCGCTGTACGGCGAGGGGTCCGACGGGACGATCCTGACGTGGGGCAACGGCTGCTACCTCGCCCGCCGAGCGCAGCGACGGCTGGTGCACGAGCACGGCGAGCACTGGCGCGTGGTCGACCTGCGCTGGTTGGCGCCGATGCCGGTCGAGGCCATGGCGCGGGAGGCGGAGGCGACCGGCCGGGTGCTCGTCGTCGACGAGACGCGGCGGTCGGGTGGCGTCGGCGAGGGCATCGTGACCGCACTCGTCGAGGCCGGCTTCCGCGGCGACATCGGCCGGGTCGCCGCGGCCGACTCGTTCGTCCCGCTCGGCGCGGCTGCCGAACTCGTCCTCGTCTCCGAAGACGACATCATCGCCGCTACGCGCCGACTCCGCTGACGGACGCCGACCGCCCACCCCATCGCGCCGCGGATCTCGGCGAGCCGGCGGATCAGGTGACGACGGTGCCGAGGTTCGGGATCGACGGGAGGCCGGGCGCATCGACGAGGCGGGCGACCGCCTCCGACGCGGTGGACCCGGTCAGGCGCATCTCGCGGACGAGGGCGCCGATGACGACCCCGACCGAGAACGACGAGCCGCTCCACTGCGCCCATCCGGCGAACGCCCGGAACTCGCCGCGCAACTCGGTGTACCGGAAGAAGCTGCTCGTCAGTTGCTCGCCGGCGGCGCACGCCCTGACCCACGGCCCGTAGTTCGTGAAGTCGGCCGGCCCGCATTGGCCGAGTGCGCCGACCGAGACGACGTTGCTGAGCGCGGACGCGTCGGTCGGGTCGCCGAAACCGGCCGGGTACACCTTCTCGCAGGTCCCCTCGTTGCCCGCCGAAGCGACGGTCACCACGCCGACCTGCTGGAGCAGCGAGAGCCCCGTCCGCGTGATCGCCTGGTCGGTCCGGCTCATCGGCCCGGAGAACGACATCCCGAGGACGGCCCGCCGGAGTCGCTCGCGCGAGGCACCGGCGTCCTGGTCGACCAGCTTGCCGATCTCGACGAACGCCGCGGTCAGCACATCGCCGATCGCGACGTCACCGCGGAACTCGACCACGCTGGGCAGGACCATCCGCACACCCGGGCACGCCAACTCGACGAGCCCGGCGATGAACGTTCCGTGGCCGGCGACGGGGTCGAGGGCGAAGTCGGCGTTGAGGTCCGGCATGTCGGCCGCGTCCGGCGACGTGACGGTGGCCTGGGGCAGCAACGGCGCATTCCCCGCGCCGCCGCCGAGCGCCGCGAGACCCGTGTCCAGAATGATCACGCGGGGAACGGCGGGGCCGTCGCCACACGCCGCGTTCGCCGGCCGGGCCGGCACGCCCTGGTTCGCGGGCTGCGCCGAACTCGTCGTGCGACCGTTCGCCCACACCGGGTTCGCCCAGACCGGGTTGGCCCACACCGGGTTCGCCCAGACCGGGTTCGCCCAGACGGGGTTCGCCCACACCGGGTTCGCCCAGACGGGGTTCGAGTGCATGCCGTGTGCCGATGTCACCGCCGGGTGGGGCGGGCACGCGATGCAGTGGCCGGCGTCGGCCATGAACACCGTGTTCGGTTCAGCGACGATCACGCCCTCGGCGTCGGCGATCTCCCCGGCGAGGAGTGCTCGATGGAGCTCCTCCAGTTCCGATCGCGGCGCGCCGCCGAACGAGATCACGAGTGGGTTCGGCGGCAGGTCCTCGACCAATCCCGCGAGGACGTCGAAGGGGATCTCGCTGACGGCGTCCACCTGCAGTTCACCGGGCAGGATCTCCCGGAGCCGGGCCGCGTGGTCGACGTCGATGATCACCTCCAGCGGCCGGTACGCCTCCCCCGAGATCGGGTCGACGGAGACGTTCCAGGGCGGTGTCGGGCCAGGGTCGGGGACGCTCGGCACTTCGGTCATCGCTCACCTCCAGGGGCGACGGTCGGGGGCGGCGCCTCGGAGCGCTGCCGCCCCCTCAGTACCTCAGACGCCTCGCTCAGAGCGGCATCTGGTGAGAGGCTAGACGCCTGCTCGGCGGCGTGCTCGAAAGCAGTCGTACCCAGCGCTTCTGCGCATGCCTCGAGCAGGTCGCGGCGCGCCTGCTGCTCGAAGTCGTAGAGCACGTATCGCGACTGCTCCAGCATCGAATCGGCGGCGATCTGCAGACGCGCCGCCGTCGCGTGCGACCCCGCCTCCGCGGCGAGCTGCGCGGCGACGACCACCGAGAACGCCGCGAGTGTCCGATGGCCGATCTGCTGCGCGACCTCGAGGCACTGCAACTGGTATGCGGCGGCGGCGCCGGGTCGTCCCGCCTGCAGCAGCACCTCGGCCAGGTTCCCGAGCGAGGTCGCGCGGGAGAAGTCGTTGCCGAGTTCGGTCCACGCCTGCAGCTCCGCCTCGAAGGCCGCCCGGGCGCCGTCGAACTCGCCGGTGCCGAGCAGCACGATGCCGAGCAGGTTCTGGAGACGGGCGCGGCCCCTCGCGCTCAGCGGCCGCTCCATTGCATCCTCGGCGATCCGCCGTGCGCCGTCGAAGTCCTTGGCGCGCAGCGCGATGCCGCCAGCAGTGCGATCGACGCAGGCGTCATCCCACCCGGGGAGACCGACGTCGGCGCTCAGCGCGCGGGCTTCGTCGAGCAGCCGGCGCGCCTCGTCGGAGTGATCGAGGCGCAGCTCGACGTCGGCCAGCATCGTCAGCAGCGACACGCGAGCGACCGTCGGCTCGGGCAGCAGGCCGACGAGTCGGCGGACCTCGTCGATGCCGGCCGCGAAGGTGCCGGCCATGTCGTGATGCCGGCCGATCGCGATCGCCAGCCGCTGCTTCTTCTCGACGGGGCCCGGCATCCCGGGGTCGAGCAGCGCCCGAACGTTGTCGATCTCGTCTCCCAGGCCGCTGATGTGGCTGCGGTCGAGCGATCGCTCCGGACCGAACATCTCGAGGAACCGGTCGGACAACCGCTCGACGACCCCCACGGTCTCGTCGTCATCGCGCGTGTCGGCGGCGAAACGGCGGATCGTGCGCAGCAGTCGGTAGCGGGTCGACCCCGCGTTGTGGGCGGACGCCACGAGCGACTGGTCGACCAACGACCAGACCGCCTCCGGCACATCGTACGGATCGACGCCGTCGCCGCCGGCGGCGACGGTCGCCGTGTCGATGTCGAAGTCGCCCGGCATCACGCTCAGGCGACGCAGCACCGCCTGCGTCGTGTCGTCGAGCAGCCGGACGCTCCAGTCGAGCAGTGCGTCGAGCGTGCGGTGGCGGGCGGGCAGCGTCGGGTCGCGACCAGTGGGCAACGGCCGCCCGCGGCGCACTGCGTCGAGCATTTCGCCGGGTGTCTGCACCGTTGCGCGCGCCGCGGCCAGTTCGATCGCGAGCGGCAAGCCGTCGAGTTCGTTGCAGAGCGCACCGATCGACTTGATCTCCGCCGCGTCGGCGTCGAGATCCGAGCGATCCAGGAAGAGCGACACCGCGGGCGCGGCGGCGCCGCCCGCGCCGTCGGATGACAGGGGGCCCAGGCCGAGCGACCGCTCGCCGCGGAGCCCGAGCGGCGTCCGCGACGTCGCGAGCACCGAACTGGTGCGCGCCCCGGCGGTGACCGCCGCGAGTCGTTCCGCCAGTTCCGGCAGCAGGTGTTCGCAGTTGTCGAGGATCAACAGGACGTGGTTGTCGGCGAAGAAGTCGCCGACCGCGACCCACGGATCGCTGTCGGGAGGAGCGCGCACACCGGTGGCATCCAGGATCACGCCGGGGACGAGATCGACGGTGTCGAGCGTGTCGAGGGAGACGAACCACGCGCCGTCGGGGATCGCGTCCGCGACATCGAGGCCGAACTCGACCGCGAGGCGGGTCTTGCCGATGCCACCCGGCCCGGTCACCGTCACGACCGACCCCGCACCGACGATCCCGCGCAGCGTCTCCAACTCCTCCTCGCGCCCGACGAAGGGCCCCGGCGGCCGGGTCAGGTTGTGCCCGTCGGCCGGGCGCACCCGCAGGTGCCGGTCGACGACGGGCAGCTCGGCACCGCGAACCTCGAACAGCTCGACGGGCTCGTCGAAGTCGCGAACCTGATAACGGCCCGCCGACTGCAGTGTCAGCGGGGCGATCGTGTCGACCATGGCGGCGACCTCGGCCGACACGATGATCTGGCCGCCATGGCCCGCGTCGACCACCCGCGCCGCTTGGTGGACCGCGTAGGCGATGTAGTCGCCGTCCGCCGGTGACGCCAGCCCACTGTGCACCCCCATCCGCACCCGCAGCACCGCATCCGCCGGCCAGCCCTCGCGCGTGACGAGTCGCTGCGCCATGGCGCACGCCCGAATCGCGTCGGCGGGATCGGTGAACGCGACGAGGAACGAGTCGCCCTCGGTCTTGACTTCGTGGCCGTCGTGCGCGGACCACGCCGAACGGAGCAGGTCGCGATGCCGCGCGAGCAGGGGCGGGTAGCGCTCGCCGATCGTGCGGTAGAGGCGCGTCGAACCCTCGAGGTCCGTGAAGACGAACGTGACGACTCCGGACGGCAACGAGGCCGATGCCATCGCACCAGCTTGTCAGATCGTCGAACCTGGTCGAGCGGGGGTTCTCGCAGCTCGTGAACGTGCCGCGCCAGGACGGTGGTGTCGTGTCGACACCGTCGTCCGATCCGCGTACGCTCGGTGGCATGTCGACTCGACCGTCTCATGACGACGTCCGGGCCACGACGGACGCAACCGCGCGTTCGATGAAGCCCCAGCGCGTCCCGGTGAACGCGTACACGACGCCCGGCGCCTTCGTGATCGTCGCGCCCATTCCGGGCGTCGCGGACAGCGACGTGTCGGTCGAGCTGACGCAGGGCCGGGTGCGCTTCTGGGCCGAGTTGCGCAGCGCCGGCCCGCGTGACTACGTGCTGCACGAGTGGGAGTACGGCGGCTACGAGCGAACCGTCGAGATCCCGGACGGCTACGGCGCCGACGTCGAGGCACTGCTGACGAGTGGTCAGCTCGTCGTCCGGGTGCTCGCCGGCGACTTCACCGGCGACACGACGATCCAGCTCGCGACCGGCTGACGCGGCGCGGCGCCGCTCAGGGGTCCTGGAACGGATCGAACGGCGCGGGCGGTTCCGACTCGACGTCGTCGAACATGTCGGGCGGCAACGTGGTTCCCGTCAGCGCCTCGTATCGCGACGGTTCGACGATCATGAACCTGACGGTGGCGCAGAGGGCGGCGCGTTCGATGGCGGCATCGACGTCTCGCGCCGCCCACCGGTGCGCTTCCGCCGGGGGCCGCTCAGGGCCAGGGTCGACCACCTCGTCCGCGTACTGCGGCACCGGCCCCTCCGGCTCGCGGGGCGCCGCAATCGAGCCCGTGTCGATGCGGTGGATGCCGAGCACGACGCGGGCACCGGATGCGGGCGACGCCGGGTCGGCGCCCGCGTCGTACGACGGCACCAGCTGGCGGTGGGCGCCGTCGGCGTCGACGATCGAGTCGAACCACGGTTGGTCGGGCACGACGAGGAAGTTCCTCGGTTCGAGGTCCAGCTCGGTGGTCGGTCCCGCCCGGCGCGTCAGGGCGTTGCGGCCGTCGACGTCGATCGTCACCGCGTAGCTGGCAGCGTCGTCGGCTTCGAACCCGAGCCAGAACGCGTCGTGGGCGCCGACTGCTGCGAGATGGACGTCGTCCGCTTCTTCCGCGGCGGGGCCCGGTGCGATCGGCGCCATCGCCTTGAACGCGGCGACCGGGCGCTGACCCGGCTCGACGTCGACCTGCCAGCTGCGGTTGACCGAGACGAGCAACCCGCCGCACGCGCGGATCCGGCCGTGGTCGATCGTCGTCGGGGGCTCATTCGATCGGTCTGGTGGCACGCGGCTGCTCCTCGGCCCAGCATCTCATGATCGACGACGGGCGTGGCGTGCCCGGCGTCGGGCGGTGGCGCGTCAGTCGAAGGCCCGCTCGCAGTCGACCTGGAGCTTGTTGATCCAGTAGTTGGACCGTGCACCCTTGAAGTCGAGGCGGACGACGTTCCGGCCGTCGTTCATCAACGGCGTGATGTCGAACTCGTCGGTCATGTAGCTGCCGGACGGCGGGCTGTAGTCCTCCTTGATCTTTTCGCCATTGACGGTGATGTCGATCGGCGAATGGCCGGGATTGCGATACAGCATCGATGAGAGGTGCACCATCTTCAGCTTCGCCGCGGTGTAGATGTCCTCGCCGGCGTACTGCCTGGGCTGGTCGAAGGTGACCTCGATGAAGCTGCCGTACGGCCGATTCATGATCCAGCTGTTGCCGTAGTACCGGTTGAACATCGTGCGGGGGCCGGTCTCGACCGTGCACCCGCCGGTCGCGAGCTGCGACTTCGAGAAGTCGACGGTGCATCCCGGATAGCAGCGGCGGATGAACATCTGGTCGGTCGGCGACAGCACCTTGTTGCTCTGCGTCGCGACACCGTTCGTGGTCCACTCGACGGGGAAGAAGTACAGCATGATCGACAGCGGGTCGAACTTCGAGAACTGGGTGAGCTCGGCCGTGTACTTGTTGAAGACGTTGTGGTCGACGGTGGCCTTGTCCCAGTTGTTCGGGGGGCCGCCGAGGGCCTGGTAGACGACCGGCTTGTTCCACTCGATGTCGCTTCCCGGGCTGGAGTGCTCGTGGATGCACCCGATCGCGTGGCCGACCTCGTGCAGGATCGAGCTGAGATTCCAGATGTTCATCGTCTGCGCCGGCGACGGCCGCAGCAGGTTGTCGGTGCCGACGAGCGACCAGTTGCCGACCTGCCTGAAGTCGACCCGGAACTCCGCGATGTCCGCCGGCGCGTCGAAGCGCATCAGCAGGTTGGCGTGCTGCGTCCACTGTGACGCGTCCTCCCGCACTCGTTGCTGCTGCTCGGCGGTGCCGCCCATGAAGTGGAAGTCGAGCACGCGGCCACAGTCCCAGAGCTTGCTCGTCGGGAGCGCGAGGCCGAGCGCCCCCTCCGGAACGTCGGACTCGACCTCGACGTCCTCGTCGCCTTCGGGCAGGACGTCGACGCATGCGCCGTCCAGCAGGTCAGTTGTTTCATCGCTCATTGCACCCCTCCGATACTGCGCACTTCGCCCGAAAGAGTGCTCGGGCACACGCGCCCGACGTGGCTCGCCGTGAGATCCGTTCTAACAAACCTCGGGCATCCTGGCAATGCCACCCGTGTCACATCATCGACGCACCCATTTGCGGGAATCGGGAGGGGTCACGGGCGTCCACCATCGCCCCGACCGAATGCGTTGTAGGGTTGAAAGCGTCACGTCGACGTATCCGGAGGGGATGCCATGTCGGGTTCATCGGAGGATCCTGCTGCCGCGGACACAGGGGGCTCTGCACCGACGACCGTCGAGTTGACGCCGAGCCTGTCGCTCGACCTGTACGCCGTCGCAGCCCATCTCGATCTCGACGCGTTGCGCAAGCTGCAGCTCGTCCTGCCGTTCGACGTGATCCTGCAGGATCCGCTCGTGCTCCGTGAGAATCCAGCGCTCGCCAGCGACGACCGGTTCGACGTGCGGTGGGAGCCCGGGCTGCTCGACGGCCCGACGAGCGCACGGTTCGCGGTCGTCGACCGCGACCGCACGACGGGTGTCGTCCGGCCGGCGGCGGTGTGGGACGCGGGTCGGCGACGATTCGTCAAGGGCGGCGAGGTGCTCGATGTCAGCCGCCGGGACGAGCCCGAATTCCATCAGGTGAACGTGTGGGCGCTGCTGCAGTACGCGCTGGCGTTCTACGAAGGTTCATTCGGCCTCGGCCGACCGATTCCGTGGGGTTTCGACGGCAACCGCTTGACGGTGCTCCCCCACGCGGGGACCGGCAAGAATGCCTTCTATGAGCGCGCGACGAAGTCGCTGAATTTCTATCAGTTCGGCGACGACGAGAACCGTACGTACACGTGCCTGTCCGCCGACATCGTCTACCACGAGTTCGCCCACGCCGTCCTCGACGGAATCCGCCCGCACTACCTGGACAGCACGTCGGTCGAGACGAGGGCGTTCCACGAGTTCTTCGGTGACATCTCAGCGATTCTGCTCAGCCTCCGCAACACGCGCTTCCGCCAGACGATCGCCGAGCAGACCCTGGGAGATCTGGCGGCCGCGACGAACCTCTCCTCGTTCGCCGAGGAGTTCGGGCGTCAGGCACGGGGCCGCGCGTTCCTGCGCAGCGCCGCCAACTCCAAGACGATGTCGCACGTGTCGAACAGCACCGACGCCTACACGATGTCCAACGTGCTGACCGGCACGATGTACGAGATCCTGCTCGCGATCAGCAAGCAGTACCTCGAACGCGAGCACGAGCGACACGACAGCGGGGCCACGAGCAGGACGCCGTCCGCCAAGCGGGTCTTCTGGAACGCCATCCAGCGAATGCAACGCATGGTCATCCAGCCCCTCGACCTGCTGCCCCCGGTCGACGTCACGTTCCGGGACTACGCGCTCGCCGTCCTGCGCGCCGAGCAACTGGCCGACCCGATCGATCCGCACGACTACGTCGGCCTGATGCTCGACGTGTTCGTCGCCCGCGGGATCCTCGACGAGGAGGACCGGACCGCACTCTCGGAGGTCCGCTACCTGCACCGGCAGGAGGGATTGCGGTCGGCGTACGACATCGACGACTGGTCGCGATCACGACCTGCGGCATACCGGTTCCTGCACGACAACCGCGAGGACCTGCTGATCCCCCTCGGTGCCGACCTCGTCGTCGCGGATCTGTACGACACGACCAAGTACGGCCGCGCCGGGCACCGGCTGCCGCACGAAGTCGTGCTGCAGTACGTCTGGCACGAGGACGTCGCGCTCGACGACACGCACACGACGCCGCTGCGATGCGGCGGCACGCTCGTGTTCGACACGCGAGGCAATCTCCGGTCCTGGTTCCGCAAGCCCGGTGCGAGCCTGGCCGATGACGAGCAGACCCTCGGTTGGCCGCAGCGTGGCGACTCGCGGATCCGGCGCGCCTGGCACGCCGAAGTCGCCGCAGGCCAGCAGCGGCGACAGGCGCTCCTCGACGACATCGCGGCGCGCCCCGATGCCTTCCGATCCGGCGCCAGCGGTTCTTGATAGCGTTCCCGCCGACCGCTCGATGAGCCTGATCCGAGACGGGGGCCGACACCGCGATGAACGAGTCTGACGAACCGGCCGACCTGCACGTCCCGGACGAATCGATGGAATCCGACGACGACTCGGACGACGACGATTTGCGGTCGGATGATTCGAGCGACGACGAGCACGACGACGACGAGCACGACGACGACGAGCACGACGACGACGGGCCAGACGACGAGGCAGACGACGAGGCAGACGACGACGAGCGCGTCGCCCGGCTCGAGCGGCGGTTGCTCGACGAACGTGCCGATCGCCGGGACGCGGAGCGGGCCGCCGAACGTTCGATCCGCGACCTCCAGCAGACCATCGAAGGCCTCGAGGGCCGCCTCGCCGAGCGCACCGCGGAGATGCGCCGGTCGATCGCGGCCGTGACTGCGGCATCGCAGGCGAAGGACCGGTTCCTCGCCCAGTTGGGTCGCGAACTGACGACGACGCTGCCGGCAGTGCTCGATCGGTTGGCGCAGATCGACTCGAAGCAACTCGACCCGGCGGACCAGGATCGGCTCGCCGCCGCCCGCGGTCACGGTGGCGAACTGTCCCACTTGCTGGCGGGCCTCGTCGAGCTGGCGGGCGCAGCAGGGGCAGCACGACCGGAGGACGCCGCCGAGCGCAACCCTGCATCGTGGCTCGACGAGTTCGTGTCGTCGTGGACGCGACCCGCCGGCCGTCGGGGGCATCTCCTCGTGCCGTCGTTGACGGCGCCGGGCGACCCGGTGCGGCTGGACTGGAAGCGCCTCCGGCGCATCGCCGACGCCGCGTTGGAGAACATCGCCGTCCATGCGACCGCCGGCGCCGTGTCGATCGACCTGACCGTGGAGCCCGAGCAGGTCGTTCTCGTCATGACCGACGCCGGGCCGGGCATGGACGACGTGACGCTGGCGACCGCGCTCGAACCGTTCGTCAGCCACGGGCCGAGTGCGGGGCTCGGCCTCGGCCTCGCGCTCGCCCATCGCCTGGCGCTCGACGGCGGCGGCTCGATCAACCTGACCAGCGAAGAAGCGACGACCACCGTCGTCGTCGCCCTGCCCCGCCTGCAGTGATCGCCGGCGCGCGACGGGCTCGCCCGAGAGTGCCGCCGCAAACCTTCCGGCCGCTGCGGCGGCCTGACTGCCGGCCAACGCGGCGCTAGCGTCGGCAGTCGACATGACGCAGAACCTCCTCGCAGACGCAATCGATTCACTTCGCGACCACAAAGCGACCGAGGCGTGTCAGCTGTTTCGGGGGGACATGTGGCTGCTGACCGCGACGATGCTGCCCGACCTGCCGGTCGACGCTCGCCGCGGTGCGCTGGAGCTGCTGCCGGTGGCCACGATGGCCGACCGCGTCCATCACGTTGCCTTCACGACCGCCGACGTCAACGGTGTGCGCACCGACGCGGTGTCGTGGCTGGATGCGCCGGTCGACCCGGCCGGGGCACCGCCGCGCCTCGTGCTCTATCCGTACTCGCAACAACCTGATGCGGCGGTGGCGTGGGGCGACCCGGTCGAGATGGGTGCGGAATCGGCGGTGTTCGGCGGGTTGACCGATGCCTTCGCCGCGATCCGCCCGACCCTCGCGAGCGCGGCGCCCGACCAGATCGACCTGTTTCGTGTCGCGGCGATCGACCACCTGACCAAGATCGAAGTCGCCGTCCAGATGTCCGAGGAGTTCTCGACGGAGTTGCACGAGGTGCTGGCACGCGTCGGTTGACGGTCGGCGCGTCCACCTCCGCCACCCGCAGCGCCAGTCGCCCCGGTACGGCACGATGGGGCCGCTCCGGGCGCTGCCACCAGGCATGACCTGCGGGGTATGCTCCTGCGCCTGCACCGCTGCCGCGTCGGCAGTGGGCCGGAATCGGGAAGGGAGCACGGTGATCCAAGCACGGCGACAGAGCCCCACACACGGCGGACGGCGATGGCCGACGCTCGTGGCAATCGCGGTCGCGGCCACGGTATTCGCTGCGGCATGCGGGAACGGCGACGGGGGTGACCCTGCCGACACCGCCGCGTCGACTGAAGCGCCGTTCTCCGACCAGGACGCGCTCGTCCCGACACCGACCTCCGCTGCGACGAACGAGCAGGTGGCGGCCACGCCCGACGAGGAGCTGCCGATCTCGATCACCGAGATCGACTTCGAGGCCGACACGATCACGATCACGAACCACGGAACGGTCGACGTCGAGCTCGGCGACGTGTGGCTCTGCGAGTTCCCGAAGTACGAGAACCTCGACGCGATGGTGCTCGCCGGCGGTGACTCGGTGACGATCCCGAACCCACACGGGTCCTCCGTCGACGATGGTGAGCTCGCGCTCTACCGGACCGACGACTACGTCGACCCGGACGCAATGCTCTCCTACGTGCACTGGGGCACCGACGACCACACCCGCACCCCGGTCGCGGTCGACGCCGCGCTGTGGGAGGGTGAACCGGTGGTGCCGGGTGGGTCGCTGACCTCCGACGGCAGGTTCGCCACCGACGCGAGCGGGTGGTCACCGCTCAGCTCGCGGTCGACAGGTTCGACCGCACCGCCGTCACGACCGCCGACGACCGCACCGGCGTCCGGCGGCTCGCCGACGACGTCGGCTCCGGGCTCCACGCCCACCCCCACGTCGTCGCCACCACCGCCGTCGGCACCCTCGACGTCTGCCGCACCGACGACGACACTGCCGCCCGACGAGTACTGAGCGGTTCGTGACGCTCGCGATCGACGCCCCACCGGTTGCGGTGCGGGCGTCGATGATCCGGTCGCCGTCGGCGGCGGGGTCGTCGTCGCGAGATGTCGTTGCGCTGGCCGTCGTGGCGGCGATTGCCCCATTCGACGTGGCAATGCCGGTCGATGGTTGGGGCCCGCTCAACGCGCGCCCGCTGATGTGCGTGGCGATCGCCGTCAGCGTCGCTGTGCTGATCCGGCAGCGTTCGGCATGGCGTTTCGGCCCGCTCGACGCGGCCGTCGCGCTCTGGCTCGGCGCGGCGTGGGCGTCGGCGGCCACCAGCGCGGCCCCGGTGCTCGGCGCGGCAGGGGCGTCGCGCTTCACGATGCTCGGCCTGCTCGTCCTCGCGACCTGCGCCGCGGTGCGGACCGACACCGACCGGCGCGCCGTGCTCCGCGGTGTCGTCGGCGGGACGGTCGTGGCGGGTGCGATCGGGCTGGTCGTGTTCGTCGCGGGCCACGACGTCGTCGGCACGGAGCACTTCGTCGGTTCGATCGGGCGCATCGGGCGCCACGGTCGGCTGACCCGTCCGTGGTCCCATCCGAACGTCGCCGGCATGGCGATCGCGGCGGCGCTCCCGGCCGCCCTGCTGTTGGGCCGCACGTGGCGCCTGGCAGCGTTCGCGGTCGCCGTCCCCGCACTCGTCCTGACCGTCAGCCGTGGGGCGCTCGTCGCGTTCGTGGCGAGCGCGATCGTGATCGTCGTGGCCCGGCGGACGTCAACCGACCTGCGCCGGCTCGGCGCGCTCGTGGCGATCGTCGTGGCCCTGATGGTGCTGTCGACAGGCTGGGCGGAGCGGTTCGGGGCATCCGCGGTGCCCGCGAACGCGGCGACGCTCGTCGTCCCGGAGCGGATCTCACTCGGGCCGGACGGCGCAACGGCCGATGTCACCGTCTCGAACGTCGGCAGCCGGACATGG
Source organism: Ilumatobacteraceae bacterium (assembly GCA_024644465.1). GTDB lineage: Bacteria > Actinomycetota > Acidimicrobiia > Acidimicrobiales > Ilumatobacteraceae > Ilumatobacter_A. The sequence continues at coordinate 3,491 of JAHEKY010000032.1, read as the reverse complement.
CTCGCGAGCGGACCAGGCCGCACCGAGCTTGCGGTGCGGTGGGTGGGTGACGGTCAGGACTGGATGTGGGGCCAGCACCGTTGGCCGCTGCCGGACGACGTCGCGCCCGGCGAATCCGTGCAGATGGTGATCGACATGGCCGCAACGATCCCGGTCGGCACGTACGAGGTGCGGTGGCGCGTCGTCGGCGTCGCCTCGGCGGCCGGCGCGCCGACGTCGGTCGGCGTCGTGACGGAGAGTTCGGTGCGGGCCGGCGACGTGGAACCGATCCACCTCGGGGCGCGGACCGCGCCGCTGACCACCCGCGCCGAGATCTGGGGGCTGGCCGTCGACGAGTTCGTCGCCGCGCCGCTGCTCGGCGTCGGCCCGAGCGAGCTGGGAGTTGCGGTTGCGGACGAGATCGGTACCGCGCTCTTCCCGGGCCGCCACGCGCACAGCAGCGTGCTCGAGCCGCTCGCCACCACCGGCCTGCTCGGCGCGGCACCGCTGTTCTTCGTCGTTGCGGGCGCGATCCGGAGCGCGGCCCGCCGCACACGACGGTGGCAGGACCCGATCGCGCTCGTCACCCTGGCCGGCCTCGTGGCCGTGGTGGTGCACGGCCTGTTCGACTGGTTCGGCGTCTACACGAGTGCGGCGATTCCGATCGCACTGCTCACCGGCATCGCGTGGACGTGGCGCGATCCGGCGACGATCATGCGACGCTGACGACGACGATCGCCATGAGCAGCGGCAGCGCGAGGACCGCGATCTGCCACCAGACCCCGAGGCCGAGGCTGTCGTCGACGAGGTGCATCTGCGCGTGCCGGCGGTGATCCGGAGCGAGCGCCCGGAGGTCGTTGTCGAGCTCGATCGACGCCTGACGGAGACGAGCGCGACCCCAGACCGTGAGGCCGACGAGCGCGATGGACAGCGCCGCCCCCAGCGCCAGTACTTCCTGCGGCTGATAGGTGTCGCCGCAGTCGCATTCTCGGAGGGCATGGTCGATGCCGGCCGCTGCGAGAACGCCGAGCGTCATCGCGACGCCGAGCACCGCGACCGAGACCCGGCTCGCGCGGCTGAGTTCGGCGAGTACGCGCGTCCGCCGGCCGAGTTCGTGGGGCTGGACGTTGGTGATCGTCCAGGCGGTGCCGGCCGCGTTGATCACCCAGGGCGCGAGCAGGATCGGTGGGAGGATCGCCAGCAGCCACGTCCGCTGGGCGTCGAACCGGATCGGTGCGGAGGCGCCGAACGCGACGACCATCCACGCGAGCAGCAGGCTTCCGAACGCGAGCGTGAGCAGGACCGGCTTCCAGTTGATCCGCACGTCGCCGCGGAAGTGCTGCCAGAAGAAGTGCCAGCCGAGTACGGCGAACGCCGCCCACAGCCCGGTCTGGATCATGACGACCGCGGTCCACGGCCCCGCGTGCTCGCCGAATGCGGCTGCGTCCGCGGGCCCGGCGACGAAGGCGCGAGCGATCCCCCAGCCGACGAGGACCCCGACGCCGGCGGCGAGCAGCGCGAGGGCGGTGACCGCGGCGCCGATCCGCAGTCGCGGGATCTCGACCGGCGCATCGAGCCCCGCGACGGTCGCACGTTCCCGGTCGATCTCGTGGAGATGCGATCGCAGGTGCTCGACGAGATCCTCCAGATCGTCGCCGTCGTCGAACGACACGGAGTGCAGGTTGGCGAGCGCCTGCAGCGTCTCGCCGAGGTCGGCCGCGACGAGCGGCTCCGCGCCGCCGACGAGCACCGGCAGCACCCGCTTGCCGTCGGAGAGGGCCGACACGATCTCCCGGCCGACCCAGTCCGCGGGGTCGCGGATGCGATGGTTCCCGTCGTCACGCCGGCCGAGCCAGTTCGGCCCGATCACTGCGACGAGCACGTCGCAGTTCTCGATCTCCTGGGCCAGTGCGGCCGGGAAGTCGTCGCCGCAGCGGAGTTCGCCGTCACGGAACGCCGTGTTGACCTCGGTGACCTCGTCGAGGCGGCGCAAGCGCTCGGCGATCCACCCGACGGCGTAGCGCCCGTCGGCGCGGCGGTAGCTCAGGAACACCCGCGCCATCTCGCGCCCTCCGTTCGCTGCCCCGTGCTCATGCCGACGCGACCATCATCTCACGGTCGCGTGCGTGCTCGTGGCCCCGTCACGGCCACGTCGGCCGGGACTGGAGGGCCGATGTCGACACGGCGCGGGCGGCGGGCGCGTCAGTTGAACCGGCGGAGGGCCATCGCGGCATCGAGCCGTTGGCGCGCGAACCGTGTGGCGGCCGCGCGCGGTGAGATGCGGTCGGCGGTCGCCGCGGCGAGCATCGCGGACGTGTTCGCGCGGATCTTCTCGTCGATCACCCGGATCGCATCTGCCTTGGTTCCGCCTGCGTATTCCACGGCTCCGCAGATCACGCCGCCCGCGTTCGCGATGAAGTCCGGCAGCGTGAGGATGCCGCGTTCGTGCAGCCGGGCCTCGGCGGCTGGGGTCGCAGGGATGTTCGCACCCTCGGCGACGATGTGTGCTCGGACCGTGTCGACGTTGTCGATCGTCAGCACGTCAGGCCGCGCGGCGGGGATCCAGATGTCGCACTCGACGCCGACGATCGCGTCGCGCTCGATCGGGTCGCCGGCGGGATGGTCGGCGACCGTTCCCGAGTCGGCCGCCCGGACGAGTGCTTCGACGTCGAGACCATAGGGGTCGACGATCCCCCCGCCGGAGTCCGCGGCCGCCACGAGGATGCAGCCGCGCTGGCTCAGGAACCGTGCAACGTTGCGTCCGACGGCGCCATAGCCCTGGACCGCGACGCGTGCGCCGGGCAGCGACATCCCGATGTGCGCCGCGCCGACGTCGATCGCGACGGCGAGGCCGAGGCCGGTGGCACCGATCTCGTCGAGCGGGATCCCACCGATCTCCTCCGGCAGCCCGATCGCTCGGCCGATCTCGTCGCGCACCCATGCCATGCAGGTCTCGTTCGTGCCCATGTCCGGGCCCGGCGTGTACTCGCGGAGGTCGTCGATCGACCGGGCGAACGCGCGCACCAGGCGCTCCTTCTCGGCGATCGGCATCATCGGGTCGGCGGCGATCACCGCCTTGCCGCCGCCGTGCGGGAGGCCCGCCGCGGCGTTCTTCAACGTCATCGCTCGCGCCAACCCGAAACACTCGTCGGTGGTCACGTCGGTCGCCATGCGAACGCCCCCGATCGCCGGCCCCATCGCGACGTTGTCGATGACGACCGTTGCCCGCAGCCCGGTCGAGCGCTCGGTGACGTGGACGACCTTCGCCGGCCCGAGGTCGTCGGCGAATCGGAACGGGCTGCTCATCGCGTCGACCGCGGTGGCGTTGATCGTTGTCGTGCTCACATCGGTGCCTCCAGATCGGCTTCGAGGGCGTTCAGGAATCGGGTCGCCTCGCCACCCATCACGACGCGGTGGTCGAAGGTGAGCGACATCGGCAGGACGCGGCGGATCACCACCTCGCCGTCACGGGCGACGGCGGCATCACGTGCTCGGCCCGCACCGACGATCGC
>JAHEKY010000124.1 GCA_024644465.1 Ilumatobacteraceae bacterium | reverse complement strand
CACGCGGGTCGCGCGACGACGATCTGCGTGGGCGCCGACGACGTCGGCGCCGTCGAAGACGATCGTGGCGTCGGTGCCGTGTCGCCGGACGAGGTTCTCGACGGCATCGATCAGCCGGCGCCGCTGACCCTCGAGGGTCTGGGCCGGCCACTGGAGCTTCGCGACGTTGTACCCGTCGATCAGCACGACGGCGTCGGAGCGGACGAGGAACTCCGCCGCCTCCTGCGACGTCGAGATCACCCCGCCGGGCAATGCGATCGGCCGCCGTTGCGAGCGTCTGTTCGCCGGTCTGCGGCGGCGGGCGGGCCCATCTTCGGGGAGCAGCGCGTCGAGCTGCTCGGCCAGTGCACGCGCCGCACGCGCGGCCGCCGCGATGTCCGTCGTCCGATCGACCGGGTCGGCTGGCGCCGTCGCGCCGCGTTCGCCACCGTCGCCGGGTGAACCGAGACGTGCCTGCGCCTCGGCCAGGTCCCGCTGCGCCCCGTCGGCCCGCGCCTGTGCGGCCGCCTCCCGGTCGCGGGCGTGGCGGATCTCGACCCGGACGTCGACCAGTTCGGTGCGCATCTCACGCGCCGCCTCGTCCGCCTTGGCGAGATCGGCGCGGAGTTGGTCGAGGTCGGCCGCCTGCGAGTCGATCACGTCGTTCAGTTGGAGCAGCTCCGCGCGGGTCCGCGCTGCCGCCTGTTCGGCTGCTGTGCGACGCCGCTCGGCGTGCTTCAGCTGTGAACGCAAGTCACCCGAGGCGGCTGCTTCTTCGATGTCAGCCGCGAGTCGACGCGCGGCGTCCTGCCAGCCGTCCGGTTGCGTCAGCCACAGTCGACCGATCTCGTCGACGAGCTCTGGCAGCGCACCCGCCGAGAGGCGCGACCGGAAGACCGGGTCGGCCTCGATCACGCGTCGGATCCGGCCGAGGGACCCGGCCGGCAGCCGGTTCTTGCCGAAGAACGCCTTGAGCTCCTTGGGATACGGCAGCGCCGGCTTGCGCTTCTGGCCCTCGGCGGCGATCAGCACGGCGAACTCGAGCGCGCTGCGCAGATGCTTGTGCGCGACGTCGGCGCTCGGGGCCATGCAGCGACGCTATCCGACGGCCGGCTCGCGCACCGATCCGATTGCCGTCCTTGACAACAAACAGATGTTCGTGTTTGAGTTCAACGATGCCAGTTGGGGCCGCACATCCGTACGGATGGCAACGTTCGTTCGACGACATGGGTCAGCCGCTCAGCGACGTCACGTTCTGCGTGATCGACCTCGAAACGACCGGCGGCAACCGGGCCGAGGACATGATCACCGAGGTCGGCGCCGTCAAGGTGCGGGGCGGAGAGTGCCTCGGCACGTTCCAGACCCTCGTCAACCCGGGGCGCGCGATCCCCCCGAAGATCACGATGCTGACCGGCCTGACCGATGCGCTCGTCCAGCCGGCACCGCGCATCGAAGCGGTCCTGCCGTCCCTGCTCGAGTTCATCGGCGATGCGGTGATCGTCGGGCACAACGTCGGCTTCGACGTCGCGTTCATCCGCCGGGCGCTCGAACGGTCCGATCGGCCGCGGCTGGAGGGAACGATCATCGACACGGTCGCGCTCGCCCGCCGGCTCGTCCGCGACGAGGTCCCCAACTGCCGCCTCGGAACGCTCGCGTCGCGCCTGCGCCTCGATCACCAACCGAGCCACCGCGCGCTCGACGACGCGCTCGCCACGACCGACCTCCTGCACGTGCTGATCGAGCGGGCCGCAGGGCTCGGCGTGCTCGGCCTCGACGACCTGCTCGCGCTCGCGAAGCTGGCGGGCCACCCGCAGGCGAGCAAACTGAAGATGACCGCCGACCTGCCCCGTTCCCCCGGCGTCTACATGTTCTGCGGCCACCAGGGCCAGGTGCTGTACGTCGGCAAGGCATCCAACCTCCGCCAGCGCGTCCGCAGCTACTTCGGCAGCGAGGACCGCCGCAAGATCGGCCCGATGCTGCGCGAGACACAGGGCGTCCGGCACCTCGAACTGCCCGACCCGCTCACCGCCGAGGTGGTCGAGCAACGGCTGATCGCCCGGCTGCTCCCCCGGTACAACCGCCGGGGCACGCGTGCCGACAAGTACTGCTACGTCCGCCTCGACGTCGACACGCCGTGGCCGCGACTCGCCGTCGTGAAGAACCCGTCGGCGAAGGGCATCCATCTCGGGCCATTGCCGTCGCGGACGATGGCGACGATGGTCGTCGAGGCGGTCCTGACCGCGGTCCCGCTGCGGCGGTGCTCCGAGCGGCTCGGCCGATCGTACGTCGCACCGCCCGACGCACCGGTCTGCAGCGCCGCTCAACTCGGCGTCGCCCACTGCCCGTGCTCGGGCACGGCCGACCCGGACGACTACGCACAGGCCGTCGAGGTGGCCCGCCGGACGCTGACGGGCGACCCTGCGATCGTCGTCGACCGCCTCCACGACCGGATGGCACGCCTCGCCGCCCAGCAGCGCTTCGAGGAGGCCGGCACGGTCCGCGACCGGCTGGCGACCCTGCTGGGCGCGATCAAACGGCATCGTCTCGTCGAGACGCTGCGGGCGGCAGACCGGGTCGAGGTCACGCTCGGCGAGCTGACCTGGATCATCGAGCATGCCCGGCTCGTCGACGTCAGCCGGACCGGCTCGGTCGGACGGGCACTGCCCATCCCTCCACCGGACGCGCCGACGGCAGGTGCCCCGCTCGCCCGCGACACGGTCGACGAGGCGCTGGTGCTCGCCCGGTTCATCGAGAAGCGCGCCTCCGAGGCGGCGGTCGTGTGCACCGGCGACTGGGGCTTCCCCGTCGCTGCCGACGATCGCGTTCCACGCCTGCCTCGCCGGCCGGGCGCTGCTTTGGTCCTGCGCGCGTCCTGACCGTCAGCCGGGCACGACACGCGCGCCGACCGTGTCGATCGCGAGCACCTTCGCATGGCCGCCGGCCGGCAGCGCGGCGGTGACTGCGCCGGCCGCCGCGCTGTCGCACAGCAGGCCGATCGTCGGGCCGCTCCCGGACAGCCAGCCGCACCAGGCGCCGGCGGCGACACCGGCGTCGAGTGCCTCCGCCGCGCCCGGCACCGCCGGGAGCCGCACCGCCTGGTGCAGCCGATCCTGTGTGGCACCGGCGAGCACGGACGGGTCGTCGTGCGCGAACGCGGTCACGAACTGGATCGACCGGCCGATGTTGGCGACGGCGTCGGAGCGTTCGACGACACCCGGCAGCGCGCGTCGCGACGTGTCGGTCGACGTCGTCACGTCCGGCACCCACGCGATGAACGTCGCCGCGGCCAGCACCGGCCCGACTGCGATCCGCAGCGCCCGACCGTCGACGTAGGCGGTGATCCCGCCGAACAGGGACGCGGCGGCGTTGTCGCCGTGACCCTCGTGTGCCGCGGTCACTCGGAGGATCTCGTCGGCTCGCTCGTCGATCGCACGGTCGTCGCCCGCCTGCTGCACCGCGGCGAGCGACGCCGCCGCGATGCGCGCCGCGCCGCTGAAGCCGAGCCCTCGTGCCATCGGGATGTTGCAGCGCAGCCAGATCGGCCCGCTCCCACCGAGCTCGTCGAACACGATCCGTGCGGGATGGTGCGAATCGAGCTGGTGCGCGCCGTCCGGCGCCTCACCGAGGCCGCAGTCGGCGTGGAGCGTGAGCGCCATGCCGAGCACGTCGAACCCGGCGCCGAGGTTCGCCGACGACGCCGGCGCGCGGACGATCGCAGACGCCATCAGACCGGGGCCGCGGCGCGGGACACCTCGACGAGCCGTTCGAGCTTCTCGGCCGCGCGACCGTCGTCGATCGCCGCCGCCGCCGAGGCGATGCCGGCCGCCATGTCGACGGCCAGCCCCGCGATGACGAGTGCGGCGCCGGCATTGAGCACGACGATGTCGCGGTGGGCGCCGGGCTCACCGCCGAGGACACGGTGCACGGCGGCCGCGTTCTCCTCCGGGCCGTCGCCGCGGAGGTCGTCGAGCGATGCACGTGCCAACCCGAACTCGGTGGCGTCGATCTCGAACTTCGTGATCTCGCCGCCGGCGAGTGCGAGCACCCCCGACGGCCCGGTCGTCGTGAGCTCGTCGAGGCCGCCACCGTGCACGACCCAGGCCGTGTGCAGCCCCTGCCGGCGCAGCGCATCGAGCATCGGCTCCGCGAACGCCGGGTCCGCGACGCCGATCAGCTGACGCCGGACGCGGCCGGGGTTGGCCATCGGGCCGAGCAGGTTGAACGCCGTGGGCACTCCCATCTCCCGCCGGGGCGGGCCGGCGAAGCGGAACGCGGGATGGAACATCGGCGCATAACAGAACCCGATCCCGGCCTCGCGCACACACCGCGCGACCCCGTCGGGCGTCTGCTCGATCGCGACGCCGAGCAGCTCGAACACGTCGGCCGTCCCGCACTTCGACGACGCCGAACGGTTGCCGTGCTTGCACACGGTCGCTCCGGCCGCGGCTGCCACGATCGACGCCATCGTCGACACGTTGACCGTGTTGGCGCCGTCCCCGCCGGTGCCGACGACGTCGACGGCGGCGTCGCGTTCCGCGTCGGTCAGCGGCACGATCGCTGCGGCCGCCAGCGCGGCGTCGAGCAGCCCGGACAGCTCATCGGAGCTCTCGCCCTTCGCCCGCAGCGCAACCACGAACGCCGCGATCTGAGCGTCGGTCGCGTCGCCGTCGAGGATCGTCGTCATCGCGGCTCCGGCCTGCGCGGCCGTCAGGTCGTGACCGGCGAGCAGTTCGCGCAGCAGCGCGGCCCATCCACCGAGCGCGTCGACCTTCGCCATGGCGACGAGCGTAGGACCTGGCTCTCCGGCGGGCCGAAACGAACCGCGGCGCCCGCCGTTGCGCTCAGGCCGACTTGCGGCGCTGGCGGATGATCCGGCGACGATCTCGCTCGGTCGCGCCGCCCCACACCCCGACCTTCTCGCGAATCGCCAACGCGTGCTCGAGGCAGTTCACCTGCACCGCACACGTCGCGCAGACGGCCTTGGCGTTGGCCGCGTCCGCCTCGTCGTCCGGATAGAACATCGCCGAATCAAGACCTCGGCATGCCCCCAGGTCCCACCACTTCGGCTCCTGGTTCGTCTCTCGCAAAGACATCTCTTGTCGACCCCCGGTCGCGGGCGGCCGCCAATGTCCGGCAGCTCAACGCCCGTGAACTCGAATCTAGATCCCATGTGACATGTGGCGCCAGAAAAATCGCAAAGTATTTTCGATCGCAAGCAGTCGGCCGGCACGGTGGATCCCTGGTCTGGGCTGGTTTTGTCGACAGGCGCGACAGCTCCGGGGCCCCGCACAGCATGGTTCAGGGTGGGTCGTGGACACCGTAGGCACGGGCGATCGCCTCGAGCGGATGCTGGGCGATCTGCCCGGTCTGCTCGGCAATCGCGGTGTTCGCGAGGTGGCAGTCACCGACGACGGTTTCCCCGGCGGCCGCTTCGACCCGCTCACCGAGCCGGGCGGCGAGCGGCAGGGCGACCGGCTCGTTGTCGGCCCGTAGACCCCACATCCCACCGCTGCCGGAGCCCTGCTGGACGACGGTGACGTACGCCCCCGTGAGCATCAACAGGTCCCGGCCTCTGGCCGCCGCAGCCCCGCCCTGGGCCGGACCCGGCAGGTGATAGGTGACCCGTTCGACCGATCGACGGGCGAAATCGGTGTCGAGCATGCTGTCGTCGGCGTCGCTGATGCGCATCAGGTACTCGACGGCGTCGAACGTCCTCGTCGAGACGAGTTCGGCGTCATTGCGCCTCGCTGCGCTGACATGGCCCTGGTACTGGGCCCGTACGACGTCGGCGCACGTCGGTTGCGGCACGACGACGTCGGTGCCCGCGCGGATCTCGTCGGCCAGTCGTGCGACGTTGCGGTCCGCGATCTTCGTGAACCGGTCGAGATCACCGGCGTGCAGCGACGGTGCCCCACAGCACCCAGCCGTCGTGCGGTCGCACTCGATCCCGTTGCGCTCGTAGACCATCACGAGGTCCTTGCCGATGCTGGTCGCCTGATATTCGACGAGGCAGGTCGGGAAGATCGTGACGCGGCCCTGTCGGTCCCCGAGCAGCACGTTGGGTCGCTGATCGAACCACGCGGAGAACCGCTGCGCCGAGAACGGCGCCAGGCGCCGCCGGGCCGACACGCCCGTGATCGCCGCCAGCGCGCGCCGGATCAGTGAGCCGGGCGACGCCGTGACGACGCGGTTGACGACCGGCGCCCATGCGCTCGCGAGCGCACCGAAGACGTCGACCCGGCCCAGCATCGTCGTGGTGACCCGCGACCGAGCGGGAACGATGCCCTGGTCCCACTGCATCGCCTTCGCGCGCACCATCAACCGCGGGAAGTCGAGTTGCCACTCGTGGCGGTCCGGCGTGTAGGGGCAGTCGTGCGAGCAGCGCGAACACTGGAAGCACGCATCGACCACCCGGTCCTGCTCCGCTGGTGTCAGCAGGCCTGCATCCTTCGTGTCGCTGCGGTCGAGCAGGTCGAACAACGTCGGGAACGACGCACAGTGGTCGATGCAGAGCCGGCAACGCTGACAGTGGTCGTAGACCCGCGTCAGTTCGGCACGAACATCGGCCTCGTCGAGGTACGTGGGATGCGTCGGGTCGTACGTGATCGTCATGGCGCCCCTCAAGTCTGCCTGGGGAAATGCCGATCACGCCTCATCGACGCCCAACGAGAAGTGCATCAGGTCGCGGACCCGGCAACGATCGAACGCGCCCGCACCGGCGACCATGCCGCGATCACGTCGCTCTGGCGCACGTACCACCCACAACTGCTGCGACTGCTCCGGGCGAAACGCACGCCCGAGCCCGAGGACGTGGCGAGCCAGGTGTGGATCGACGTCGGCAGGGCCTTCGACCGCTTCACCGGTGACGGTGCGGACTTCCGTCGTTGGATCTTCACGATCGCGGGCCGGCGCAGCATCGACGCGTTCCGGTCGGCCGCTCGTCTGCCGTCGGACGCGGTCGATGGACGCGCCGACGCCTCCGTCCACCCCGGCGCCGACGACGACGCCGAGACCGCCGACGCGCTCGATCGGGCACTGGATCTGATTCGTCGCCTGCCGCCGGCGACTGCGGAGGCGGTGATGCTGCGGTGCGTCTACGACCTCTCGATCGGCGAAGTGGCCGCGATCATGGAACGGGAGCAAGGGACGGTCCGGGTGCTGGTTCATCGGGGTCTGCGCAGGCTGCGGGAGTTGCTCGCCGACGATCTGCACGACGACCATGCCGACGCCGATGTAACGTTGCGGAACGTCAGGACGTTGATCTGACATGAACGGCGACGATCGTCTCGAGGCACTGTTCGACGCGCTCCGCGCTCCGGCACGCACGGAGGAGGTCGAGGCCGCATCGCCTGCACTCGCCGCGTTGTTCACCGAACTGGAGCAGCAGAAGGGCACACCGATGAACTCCCCCACCCCAGTCCGAGCCCAGAGTGGCCGACTTCGCGTGGCGGCGTTCGTCGCGGCCGGCGTGATCGGTTTCGGCGGGGTCGCTGCGGCCGGACCCGCGATCGTCGACTCGGTCACCGCCGCCGATGATCCGGTCCTCGTCGAGGAGCCCGCCGACGAGACGACCACCACCAGCACGACCACCACCACGATCGAGGCCGACGAGATCGTGGGGGTCGACGAGATCGACGCGTCCGAGGACGCCGGGC
>JAHEKY010000031.1:7187-29252 GCA_024644465.1 Ilumatobacteraceae bacterium | reverse complement strand
GCCGTCGTCGAGCTCGTCGAACTCGCAGACGGCGCTCATGCCGATGCTCCCGCGGTCGCCAGCTCTCCGCGCGTGCCGGTGAGGTCGAGCTTGTTCGAGACCCGAGCGCGGAGATCGTCGGCGATCGGGCCCGCCGGCAGCTGGGCGATCACCTCTTCGAAGAACCCGAGCACGACGAGTCGCTCGGCGACTTCGGGCCTGACCCCCCGACTCTCGAGGTAGAAGCGCTGCTCCTCGTCGATCGGCCCGACGGTCGAGGCATGGCTGCACTTGACGTCGTTCGTCTCGATGTCGAGATTCGGCACGCTCTCGGCCCATGCACCCTCGGACAGGGTGAGGTTGCGGTTCGTCTGGAACGCGGTGGTGCCGTTGGCGTGCTTGCGGATCTTGATCAGGCCCGTGTAGACGCTGGCGGCGTGGTCCTGGACGGCACCCTTGAACAACAGGTCGCTGCTCGTGTGCGGCGCGTCGTGGTCCTGGATCGTGCGGAAGTCGTGCATCTGAGTTCCGCCGGCGAAGTAGAGCGCGACCTGCTTGGTGGACCCGCCCTGACCGGACAGCCGCGCCTCGGTGCGGGCGCGCACGTAGTCGCCGCCGAGCGTCACGGTCGCCAGCGTCGTCGTGGAGTCGCGCCCGCCGACCGCCTGCTGGTTGCCGATCTGCCATGTCTTCGCGCCGACCTCGTTGACCGCGAGGTACTTGACGCGGGCGGCCTGCGCGGCCCGCACCTGGAGGACGGGCACCGCGAGCGCAGCGTCGTCGTCGGCGCCGTCGGCCGCGACGAACCGTTCGATGACCGACACCTCGCTGTTCTCCTCGGCATCGATGATCAGCCGCGGGAACACGGCGGTGCCGGATCCGCCGATCGTGTGGGTCACGACGATCGGGTCACTCAGTGTTCGACCGGCCGGCACGACGACGACCACCGGGGACATGAACGCCCGGTTCAGCTCGGCGAAGACGTCGGGCGTCTCATCGGGGAACAGCTCCGGTTCGCGGTCGACGACGATGCCGTCGGCAGCGTCGACCGTCGTCGCGCACGGCGCCGGGACGTACGCGTCGAGATCGAGCTGGTCGATGCGGCTGTACCGCCAGATCTCCTCGTCGGGAGTCGGCAGCGGGGCGGCGGCGAAGCGTTCGAGCGCAGCGAGCCGGAAGTCCGACCAGGGTCCGCCGAGTTCGCGCACAGCGTCGGGGGTGAACGTTGACACGCCCCCGATTCTACGAAGGGCTGCTGGAATTCCCCTACGCGCGTAGTGGTAATTCGGTGTTCCGGTCGAGGGGGCCGCCCGGGCTCAACGCTTCTTGCCGAAGAACCGTCTGAGCAGGCCGCCCTTGCCCTGCGCGTGCCGCTCGGCGTCGATCTCCGCGCGGATCTCGCCGCCGACCGCGTTCAGGATGTCCTCCGCGGCGTCGAGCACGGCGGCGGCCGACCCGTCGTCGAGGCCGGCGGGCTCGGGAGGCGTCGGCGGCACGACGAGCGTGCCGTGCGTCCAGGCTGCGTCGGCCAGCCGCCGTTCGTAGGCGCTGCAGTCGGCCGGGCAACGCCACGGGGCATCCGGGGCGAGGTCGAGGTTGCACTTGCGGACCGTGTCGCCGTTGCGGTACGTCCTGCTCTCGAAGTTCTTGCACTCCGTCCGCATCGGCATGCCCGCAATGATACGTGCACTCGCCACCCCCGCCCACGTCGCCCAGAGAGCGGCAGAACGGCGCGCGGATGGGACGCGGGCGTCCCGCCAGGCGAACGGGTGGCGCCGGGGATCGACGAGGGAACGTCCGAGGAACGAGGACGCAGCCCGAGCGATCGCCGGTGACAGGCCCCGTGAGCCGGAACCCGCGCAGGGACCAGCCGCGCAGGAACGGTCAGCCGACCGAGCCCTCCATCTGCAGCTCGATCAGGCGCGACCACTCGACCGCGTACTCCATCGGCAACGTCTTCGTGATCGGCTCGATGAAACCGTTGACGATCATCCCCATCGCCTGTTCCTCGGAGAGGCCGCGCGACATCAGGTAGAAGAGCTGCTCGTCGGCGATCTTCGACACGGTCGCCTCGTGGCCGATCTGCGCGTCACGCTCGCCGATCTCCATGTACGGGAACGTCTTGGACGTCGAGTCCTCGTCGAGGATCAACGCGTCGCACTCGACGTGGCTCTTCGCTCCGGTGGCACCCTCGTCGACCCGCACCAGCCCGCGATAGGTCGTGATCCCGCCGTCCTTCGAGATCGACTTCGACACGATCTTCGAGCTCGTGTTCGGCGCCGCGTGCACCATCTTCGCGCCGGCGTCCTGATGCTGGCCCTCACCGGCATACGCGACCGACAGCACCTCACCGGTGGCACCTTCGCCGACGAGATACACCGACGGGTACTTCATCGTCAGCTTCGAGCCGATGTTGCCGTCGATCCACTCCATGTGGCCGCCGGCTTCGACGCGGGCCCGCTTCGTGACGAGGTTGTAGACGTTCGGCGACCAGTTCTGGATCGTCGTGTACGTGACCCGGGCGTTCGGCTTGACGACGATCTCGACGACCGCCGAGTGCAGCGAGTCGCTCGTGTACACCGGCGCCGAACACCCTTCGATGTAGTGGACCTGGGACCCCTCGTCGGCGATGATCAGCGTGCGCTCGAACTGGCCGGCGTTCTCGGAGTTGATCCGGAAGTAGGCCTGCAGCGGCATCTCCACCTCGACGCCCGGTGGCACGTAGATGAACGAGCCGCCGGACCACACCGCGGTGTTCAGCGCGGCGAACTTGTTGTCGCCCGGGGGGATGATCGTGCCGAAGTACTCCTTGACGAGGTGCGGGTATTCGCGCAGCGCGGTGTCCATGTCGCAGAACAGGATCCCCTGCTCCTCCAGATCCTCACGGTTCTTGTGGTACACCACCTCGGACTCGTACTGCGCGGTGACGCCCGCGAGATACTGGCGCTCCGCTTCGGGGATGCCGAGCTTCTCGTACGTCCGCATCATCTCTTCGGGGAGCTGGTCCCACTCGTCGACCTGCTCGCCCTTCGGGCGCAGGTAGTAGTAGATGTCCTGGAAGTCGATGTCGGGCATGTTGACCGCGAACCACTCCGCCATCGGCTTGCGGTCGAACAGACGCAACGATCGCAGCCGCATCTTGGTCATCCAGTTCGGCTCGCCCTTCCACCAGGAGATCTGCTCGACGACGCCGTCGTTGATCCCCTTCTCCGGCTCGAACGCGTACTCGACGCCCTCGTCGCTCCAGCCGAGGTCGTACTTGCTGAGGTCCAGGTCGAACGATGTCATGTCAGGCGACTCCTGCTCGTGTGCGTGGCGGTGGGGGCGGAATTACCACTACCGCCATAGTAACAATTCCGGGACGGAACGAAACCTTCGGCCGGCCCGGTCGCGAGTCGTGTCGCGCAGGGTCAGGCGGCGGCTTCGTCGGCGATGACCTCGGCGAGCGGCACGTCGACTTCGATGAAGATGCATTCGCCGGGGCAGCTCTCCGCGGCGTGCACGACGTCGGCGACGTTGCGGGCGCTGACCCAGGCGAGACTGCCCGAACCGCCGGGATCGTTGAGCACGGTCCCCTCCTGGGCGACGTACGCGATGCCGTCCTCCAGTTGGACGAAGACGTCCGGACAGTGATCGACGCAGATCCCGTCGCCGGTGCAGAGGTCCTGGTCGATCCAGACGCGCATGAGAGTTGAACGGTAGCGCCACCCGCGTACATTGGCTCGATCGTGTCCATTGATCCGCCGCCTCCGCCCGCGTCGTCCCACTCGAACGATCTCGGCGTCGACCCGCCGACCGCACCGCACCGCGAACACGTGTGGACGCGGGCCACCGGTGACGTCGACGACCCGTTCGCGTGGATGCGCGACACCACCGACGCCGACTTCCTCGAGTACCTCGCCGCCGAGAACCGGTTCAGCGATGCGTTCTTCGCGCCGCACGCCACCACGATCGAGACGCTGTTCGAGGAGATCAAGTCGCGTGTGCAGGAGACCGACATGACCGTGCCGGTCAAGAACGGCGACTGGTGGTACGTCGCGCAGACCGTCGAGGGGCTGAGCTATCCGCTCCACTTCCGCGGCCCGACGCGCGACGAGGCGACAGCGATGCTGCTGCTCGACGAGAACGAAGAAGCCGACGGCCACGCCTACTTCGACCTCGGCGCCTTCGACGCGTCCCACGACCACACCGCGTTCGCCTGGTCGTCCGACACCGAGGGCAACGAGCGCTACCGGATGCGGATCCGCCGCTTCCGCGACGACGGCGCGTCCACCGACCTGGACGACGTGATCGACGACGTCGCCAACGCGGGCACCGCCTGGTCCGCCGACGGTACGTCCCTGTTCTACGTTCGCGCCGACGACCAGGAGCGCCCGTACCAGGTCTGGCGCCACGAGGTCGGCGCATCGACCGCCGACCAGCTCGTCTACGAAGAACGCGACGAGCGGTTCTACGTGGCAATCGGCGAGACCCGCTCCGACGAGTGGATCGTGGTGCACGCGGCGAGCAAGACGTCGTCCGAGGTGCGGATGCTCCCGTCGGACCTGTCCGCCCCCCTGCGCGTCGTCGAGGCCCGCCGCGACGGCATCGAGTACCAGGTCGACCACTGGGGCGACCGCATGGTGGTGACGACGAACGAGGACGCCGTCGACTTCCGGGTGGTCGCCGCTCCGGTCGAGCAGGCATTCGGCACGCTCGCCGCCGAGCCGTCGGTGTGGTCCGAGCTGATCCCCCACGTCCCGGGCCACCGCATCGTCGGCGTCGAAGCGTTCGCGGAGCACCTCGTCGTCCACGAATGGGCGGCGGCCCAGCCCCGTCTGCGGATGCTGTTCCGTGACGGCAGTCCGGATCGGTCCGTCGAGTTGGGCGCCGAACCGCACGACGTCGAACTCTCGGTGAACCCCGAGTGGCACAGCGACACGATCCGTTACGTCACCGCGTCGATGACCCTGCCGCCGACGCTGTACGAAGAACATGTCGTCACCGCCGCGCGCGAACTGCTGCGACAGGTGCCGACGCCGAACGTCGACCTCGACGACTACCGGTCGAGCCGCACGTGGGCGACGAGCGACGACGGCACGCTGGTGCCCGTCGACATCGTGCATCACGTCGACACCGCGCTCGACGGGACCGCCCCAGGCGTGCTGTACGGGTACGGCGCGTACGAGGCGTCGCTCGCACCGTGGTTCTCCGTCGCCCGCCTGTCGATCCTCGACCGCGGGTTCGTGTTCGCACTCGCGCATCCCCGCGGCGGCGGCGAGCTGGGCCGGCAGTGGTACCTCGACGGCAAGCTCGACCACAAACAGCGCACGTTCGACGACGTCATCGGCTGCGCGGAGCACCTCATCGACATCGGCGTCGTCGCATCCGGTCGCCTCGCGCTGCGCGGCGGATCGGCCGGCGGGCTGCTGGTCGGCGCCTGCATGACCCAGCGCCCCGAACTGTTCGCCAGCGTCGTCGCCGAGGTGCCGTTCGTCGACATCGTCGCGACGATGAGCGACCCGACGCTTCCGCTGACCGTCACGGAGTGGGAGGAGTGGGGTGACCCGCGGACCGAGCCGTACGCCAGCGTGATGGCCGCGTATTCGCCGTACGACAACACCGCGCCCGCTGCGTACCCGGCGTTGTACGCGACCGCCGGGCTCAACGATCCCCGGGTCAGCGTGCACGAGCCGGCCAAGTGGGTCGCCAAGCTGCGGTCCGTCTCGACCTCGGATGCTCCGATCGTGCTGCACGTCGAGATGGGTGCCGGTCACGGCGGCCCGACCGGCCGCTACGACGCGTGGAGAGACGAGGCGCGCACGCTCGCGTTCCTGCTGGCGACGACCTGAGCCCATCAAAGTTGTGTCAGACACAACTTTGATGGCGGCGCCCGACACTCAGACCAGTACGAGTACGCCGATCACGATCAGCGTCGCATTCCGGACGAGATGTCCCGAGCCGAGCGGCTTCGCCGACCACGCGCCGAAGCACGCGCACGGTGGATGCTCGCCGCGAGCGAGGCGGAAGGCGATCAGCGCGGTGAACGCCATGAGCAGCGCGAGCGCGACGAGCGCGACGAACGGCCGGGCGAGCTGGACGACGAGCGCCGCGCCGAGCCCGAGCTCGACCCAGGGCAACACCGGGACCACCGCCTGCGGCGCACCGAGACCGCGCGCCTGAACGGGCCACTGCGGCCCGGAAGCGATCTTCGACGCGCCGGCGACGACGAACGCGAGCCCGAGCACGACCGCCGCGAACGCGTTCACGCAGCGGCCTGCCGACGGGCGGTCATCGTGCCCGCCGGATCACGACGAGCCGAGTTGCACCGTCATGCCCTCGCGCGCCATGAACACCTCGATGCCCGCCGAGCGCCCGCACGCCTCGGCGACGGCACCGAGGCGATCGAGCACGTCGTCGCTGTGCGTCGGATCGTGGTGAAAGAGCGCGAGCCGCTTCGCACCCGCCTCTGCGGCCATCCACATCGCGAACTCGATCGTGCAATGTCCCCAGTCGCGCTTGCGCGCGAACTCGGCCGGCGTGAACTGCGCATCGTGGATCAGCAGGTCGACGTCGCGGCAGAGCTCCTTCGCGTTGGCGGTCGCCGCGAAGGAACCGTCCAACGGCATCTGGTGATCGCTGAGGTAGGCGACACTGGCGTGCTCGGCGTCGATGCGGTAACCGAGCGTGGCGCCGAGGTGCGGGATCGACCGCGCCGTCACCTCTGCTGAGCCGACCGCAAATGACGAATCGCCGATCTCCCGGACATCGACGATGCCGGGGAGCACTGCCAAATCGACCGGGAACAGCGGGGGCCGGATCGAGTCGGCGAAGATCTGCGCCGCGGTTCTGCCCCCCTCCTGCACCGGCGCATAGACGGTGAGCCGGGAACCCTCTCGCAGCAGCGGGGTGAAGAACGGCAGACCCTGGATGTGGTCCCAGTGGAGGTGACTCACGAGGCAGGTCCCGCGGAACGGTTCGTCCACAGGCCGGCTGTGGCCGAAGTACCTGAGCCCGGTTCCGAGATCGAGCACGATCGGCGCCTCGCCGTCGATGTCGACCGAGACGCACGAGGTGTTGCCGCCGTACCCCACCAACTCCGGCCCGTGGCACGGTGTCGACCCGCGCACCCCGTGGAACGTCACGGCGACGCCGCGATCGGCCGCTGCAGATCTGTGTGCATCCACGATGCAACGAAGATAGGCCCCAGCGCAGCAATGTGGCCAGGTGCGGCCCGGTGACGTCGGTAACAACGGGGCGGGCTACGTTCGACCCGTGGGCACCACGACCGCGACGACGCCGCTCCCCGACGGGCTGGTCGTCGTCGTCAAGGAGGAGTGCGAGACATGCCAGACCGTTGTGCCGGTACTGCGCGAAGTCGCCGGTCGCACGGCACTGACCGTCTTCACGCAGGACAACGCGGCCTTCCCCGGTGACCCGGCCGCGACGCATGACGCCGATCTCGGCATCAGCTGGCATCACGACATCGAGACCGTCCCGACGCTGATCAAGGTCCGAGACGGCCGCGAGGTCGAGCGGACCGTCGGTTGGTCCGTCGGCGAGTGGCGACGGATCACCGGCCTCGACGACATCGGCGAGGGCCTGCCGACGATGCGGCCCGGGTGCGGTTCGATGAGTGTCGACCCCGACCGTGTCGACGCGCTCCGCGTCCGCTTCGGTGGCTCGGCACTCGCGGCACGCCGCATCGACGTGGCCGCCGCGGAGGATCCCCTCGAGATGATGTTCGCGCGCGGCTGGACCGACGGCCTCCCGGTTGTGCCACCGACCGAGGAACGGGTGATGCAGATGCTCACCGGCACGTCGCGTGCGCCGGGTGACGTCGTTGCGACCGTTCCCCCCGACCTCGTCGACATCAGCGTCGAGAAGGTCGCGATCGCGGCGGTGATGGCGGGGTGCCGGCCGGAGTACCTGCCGTGGGTGCTGACGGCGGTCGAAGCCGCGTGCACCGACGAGTTCAACATGCACGGGTTGCTCGCGACGACGATGCCGGTCGGCCCTGTGATCGTCTGCAGCGGGCCGGGCACGCGGGCGATCGGGATGAACTCCGGCGGCAACGCACTCGGGCAGGGCAACCGGGCCAACCTCACGATCGGTCGTGCCCTGCAGCTCGTGATCCGGAACTTCGGGGGTGGCCGGCCGGGCGAAGTGGACCGCGCCACCCACGGCGGCCCCGCGAAGATCTCGTTCTGCTTCGCGGAGGCCGACGACACGTCGCCGTTCGGTCGACTGGCCGGCGAGCACGGCATCGCCGACGGTGTCGACGCGCTCACGCTCTTCGCAGGCGAGGGTCCGCACTGCGTCGTCGACCAGCTCTCCCGCACGCCGGACTCGCTGGCACGGAGCCTTGCGCTCAAGCTCCAGGCGGTCAACCACCCGAAGCTCGTCCTCGCGTTCGACGCGATCGTCGTGATGGGCCCGGAGCACGCCCGCGTGTTCGGCGATGCCGGATGGGGCCGCGACGAGATCGTCGCGGGCATCACGGATCACCTCCACCGACCAGGCGCCGAACTCGCCCGCGGCGCCGGCGGTGTCGCCGAGGGGATCCCCGAGGCCTTCGCCCAGGCGGACTCACTGCCGAAGTTCCGGCCGGGCGGCCTGATGCTGACGTACGCCGGCGGCGGTGCCGGGCTGTTCTCGCAGATCATCGGTGGCTGGGTCAATGGCGACATGGGCTCACGCCCGACGACCCGGGCGGTGACGTACTGATGCATACTGATCTCGGTGCCGCGCCACGAACTCGAGGAGGTTCGACATGACGACGATTCTCGACCCGACCAGTGAGCGCTCGCTCGCACAACGGGAGCGGCTCGCCCGACCTGCATCGCTCGAAGGGCTCACGGTCGGGCTGCTCGACATCTCCAAGCCCCGTGGCGACATCTTCCTCGACCGCATCGAGGAGCGGCTCGTCGGTATCGGCGCGAACGTCAAGCGGTACTCGAAGCCGACCTTCGCCAAGCCCGCGCCCGTCGATCTCCGCCACGAGATCGCGACCGAGTGTCAGGTCGTGATCGAGGCGCTCGCCGATTGAGGCAGCTGCACGTCGTGCAGTGTGCACGACATCAACGACCTGGAGTTGCGTGGGATCCCCGCGATGTTCGTCGCATCCGAGCAGTTCGTCGACGCCGCCGAGGCGCAGTCGACCGCGCTCGGGTTCCCGGCGGTCGCACGGGTGTTCACCCCGCACCCGATCCAGGATCGGACCGACGACGAGATGCTGACCTACGCGGACGTCGCGTTCGACGAGATCCTCGACACGCTCACGCTCTGATCGCAGCCGCCGTGGCGAGGACGCGCCGGGCGTTCTCGACGTGCAGGTTCTCGATCATCCGGCCATCGACCGTCGCAACGCCGCGGCCGTCTGCGACCGCCTCGTCGTATGCTGCGATCACGCGCGTCGCATGGTCGACCTCCTCGTCCGACGGTGCCCACGTCGCGTTCGCCGGGTCGACCTGCGACGGGTGGATGAGGGTCTTGCCGTCGAAGCCCATCTCCATGCTCTGCCGGCACTCTGCCGCGAACCCGTCGGCGTCCTTGACGTCGTTGTAGACGCCGTCGAGGATCATCTTGCCGGCCGAACGGGCGGCGAGCAGTGCGGTCGCGAGGTGGGCGGTGAGCGGATGACGGCCGGGCACGATCGGCGCATGCAACTCCTTCGCGAGGTCGTTCGTGCCCATCACGAGCACCGCGACGCGGGGATGCCGAGCGATCTCGCGGACGTTGTACAGCGCTTCGGGTGTCTCGATCATCGGCCAGATCGCCAGGCCGGCGGGTGCCTGGACCGCATCGAGCCGGGCCGACACCTCGTACAGCGTCTCGACGGACTCGACCTTGGGGATCACGACCGCCGCCGGCGCCGCAGCACCTGCGAGCGCGATGTCCTCCGCACCCCACGGCGTGCCGAGCGCGTTGCACCGGACCGTCAGCTCGCGGTTGCCGTATGCGCCCGATCGCACCGCGTCGGCAGCCTTGATCCGCGCCTGGGGCTTGGCGTCGGGCGCGACGGCGTCCTCCAGGTCGAAGATGATCGCGTCGGCCGGGATCGTCTTCGCCTTCTCGAGCGCGCGGTCGTTGGCCGCCGGCATGTACAGCACGGAGCGGCGGGGGCGGGAGTCAGCGTTCATCGGTCATCCTGGTCGGTCGTCGGTGGGGCGCGTGTCGTTGCGCGACTTTGGTCATCATCGACCCGCGGATCGGTGTCCTTGACCCGGCGTGGCGTCAGAAGCCGTACGAGGCTGCCAGTTCGGGGTCTCGTTCGGCAAGCCGGCGGGCGAGTTCGACGACGACGCGGCACTGTTTGACCGACGCGTCGTCTTCCATCTTGCCGTCGAGCATGATCGCTCCGGTCCCGTCGCCCATCGCCTCGATCACCCGCTGGGCGTGCGCGACGTCGGCCGGGTCGGGGCTGAACACCTTCTTCGCGATGTCGATCTGCACGGGATGCAGGCTCCACGCCCCGACGCACCCGAGGAGGTACGCGTTGCGGAACTGGTCCTCGCAGGCGACGGTGTCCTTGATGTCGCCGAACGGCCCGTAGAACGGCAGGATGCCGTGGGTGACGCAAGCGTCGACCATTCGAGCGATCGTGTAGTGCCACAGGTCCTGCTGGTGGGTGGCGCGCTCGGCGTCGATGTCATCGCCGCGCGGATCATCCCGGACGAGGTAGCCGGGGTGTCCTCCACCGACCCGCGTCGTCTTCATCCGCCGGTTCGCGGCGAGGTCGGCCGGGCCGAGCGAGAGGCCTTGCATCCGCGGCGATGCCGCGCAGATGTCTTCGACGTTCGCGACGCCCCGCGCCGTCTCGAGGATCGCGTGGACGAGGATCGGCTCCTGTCGCCCCGCTTTCGCTTCGAGTTGGGCGAGGAGACGGTCGACGTAGTGGATGTCCTCGGGTCCCTCGACCTTGGGGACCATGATCACGTCCAGGGCCGTGCCCGTTTCGAGCACGGACGCGGTGAGGTCGTCGAGGCCCCACGGCGAGTCGAGGCTGTTGACCCGTGTCCAGAACTGCGTCGTGCCGAAGTCGACGGCTTGCGCGACCTCGATCAGGCCGGCACGCCCCGCTTCCTTCTGATCGGCGGGGACCCCGTCTTCGAGGTTGGCGAGCAGGATGTCGACGGTCGGCGCGATCGCCGGCACCTTCGAGCGCATCTTCTCGTTGGCTGCCGGGAAGAAATGGATCATCCGGCTGGGCGGAAACGGGATCTCACGGACCGGGTCGGGCGCTCCCACGGCGAGCGGTCGGAAGAAGTCTTTCGCTGGACGCACGGACGCGACGGTAGGCCGTGCCCGGACACAACGACAATTCAGCCGCCCCCACCCCCTCCAGACCACGAACGCGTGAGGTTGTTGCGCACATACGGCGCACCTACCTCACGCGTTGGTAGGAGAATCAGGCGGGCAGGGTGGCGACACCGTCGGTCACCGCGACGAGCCCGTCGGCGACGAGGCCGTCCAGGATCCGCTCGTCGAAGCCCGTTGCGTCTTGAGGGCCGGTGCCGAGCGCGGCGAGCACCTTCCCCCGGGCCTGACGGTCGCTGCCCTCGAAGCGGGGTTGCGCCGTACTGACACCCGCCGAACCGACGGCAGGGTCCGGGTCAGGGCACCCGGCCGACCGCCAGGCGCAGCGCCGCGCGAGCGGACACGCTGCACACTTGGGCGCCGGGCGGCACAAGGTCGCGCCGAGATCCATCAGCACCTGATTCCACACCCAACCGAGGCCGAACGGGACGAGTTCGTCCGCAGTGGCCTGGGCCCGCTTCGGTGTCAGCCGTTGCCCGGACGCGCGGGCGAGAATCCGCGCGATGTTCGTGTCGACGACACCGACGTCGCGTTCGAACGCGAAGGCAAGCACGGCGCGTGCGGTGTACGGCCCGACGCCGGGCAGCGCGAGCAGTTCGTCCAGCCGGTCGGGCATCGTGCCACCGTGGCGCGATACGACGACGCCGGCCGCAGCGTGCAGGTTGCGCGCCCGCCGTGGGTATCCCAACCCCTGCCACCGTCGCAACACGTCGCCGAGCGGAGCTCGCGCGCACGCCGCAGGGTCCGGGAACTCGTCGAGGAATGCCTCCCACTTCGGGATGACTCGCGCGACCTGCGTCTGTTGCAGCATCACCTCGGCGACGAGGATCCGCCAGGGATCGCGTTCGCGCCGCCACGGCAGGTCCCGCAACTGCGGGACCCCCCACTCGAGGACGTCGCCGGCGTCGACGAGCGCCATGCGTTCCCCGGCGGCCGTTCGCGCGGTCATCGTGCGGCCGCAGAGACGAGCGGCGCCCAGAACACGATCGTCGAGTACGGGAACTCGATGCCGTCGCCGACTGGTTCGAGCGTCTCGCGCACGCGGGTCAGCACCGCGAGTCGCTCTTCGGGGTCGAGCGAGCCGACGTAGCTGCGCGACAGCACGTTCGCGAGGACGCCCTCGACCGTCGTCGACTCCGTCCACTCGATCTCGATCGACTCCGGTGGGGCGAAGTTGCCGTTCTCTGCAAGTGCGCTCCTCACGGCGTCGTCGTCGTCCACCGGCGAGGCCGCCAACGAGCGTTTCTCCGCGACGACGGCGGTGACCCATTCCGCCTTCGACTCGTCGTCCTCGTTCCAGATCAGCCCGAGCCCGCCGCCCGGCCGCAGCACACGCACGACCTCCGCGAGGGCCCGCGGCTTGTCGAACCAATGGAACGCCTGGGCAACCACGACGGTGTCGAACGAGTCGTCGGGAAACGGGATCGCCTCCGCCGTGCCGTCGTGGACCGGCACCCACGGCACCGCCCGCTCGAACTCGGCGCGCATGTTCGCCAACGGCTCGACCGCGGCCAGCGTGCAGGCGTGCGACGGCAACAGCCTGGTGAGCTTGCCGGTACCGGCGCCGAGGTCGAGCACGGCATGGCCGGGTTCGAACGCACCGTGTTCGTCCCACCAGTCGAGCGCCGCCTCGGGATACGCGGGCCGACCGATCTCGTAGGCCTTCGCCGTCGTGTCGAACGACGCGGCGAGCTGGTCCCGGTCGACCACTGTGTTCAGTCGGCCCAGACGTCGGTGCCGTCGTACGGGCGGGCACGGTCGGGCGCGGCATCGCGCTTCCAGATCAGCACCTTGCGCTTGAAGTAGCACACTTCCTCGCCGTCCTGGTTGAAGCCCTTCGTCTCGACGGTGACGATGCCACGGTCGGGCTTGGACCTCGACTCCTTGACATCGAGCACCCTCGTCTCTGCGTGGATCGTGTCGCCGTGGAACGTCGGGAACTTGTGCTGCAGCGTCTCGACTTCGAGGTTGGCGATCGCCGCGCCACTGACGTCGGGCACGCTCATCCCGAGCACGAGGCTGTAGACGAGGTTGCCGACGACGACGTTGCGACCCTGCACCGATTCCGCCGCGAACCAGTCGTTCGTGTGCAGCGGATGATGGTTCATCGTGATCATGCAGAAGAGATGATCGTCGTACTCCGTGATCGTCTTGCCGGGCCAGTGCCGCAAGATGTCTCCGGGTGCGAAATCCTCGAGGTACCGGCCGAAGGGGCGCTCGTGCGTCGTCATTGGCGCGACGGTACCGCCGTGTCCGGTCGGCTGCGAAAGCGATCAGCCGCGTTCGGTGTCCGGTTCCCCGTCGGCCTCGGCGCTCGGGTCGGAGCCGGTGATGAACTCGGGGTCGGTGCTCAGATCGGGATCGGTACCGCGGTCGGCGGCATCGCTCCGGGCGGCATCGGCGGCGCGCACGGTTTCGACATGCGCCTCACCGCGGCTGCCGAACCGGAGCGCGAAGTCGATGTTCGATTCGCCGGACGAACCCGTGCGGGCGAGGTCGCGCAGCCGCACGAGCCGGTCCCTGCGCTCGATCTTCCACGGCCCGACACGCAGGGACAGGTACGCCAGCGCACCGAGGAAGATGGGGAAGAAGAACTGGGCGAAGCGGTACGCCGCGATCCCGAGGCGGGCGACGTCGTTGCCCAGGCCGAAACCGACCAGGGTCGCCACGTACAGCAGGTCGACGTAGCCGATGCCGCCGGGCGTGATCGGCACCGCGGCGAGCAGGTTGGCGAGACCGAAGGCGACGATCAACGCATCGACGTCGAGCGTTCCGCCGAACGCCCGGATGAACACCCACAGCGATGCCGCGTCGATCAGCCAATTGAGCAGGGCGTACACGACGACGCGCTTGAGCAACTGCCGATCGGAGATCAGCTCCTCGAGCCGGACACCGATCTGGTGCAGCGACCGTGCGAACTTGTCCTCGTCCAAGCGCACTTTGCGCGCGATCCACCGCACCATCCGCTCGGCACGACCCTGGCCCTCCATGATGCCGATCACGAGGAACGCGGCGATGCCGATCACGATGATCCCGACCAGCGCCGCCGACCCGTACGCGGGGTTGACACCGCGACGCGGGACCGACACGATCAGGCCCAACCAGAACACGAGGTTGAGGACCACCGCAGAACCGATGCCGGCCGTCGCCAGCGCGAACCCTGCGTCCGGCCCGCGGATGCCGGACAACGTCAGCAGGCGGTAGCCGAGCGCCGAGCCCGCCGCATTCCCGCCCGGCACGACGTTGGTGAGCGCCTTCGTGCTGAGCTGGATGCGGAACATCCGCATCGCCGACAGCGGGTCCGCCGCCTCGCCGAGCGCGGCTCTGGTGAGCAGCGAGTACGCGAACAGGGCGACGAGTTGGAGCCCGAACCCGACGATCAGCAGGATCGGGTTGACCGAGCTGATGCGGCTCGCCGCATCACGGAAGTTCGGCAGCAGCCCGACGAAGAAATACAGGACGAGGGCGAACAGCACCATCTTGAGGCCGAACCGGACGGGGCGGATCCGTGGCTTGGACGTCGACGTCGTCCGGGGCAGCGTCGGTAGCTCGCCGGTCGGAAGGGCGTCGCGGTCCATCTCGTGCGTCTTGTCGTAGGCGCTCACGGCGTCCTCGCTCACCCCCACTTCCTATCCGATCCGCCCGCGGGTTGCCCGCATCTGCGGTCGAGCCCCATCGCACCGGCCACCGCGCGTCCCGACCACGGAACGTGGCATTCGGTTCGTCAAGTTCATGAAGTCTTGAATCCATCCCGTGGTGACAGTTGCCGATGACAATTTGCGTCATTCCTGGCGCCCCGAATCCCAACGGGACACACACCGCTCACTCGTTGAGCAGAGAAAGGGACAACCAATGAGCAACAACTTGAAGGCGTCCATCAAATGGCGCGTCGTCGCACCCGCATATCGGGCCGCAGCGGCAGCCGGGACGGTCGTGGCACTGATCGCTGCGACCGGTGCCCCCAAGAAGTGGTTCTGACCATGTGATCGGCGGCGTCGGTCGAGGGCCCTGGTTCTCGACCGACGCCTCCCCACATCCGCACACCTCCGTGATCACCCGCCACCGAACCGGACCCTCATGACCGACTCGACAACCAGCGCGACACGTTCAGGACACGGCGTCGAGTGGCTCATCGCCGCCACCGCGGTGGCAGGCACGCTCCTGAGCGCGATCGTCGCCTACGTCGAGTTCTCCAGCGGCCACGGCGACATCGACTGGCCGCTCTTCGTGATCATCGCCGTGCTGCTCGTCGCGACCGAGACGAAGTCGAGCACCTGGATGCGCTTCGGCAACGGCGGCGCGGTGACCGCGAGCTGGACCTTCACGTTCGCCCTGATGTTGCTCGGCTCACCCACCGTTGCGATCGGCGTGATGGCCGCCACGACGATCGCGGCCGACGTGATGGATCGCAAGGAAGCTCGCAAGGTCATCTTCAACTCCGCGCAGATCTCGCTGTCGCTCGCGATCGGCGCGCTCGTCCTGTTCGCGTTCGGTATCCACGAACCGTTGTTCGGCGATGGGACGATCTCGACGTCGCGCGCCCTCGCGATGATCCTCAGCGGCTGCGTCGTGTTCGGCACGAACGGCATCGTGATCTGCCGCCTGCTCGCGACGATCGAAGGCACGACGTTCATCGCGATGATGCGCGACGGCTTCGCACTGTCGATGTCGGCCGACGCGGCGATGCTCGCGATGGCGCCGATCCTGGTGATCACCGCCCAGCAGAACCTGCTGATGCTGCCGCTCATCGGGACGGCGACGTTCTTCGTGTACCAGACCGCCCGCCAGGCGATCCAGCGGGCCCACGAGGCGAACCACGACCCGCTGACACAGCTGCTCAACCGGCGCGCGTTCAGCGGAGAGCTCGACGACTTCGTGCAGTCGGCGGCCGCCACCAGCAAATTCGGCAGTGTCTACGTCCTCGACCTCGACCGGTTCAAGGAGGTCAACGACCGGCTCGGCCACCGGACCGGCGACCATGTGCTCCAGGCGTTCGCCGAGCGACTGATCGAGTCGCTCCCGGAGCGCGCGGCGATCGCCCGACTCGGCGGTGACGAGTTCGCGGTGCTGCTCCCCGGGTCGACGCCACGCGAAGCGATCGACATCGCCGGCAGGCTGCGGTCCCGTCTCGACGCGCCGCTGACCGTCGACGGCTTCCCGATCTCGACCGGTACGAGCATCGGGGTCTCCCACTTCCCGCTCCACGGGTCGACGCCGAGCGAGCTGTTGCACTCGGCCGACGTGGCGATGTACCGGGCGAAACGGTTCCGTTCCGGGATCGAGGTCTACGAGGCGCTCGGCACGACGCAGCAGAAGGGCAGGGTGACACTGCTCGCCGACCTCGCGGACGCGATCGAGAACGAGGAGTTCGAGCTCTACTACCAACCGCAGGTCGACATGCGAACCGGCCGCATCGTCTCCCTCGAAGCGCTGTTGCGCTGGAACCACCCGAAGCACGGCCTGGTCCTCCCCGGCGAGTTCGTCGGCCTGGCCGAGCAGACCGACCTGATCGGCCCGCTCACCGACCTCGTGATCCTCCGGGCGATCACCGATGTCGGTGCGCTCGACCCGACGATGCGGATCGCCGTCAACATCTCGACGCGCAACCTGCAGGATCGGCACTTCGCCGGCGCGGTGCTCGCGCTGCTCGCAGCCCACTCGTTCGAGCCCGGCAGGTTGGAGGTCGAGATCACCGAGAGCGCGATGGCGCTCGAGCCCGAACTCACGACGGCATCGCTGGACCAACTGCGCTCCGCCGGGGTGTCGGTGGCGATCGACGACTTCGGAACCGGATACTCGTCGTTCGCGACGCTGCGTGAGCTCACCGTCGACCGGATCAAGATCGACCGTTCGTTCATCACCCACGCCACGTCTCAGCCGCGCGACCGCCAGATCGTCCGGTCCGTCGTGGAACTCGCGCACAGCCTCGACCTCGAAGTCGTCGCCGAGGGTGTCGAGACGACAGAAGTGTGGACGATGCTCGAGGAGCTGGACTGCGACGTCGCCCAGGGCTACCTGATCACCGAGCCGATGGACATCGCGGCGGTCACCGCGGTACTCGACGTGTTGCCGCGCCGAAGCGGGCAGTCCCGCGCGCAGATCGAAGCGATCGCGTGATCGTCGTCGTCGCCACCGTGGTCGGCATCGCATCCGCTCGGCTCGCGGGTGGCCGGCTCAGCCGCCTCGCCCAACTCGAGCTGCGATCGATCTGGGTGATCTGGCTCGCAATCGTGGTCCAGACCGTGATCTTCGAGGTGCCCGGCGTCCCCGCATCCGCCTCCGAGGTGATCCACCTCGGTACCTACGCCGCCGCCTTCGTGTTCCTCTGGCTGAACCGCCACCTCCCCGGCGCGGCGATCATCGGCACCGGCGCGGCGTGCAACGCGATTGCGATCGCAGCCAACGGCGGTGTGATGCCGGCGAGTGAGTCCGCCTGGCAGCGCGCCGGGTTCGCTGACGGTGGCGCGCTCGACTTCGAGAACTCCAACGTCGTCGCGGATGCCAACGTCGCGTTCCTCGGCGACGTCTTCGCGATTCCCGCCGGCTGGCCGCTCGCGAACGTCTTCAGCATCGGCGACGTGCTGATCGTGCTCGGTGCGACGTACCTCGCGCACGTGTGGTGTCACCGACCGATCAGCTCGAACGCGACATCCGTTCCGCAGACTTCCGTAACGGTCGTCGCCGACGTGAGAATCGATCCGTCGACGGTCGGCTGGACTGCACAGCACATCGACCGGGCGACGATGGACGCCGCAACCGCATGGCTCGACGACCAACTGCGCGCTTGCCTGCAACGCTCCACCGGTGAGTCAGAGCAACCCGAGCAGGCCGCGTAGGCGACCGACGAGCAGCGGCGCGACCGACACATCCGTCTTGCCGAGGTGCACGAGCACGACGTCTCGATCCGGGTCCACGACGGTGAACTGACCTTCGTAGCCGTGGCACGAGAGGCTGCCCGGGAACGCAGGCCACATCCACCAGTGGCGGCCGTAGCCGAAGCCCGTTTCGGGGTCGGTGGCGACATGGTGGCGGGCGTGATCGCGCCACCCGACCGGCAGGATCCGGTCGCCGCACCCGTTGTCCGTGACGCCGTCGTGGCAGTACAGCTCGCCGAACCTCGCGAAGTCGCGGGCCGTGGCGTACACGTAGGACGAGCCGACGAACGTGCCGGCGGCGTCGAACTTCGGCTCGGCGGAGCGCATCCCGGCCGGGCCGAAGAGGCGTTCCGCCAGGAACGCCCGCATCGTCTGCTCACGGACGGCAGGGTCTGCGTCGGCCGTTCCCTGGACGACGTCGCCGACGATCCGGGCGACGATGTTGGTCGTCCCCGACGAGTAGTTCCAGACCTCTCCGGGTTGGTGCTCGAGCGGCAGCTCGGCGGCATAGTGCGCATGGCTCGGGCCGCTGTCGCCGAACAACATCTCGATGCAGTTGGACGTGACGCCTTCTTCTTCGACGTACTCCTCGACGAAGTGCAGGCCCGATCGCATCTCGAGCAGGTCGAGCGTCGTGATCGCCTCCTTGGGCGTGCCGGCCCACTCCGGGACCGGCGCCGGCGCGTCGAGGTCGAGCCGGCCGTCCTTCACGAGGATGCCGACGGCGGCATGGGTGATCGACTTCGCCATGCTCCACGAGAGCAGCGTCGACGCTGCGTCGATCTCGATGGCGGCCTGGAAGTCGTTCGCAGGTTGGCGTCCGTAGCGCTCTGCCACGATCCTGCCGCCGCGCTTGATCACGAGCGCAAGGGAGATGCCTTCCGCGGCCGGGCGGTCGAACAGCGCGTCGATCGAGTCGTCGAGCGTCGCCACCGTCAACGCCGTTCGGGTTCGCCGACGAGCCGATGCGACAGCTCGATCAGGCCGGGAATGTCGTGGATGTCGACGCCGAGCAGCGGCAGTTCGACGATCGGCGCCTTGCGGGCCAACCCTTCGAGCGTGATCAGCTCGGTGCGTTCCAGGTGGGCGAGCGTGGTCAGCTCCCGGTGCCACTCGAGGTGGTCCCGCAGCGGGCCGTCACCGAGTGCTTCGAGCGTCTCCGCGTCCTCGTCGGTCAACTCCTCGGGGAGCGGATGGATCAGGTTGACGACGAGGCCACCGAACGGGAAACCCTTCTCGTGGAGTGCGTCGAGGAGGTGCTCGGCTTCACCGACCGCCTCCGCCCGCGGGCTCGACACGACGACGAACTGCGTCTCGTCCGAGCGGAGCAGCTTCGAGACCTCCCGCGCGCGTGCCCGGAGGCCGCCTTCGAGGTTCGCGAGGGAGCGGAAGAACTGGATCGTGTCCTCGACGATCTGCGGCCCGGCGAGACGCTTGACCGCCCAGAGGAACATCGAGGACGCCGCATCGGTGATCTTGGCGAACGCCCGCTGCCCGACCGTGAGGGTGCGGTAGACCGGGTGGCTGAGGAACGCGACGAGTCGATCGGGTGCTTCGAGGAGGTCGATCGCATGCCGCGACGGTGGCGTGTCGACGATGATCAGGTCCCATTCCCCGCTGACGTGCAGCTGGTGCAGACGCTCGATTGCCATGTACTCCTGCGCTCCGGCCAGCGACCCGGAAATGGCCTGGTAGACCGGGTTGTTCAGCACCGCGTCGGCTTGCTTCTTGCTCGCCGACTGATCGCGCACGAGCCGGTCGAACGTCTGCTCGGCGTCGAGCATCAGCGCCCACAGCTCACCGTCGGTCGCGCGCTTCGTGACCGACTTGACGCGATGCGGTTCGTCGGCGGCCGCGCCGCCGTCGAGCCCGAGGGCGTCGGCGAGACGCCGCGCGGGATCGACCGTGACGACGACGGTCCGCCGACCGGCCCGTGCGGCTGCGACGCCGAGGGCGGCAGCGGTCGTGGTCTTGCCGACACCCCCTGGCCCGCACGTCAGCAGCAGATGGGCGGACTCGACCGCGTGACGCAGCGTGCCGTCGTGTTCGCCGGGCGGGCTCATTGCAGCGCCTCGGCCAGCGCGTCGGCCAACGCATCGAGTTCCCGCGGGCCGAGGCGCGGCGTGGCGAGACGCGGCAGCGTGATGATCTCCTCGTCACGATGGTCGGCGAGGCGCTCGATCTGTTCGCGTTGCTGCTCCAGCCGGCTGCGACCGAAGGACGCGGCGGATTCGAGAGCGGTCTTCGCTCCCGCCGAGAGCTTCAGCTGGTGGGAGCGCGCGGCCATCGCGGGCTTCTTGCCGAGGCCGGCGCGGTCCGGCCAGCAGGCATTGACGACCAACGGCATCAGCGCGATGCCGATCTCGTCGCCGAGTTCGTCGGCGAGTTCGATCACCTCGGTGATCGGCGTCTCTTCCGGCAGCGCGACGAGCAGCGCCATGCAACGGTCCGGGTCGGCGAGCATCTCCCCGACCGCCTCGGCCTGCTCGAGCACCGGGCCCGACTTGACGACGTCGGAGAGACCCGATGCGGACTTCAGGAACGGTGCCGCGTGACCGGCGGGCGGTGCATCGACGATGATCAGGTCGGCGACCCGTTCGAGTTCGAGCTCCTTGATCTTGCCGAGGACGAGCAGGTGCTCGAGCCCGGGAGTCGCAGCTGCGATCATCGGGAGTGACGCCGCCGACGCAGCACGACGCAGCAGCCCGCCGACGCCCTTCAGTTCGAGGTAGTCGGCGAACGCCTGCTCGGCGGGGATCGTCCGCCCGCTGATCGTGCCGCCCCGCTTGATCTGACGCAGCGTCTGTTGCCGATCGCCGATCTCGCGGCCCCCGAGCAGGGGGCCCATCCCGGGCCGACCGTCGACGGAGATGAACAGCACGTCGGCGCCGTCCCGGGCCGCTGCCAGCGCCGCTGCGGCGGCGACGGTCGAGGAGCCGACGCCGCCTTTCCCGGCGACGACGGCGACACGCGTGCTCGTCAACCAGTTCGTACCTGCGTCGCTCATCGGCGCCACGGTATCGGTGACGTCGTGGATCGAGCCGGCATCGCGCTCACGTCGTCTCCGCGGGGCGAAGACTGCGAGTCGTGTGGTCGCCGAGGAACGATGCGATCCAGCCACCGACTCGTGCGCTGTCGAGTGGACCGTCGAGCGTCGCGAGGGCCGCGTCGAACACGTCCTCGCCGAGCAGGTCGCGACGCGCCGCCGCAAGGGATGCACCCAGGCGGGCGCTGAACTCCGGATGGCCCTGCAGTGTCAGCACCGAGGCATTCGAGAAGCCGGCGATCGGGCAACCGGGCGCGCTCGCGAGCAGGTCGGTGTTCGCCGGGAGGTCGAGGACCTGGTCCTGGTGACTCGCCACGATGTTGATCGATCTGGCTGCGACGACGACCGGTCGGTGGATGACGTACTCGACGGCGCCGACGGTCCAACCGACCCGGCCGACATCGGCACCGAGAGCTCGGGCGACCAACTGATGGCCGAAGCAGATGCCGACGAGCGGCTGTGGCTGGCCTGCGAGTCGCTCGGCGAAGCGGGTGAGCCGATCGATCCACCCCTCGTTCTCGTACACGCTGCGGCGTGATCCGCCGATCAGCCAGCCGTCGCAGTCGCGTGGGCTGTGGGGAAGCTCGCCGTGGTCGGCGCGATACGTGACGAGGTCGATCTCACCGCCGAGCAACCGGCCGTACAGTTCGGGGTAGTCGCCGTCGATCGATCGGTGCGGTGCGGGGATCTCGTCGCACTGCAGGAATCCGACCCGAACCACGCCGAGAGGCTACCGGTGGCGAGTTGTGCCGACGGCCGACCCGAACGGTCGGAGCGCCCCCAACCGACAGCGTCAAAGTTGTGTCAGACACAACTTCGACTCACACAGTCGTCACGGCCGACCTCACCCGCCACGGGAGCGGCCAG
>JAHEKY010000031.1:0-7087 GCA_024644465.1 Ilumatobacteraceae bacterium | reverse complement strand
GACGACGAAGTCGTCACGGCCGACGAAGTCGGCCGTCAGCGCTTCAGAAGTCTTCGTCGAAGCTGACGTCGCCGACGATGCCGGTCTGGTAGCTGGACACGGTGCGCTCGAAGAAGTTCGACAGGCCCTGGACGTCCTGCAGCTCCATGAAGCTGAACGGGTTCTTCGACCCGAATTCGGACGAGTAACCGAGCAGGTGCAGCCGCGTGTCGGCGACGTACTGGAGATACTCGCGGGTGTCGGCGAGGCTCATCCCCGGCACGCCGTCGGCGAGGACGTCGGCGGCGAACTGGGCCTCGCATTCGACTGCATCGCGGAGCATCTCGCGGATGTCCGCTTCGAGCTGGGCGTCGAACAGGTCCGGCTCTTCGGCACGGACCGTGTTGACGACCTCGAGGGCGAAGTTCATGTGGCACGACTCGTCGCGGAACACCCAGTTCGTGCCGTCGGCGAGACCGTTGAGCAGGCCCTTCGACCGCAGGAAGTAGACGTAGGCGAACGCGGCGAAGAAGAACAGGCCTTCGATGCACGTGGCGAAGCAGATCAGGTTCATCAGGAACTGCTTGCGCTGTTGCTTGGTCTCGATCGTCTGCAGCCCCTGGATCGAATCCATCCACTTGAAGCAGAACTCGGCCTTGGCCTTGATCGACGGGATGTTCTCGACGGCGGCGAACGCTGCTTCGCGCTCTTTCATGTCCGGGATGTAGTTGTCGAGCAGCGTCAAGTAGAACTGGACGTGCAGCGCTTCTTCGTACAACTGCCGCGACAGGTACATCCGCGCCTCGGGGGCGTTGATGTGCTGGTACAGGTTGAGCACCAGGTTGTTCGACACGATCGAGTCACCGGTCGCGAAGAAGGCGATCAGCCGGGACACGAGGTGCTTCTCGGCCGGCATCAGCTTGCGGTCGAGATCGACGAGATCGTCGGAGAAGTCGATCTCGTCGACGGTCCAGGTGTTCTTGATCGCGTCGCGGTACATGTCGAAGAACTGCGGGTACCGCATCGGCCGCAGCGTCAGGTCGAAGCCGGGGTCGAGAATGTGCTGCGGACGGCGCAACCCCAGTGGCGGCGCGGCCGGCCCGGCGTCGAGGTCGTAGTCGTTGAGGATCGGGTCGACGAGGGCCATCAGTCGCACGCCTCGCAGGACTCGGGGTTCTCGAGGCTGCAGGCGACGGCCTCTTGGTCGGTGTAGGCCTTCGCCGGCTCCGGCGCGCCGCCCCCGGTGGGAGACGGTGAGGAGGTCGTTGACTTGTTGATCTTCGTCGCCGCCCGACTTCGGAGGTAATACGTGGTCTTCAGACCCGATTTCCACGCGTGCAGGTACATCGAGGAGAGCTTGCCGATCGTCGGCGTCTCCATGAACAGGTTGAGCGACTGGCTCTGGTCGATGAACGCACCGCGCTCGGCGCCCATGTCGATCAGCTGCCGCTGCGGGATCTCCCATGCCGTGCGGTAGATCTCGCGCAGTTCGCTCGGGATCCGCTCGACGTCTTGCACCGAGCCCTCTGCCTGCTTGATCGCCTGGATCATCTGGTCGTCCCACAGGCCGCGCCGTTGCAGCTCGGTCACGAGGTACCGGTTGATCTGCATGAACTCGCCGGACAGCGTCTCGCGCTTGAACAGGTTGGACACCTGCGGCTCGATGCACTCGTAGCAGCCGGCGATCGAGGCGATCGTCGCCGTCGGGGCGATCGCGATCAGCAGGCTGTTGCGCAGACCGTGCTCGCGGATCCGGCCCCGCAGTGCGTCCCAGTCGAGTTCGGCAGGCGGTGTGACCGTGCTGCCGTCCGGGCGCGTCCAGAGATCGAACTGGAGGTTCCCCTGGGCGGCGCGGGTGCCGTCGAAGGTGTCGTGCGGACCGTGCTCCACGGCGAGCTCGGTCGACGCCCACAGCGCGTGGAAGTAGATGTGAGCGCTGATCTTCTGACTGAGATCCTTAGCGTCGGGCGAGTCGAACGGCAGGCCGAGCTTGAAGAAGACATCTTGCAGACCCATCAGGCCGAGGCCGACCGGCCGCCATGCGTGGTTCGAGTGTTCCGCTTCCGGCGTCGGGTAGTAGTTGATGTCGATGACGCGGTCGAGGAACGGCACGACCTGGCGCACGACCCGACCCATCCGGGCGAAGTCGAACTCGCCGTCGACGTCGACGTAGGAACCGAGGTTGAGCGAGCCGAGGTTGCAGACCGCGGTGTTGTTCTGATCGGTGACCTCGAGGATCTCGGTGCACAGGTTCGAGAGGTGCACGACCCGCGGGCTGCCGTCGTCGTTGGTCGCACCGGTCTGGTTGCACTTCTGGTTCGAGGAGTCCTTGAACGTCATCCATCCGTTACCGGTCTGTGCGAGCGTGCGCATCATCCGGCTGTACAGGGTGCGGGCGGAGACCTGGCGCTCGTACAACCCGGCTTCCTCGGCGGCGGTGTAGGCCCGCTCGAAGTCCTCGCCGTACTTGTCGGTCAGGTCGGGGACCTTCTTCGGGTCGAACAACGACCACTGCCAGTCCTTCTCGACGCGTTCCATGAACAGGTCGGGGACCCAATTGGCGATGTTCAGGTTGTGGGTGCGCCGTGCGTGGTCACCGGTGTTGTCGCGCAGCTCGAGGAAGTCCTCGATGTCCGCGTGCCAGGTCTCGAGGTAGACACACGCGGCACCCTTGCGCCGTCCGCCCTGGTTGACCGCGGCGACCGACGAGTCGAGCGTGCGCAGCCACGGGACGATGCCGTTCGACAGCCCGTTGGTGCCCTGGATCAGACTGTTCTTCGCACGGATGCGGTGCCAGGCGACACCGATGCCGCCGGCGAACTTCGACAGCTTGGCGATGTCCGTGTAGCGCTTGTAGATCCCCTCGAGGCTGTCCTCGGGCGAGTCGAGCAGGTAGCAGCTCGACATCTGGCTGTGCGTCGTGCCCGAGTTGAACAGCGTCGGGCTCGACGGCAGGTACGCGAGCGACGACATCAGGTCGTAGAACTTGACCGCCTCGCCGGCGGTGGTCGCCAGACCGCATGCGACGCGCAGGAAGAAGTACTGCGGCGTCTCGATGACGTCACGGCGGACGGGGTGACGCAGCAGGTAGCGGTCGTACACCGTGCGCAGACCGAAGAACTCGAACTGGCGGTCGCGGTCGGAGTTGATCGCCGCGTTCAGTTCGGGACCGTTCGCTTCGACGAACGCGAGCACCTCGTCGGAGACGATGCCCTCGGCGTGGCCGACCTTGATCGACTCGGAGAACCACGGGATGTTCTGGTTGCGCACCTCTTTGTCGATCACCGTCGCCAGCAACCGTGAGGCGAGCTTGGAGTAGTTCGGTTCCTCGACGATCAGCCCGGCGGCCGTGCGGATCGAGAGGTTGTCGAGTTCGTTGGTGCTCGCCCCATCGGCCAGGGCGGAGATCGTGCGGGTGGCGACGCGCATCGGATCGACGCCGAGCAGGCCCTCCGAGGCACGTGCGATCGCGTTGACGATCTTGTTGAGATCGACCGGTTCGAGCTGGCCGTTGCGCTTCTTGACGCGCATCCCGCCTGTCGCGACCGGAGGGTCGGCCGGCGCCGACTTCGCCGCGTCGGTCAGCGTCGGCGCGCGCATCGCCGCCGGCTCGCCCGTCGGCGCGTCCGCTTCACCGGAGTCGGCATCCACTCCTGCTCGTGTCCCAACAGTTCCGTCAGTCAGTGTCACCGTGACTCCATTCACCTTGTTTGATTCGCTTGTGTGGTGCACCGTTGCGTGGTGCACCGTGTTGGTCGTGATCGTTGGTTGTCATTGCTTCGTTTCGTCGATGTCGGGCGTGCTGATCTCGTTGCACGACCGCCGATGCGACCGTTCGTGATGTGTTCCGGCCGAGCCGATTCCCCGCTGGCCGGACGGTTGCCCGCCCCACCAGATGTCGTGGCCGATCCCCTCGTTTTTCGGTCCCCGACACCACATGTCGTGCTGACGGGTTCGTAATTACACCAGTGAAACTACGGGGCTGTCAATGGTAGGACGCGGGAATCGTCAAGTTTGTCGCAAGATCGCGCGAACGCCCAGGTCAGCGCAGTGGCCGCATCGCGACGGCGTCGTCCGATCGCGCTGCCGTACGCGAGCGGGCGGTCGCCAGCAACTGGGCCCACACCCGCGATTCGGATCTGCCGGCGGCGCTGATCACCATGCCGTGCACGTGTTCGGCCTCCGCGACCCAGATCGACTCGATCTCGACGAGTTCGCCGTTCGCCGAACGCACGTGGTTCTCGCGGAAATCGAGCGTCGTGCGCCAGCCCGACCGTTCGAGCGTGTCACGATCGAGCTGGCGCAACGAGGCCCGATGCCGTCGGCGGCGCGGCCGACCATCCGGCCGGGAGGGGGGACCTGCTGGTCGGCCGGCATGCCGACGGAGGGGGTTCTGGAGGGCCATGGGCACCATCATGGGGGTACCGCCCTGTGGGGAGGAAGACGCGAAACCATGTGACTTGGCTGTGATTTCGCTGTGCGCGGCGTGTGGAGTTCCTGGGGACGGGTGTGGACAACGCCCCCAGGGTCGACTCAGAGGTCGGCGATCAGGTCGGAGCAGGCGGCGAACGCCGTGGTGAACGCCGGATCGCCGAAGTCGAACAGCTCGATCACCGTTTCGAGCGTCGGGTCGGCGATCACGTCGGCCGCGGTGATCTCCGGGAAGTCCGCACCGCTGTCACGCAGGCAGGCGAAGAACGCGAGCACTTGATCGAGGTCGCTCTCCCCCGGCGGCAGGAAGAAGTCCGACCCGACGTCGTCGGAGCACGACAGGTCCGCGGCGACGACGAGGTCGACCAGGTACGCGTCGACCGGCGGCTGAACGCACGCGATCGATCCGTACGCCGTGTGCCCTTCGGCCTCGACGGTGAACAACACCCCCGAGTCGAGCAGGTCGGCGAGTTCGACGGACCATTCGTACGGCGTCGCCGGGTCACCTGACGTGCCGATCACCAGGATCGGCGGTGCGCCCGTCGCCGTGCCGACGGCGAGTGGATCGAGCGCCGGCGCGATCCCGAGGCAACCCGTGGAACCACGCAGGAACTCGCCGAAATGCTCGGACAGATCAGCCGCCTCGTCGGCCAGCCGCTGCTGATCCTCCAGCGAGACGCGCGCAGGGTCGTCGGCACAGTTGATGAACGTCGAGGCGATCGTGGAGTTGTTGTACGTCCCGTCGGCCCTGCGGCCGACGAGCTGGTCTCCGAGCACCTGCAGCAAGGTGCCGTCCTGTTCGCGCTCGGCCGACGACAACGCCGACGCCAGGTACGGCCACGACTCCTTGCTGTAGAGCGCGCCGGCGATCCCGAGGTTCAGCTCACCGGGGGTGAGCACCCTGCC
The DNA here is from genome assembly GCA_024644465.1 of Ilumatobacteraceae bacterium. Taxonomy (GTDB): domain Bacteria; phylum Actinomycetota; class Acidimicrobiia; order Acidimicrobiales; family Ilumatobacteraceae; genus Ilumatobacter_A. Next base: position 1,771 of record JAHEKY010000031.1, on the reverse strand, counting down.
GTCGTCGTCGGTCGGGAACTGGCCGAGGTCCGTGATCTCCGCCGTCAACGCGTCGATCACGGCGAGCGTCGGCCCGGCACCCTGCAACGCGCAGTCGGTGTCGACGTCGCAGGCTGCCGCGAAGTTCTCGAGTGCCTGATCGAACCCGGCGCCCTGCTCGCGGTTGAGATCGGCGTTCGACGGGTCGGGTTTGACGCCGCCGTCGAGGACGAGCGCGCGCACGTTTCCGGGAAACAGCTCGGCATACGCCGCGCCGAGCCGGGTGCCGTAGGAGTACCCGAGATAGGTCAACTTGTCGTCGCCGAGCGCCGCGCGGAGCAGGTCCATGTCCCGCGCGGCGTTGTTCGTCCCGACGTACGGTGCCAGGGCGAGGGTGTCGGCGGTACACGTCTCGAGCCGAGCCTCGTTCTCTGCGACCGCGGCGTCCCACGCGTCGACGTCACCGTCGGCGACGAACGGGATGTCGTCGTCGCGGTCCGCGTTGCATTCGAGCGCGCTGCTCGCGCCGACGCCGCGCGGGTCGAACCCGACGAGGTCGAACTTGCTCGTGACCTGTGCCGACATCAGGAAGCTGATCCCGGCGAGCGTCTCGATGCCGGACCCGCCGGGTCCTCCCGGGTTGGTCACGAGCGAGCCGATGCGTTCGGATTCGGGGCCGGTCGCCCGCGTCCGCGAGACGGCGATGTCGATCGTCGGGCCACCCGGCTCGGCGTGGTCGAGCGGCACCCGCAGCGTCGCGCACTCGAACGGGAGCAACGACGCGGCGGAGGGTTCGCAACTCGTCCAGTCGAGCATGCCGGGATCCGCTCGCGGGGCCAGCGTCGTCGTGGGGTCGCTGAGCGGGGGTGGGATCGGTTGCCCGTCAACGGTCGTGGCAGGGGGCGTGCCGGAGTCGACCGGGACGTCGGTCGTCGGCGGGTCGGCAGTCCCGATCGGTGGGTCGACACCGACGGAGTCGTCGACCTGCTGGGTGACGACATCGCGGTTGCCGCCGGTGCACGACGCGGCCAGCACGACGGCCGCCAGCACAACGATGAGCGGTCGGCCGGCCATGCGCCGACCGTAGCCGTCGTCGCGGCCACCCCACCCGCATGTGGTGTCAGACACTGTCCGACACCGTTGCGATGATCGGGACCTCAATCGAGCCACTTGCGCGAGAACGCCGGAGGTGGGCCACTGGCGATCCGGACCGCGTCGGCCGGGTCGGTCGCGCGCTGGACGAGGCCGACGTGGGCGGCGGTGAGGAACCCCGCGTCAGCGGAGTGTTCGATGAGCTCGAACAGCGCACGGAAGTAGCTCCGCACGTCGAGGAAGACGATCGGCGCGGCCAGGAGCCCCAGTTGGTTCCACGTCAGGATCTCGAACGCCTCGTCGAACGTGCCGAAGCCGCCCGGCAGCACGATCACACCGTCGGCCAGTTCCGCCATCCGCGCCTTGCGGCTGTGCATGTCCGCCGCGACCTCCATCGTCGTCAGGCCGTCGTGGGCCACTTCCTCGTCGACGAGCTGCCGGGTCATCACCCCGGTGACCGCTCCTCCGCCGCGCATCACCGAGTCGGCGACGACACCCATCAGCCCGACGTGGCCACCTCCGTAGATCAGCCGGTGCCCGTTCGACGCGATCACCGCACCGAGCTCGGCCGCTGCATCCCGGTACGCCGCGTGGCCACCACCGCTGGAACCACAGAAGACGCAGATGTTCGACACGCGTCACAGCGTGCCAGAGTGCGCCGGAACGGGTCGTGTCAGCATCTGCTCGGTACTCTGCGTCG
>JAHEKY010000030.1:7078-29302 GCA_024644465.1 Ilumatobacteraceae bacterium | reverse complement strand
CACCGGCCAGTGCCACAGGTACAGCCCGTAGGAGACGATGCCGAGCCCGCGCAGCGGAGCGAACGAGAGCAACCGGCTGGCGGGCCCGTCGGATCGGTACGTGAGCAGTGCGATGATCACGGCGACGGCGACCGCATGGGCGAGGAAGCCGCCCCGATACCAGCCGACGTCGAGTGCCCCGTTGATCGCCACCCACGACCAGACGATCAGCGCCACGGCACCGGCGCCGAGCGCGGTTCCGGCGCGCGAGCGCGCCACTGCGGCGATCCACCGGTCGTTGCGGTGGACGACGATCGCCAGCGCGGCACCGACGAGGATCGAAGCTGCCCGGGAGGCCGATCCGAAGTAGGCCCGTGAGACGTTGTCGGTCGCCTGCGCGCCGAGCAGCATCGTCGAGCCGATCGCGAGCACGATCGTGACGGTCAGCAGTCGGCCGACCCGGTGTCGAGCGCCGACGAGTGGCGCGACGAGCAGCGGCCACACGACGTAGAACTGCTGCTCGATCGCGAGGCTCCAGACGTGTTCGAGCGGCGAGGGTGCGGCGAACAGGTCCCAATAGCCGTTGTCCGAGACGATGAACCACCAGTTGGCCACGAACAGGAGCGACGCGATGCCTGGCCCACGGATGCCTTCGAGCTGGTCGGGGCGGGCGAACACCGCGGCGTAGACCGCGAGCGCGACGAGCAGGACGTACAGCGCCGGCAGCAGCCGCCATGAACGGCGCACCCAGAACGTTCCGAGTGCGATCCGCCCGGTCGAGTCGTGTTCGATCAGCAGCAGCCTCGTGATCAGGTACCCGGACAGCGTGAAGAACAGGTCGACACCGAGGAACCCGCCCTGGAGGTGTCCGAGATGAAATGCGATGACGCCCGCGACCGCGAGGCCCCTCAGGCCGTCGAGCGACGGACGGTATTCCAGTTTGCGCCGGTTCCTGACGGGCACCGGCGCGACGGCTACGACATCGGTGCTCACGATCGGCTGACGCTCGCGTCGCCCGGCGCTGTGCCAGTCATCACGGGACAATCATGGCATCGTTCGCGGCCGGCGAACCGACGCCACGGTCGCGCTCCGGTCGGGCCGCCACGACCGGCATGCCACGATGGGGTGATGCGCAAGTACGTGATCATGGGGGTCCAGGGCAGCGGCAAGGGGACGCAGGCCAAGCTGCTCGCCGACGAGTTCGACCTGGTGCACATCAGCGTCGGCGACATCTTCCGTTGGCACGTCCAGCACCACACCAAGATCGGCGCGAACGTCCGGCGAACCGTCGATGCCGGTGCACTGGTCGGCGACGACCTCGTCGAGTCCGTCGTGCAGGACCGTCTCTCGGAACACGACTGGAACTACGGCTTCGTGATCGACGGCTTCCCCCGCAACGACGTCCAGGCGGAGTTCTTCCTCGAGACCTACGACATCGACGGCGTGATCAACCTCGTCCTGCCGGACACCGAAGTGGAACGGCGGGTCCTGTCGAGGCGTGTCTGCTCGCAGTGCGGCTTGGACTACAACCTGATCGCGCATCGACCCGAGGTCGACGACGCGTGCGATGTCTGTGGCGGGCGCCTCGTCGCTCGCGACGACGACAACGCCGAAGCGCTCGCGCACCGACTGCGCGACTATCACGCGAAGACGGCGCCGGTGATCGCCATCTTCGAGCGCAAGGAGTTCGTGATCAGCATCGACGCGACGCGGTCGAAGGAGGACGTCTTCGTCGACATCTGCACGCAGCTCGGTCTTCCTGCGCCGAGCTGAAGAGGCCTCATCGGGCGTCGGCGTTGCGCCGCCCGGCGACCGCGTCGGCCGCCACGCGGCGCGCCGCGCCGAGCAGACCCTCGGTGGTCTCGCCGGATTCCTCGGCGTGGAGGTCGAGCACGTCGATCAGCAGTTGTGGCCGTTCGAGCGTGCTCACCGTGCCCGCGGGGAACACGGCCATCACGGGATCGAAGACGTCACTGAGCCATTGATGGGCGCCCACCTCCAGCGGTACGGCCCGGCCGAGCCGATCCTGCGATGCGGCATGGTGTTCGGCGATGTGCTCCAGCAGCCGACGGGCCTGGTGTTCCCGCGCGAGGACACCCGTCAGCCGGTGCAGTTCGCTGCGATGATGGCCATCGGCGATCTCTGCCGGCCGGAAGACGAACGTGCCCGGTTCGTCCGCCTCGGTGATGACCGCTTCGCGAACGCCGAACCCGAGGTCGTGGAGCCGCGCGAGACGCCCCTCGAATTCGGTCGGGTCAGCGGCGGAGTACATCGATGCCCCGTGGAGTTCACCCCAGATCGCTGTGTACACCTCACCGACCCGTGGCGCGACCTCGAACGGGTCGAGGTCGATCGGCACCTCGCCGGCAGCGGCGAGATCGGCCAGGCCACCCGCGATGTTGACGATCGCGCTCTCGATGTCCGCCGCCCGCTGGCCGTCGCTGATCTGGTCGTGGAGTTCACTCGTCTCGGTGTCGAGCGCATATCCGGCGAGGCGCACGTCGTCGCGCCGGAAGAGCGAATTCGAGAGCGAACAGTCACCCCAGTAGAAGCCCGCCGTGTGCAGCCGGGCGAGCAGGGTCGCCATCGACTCGACCAGCATCTCGGCGACGTCGAGGCCGGGGCGCTCGCGGAAGACGTGGCGGAACGGCACCGCATCGTGCAGGAAACGCGTGATCAGGGCTGCATCGGCCTCGCCGCGCTGATCGACGAGGGCAACCGCCGCGACGACCGGCAGCCCGCCCTCGTTCAGCGTCCGCAGCAACTGGAACTCGCGCCGGGCGAGCCGCAACGGCAATTCCTTCAGCGCATAGAACTGGCCGTCGTACTCGACGAAACGGACGACGTTGCGGTGGAGGCCGACGGGGAGTTCGACGAGCCGGGCATGATCCCACTCGGCCAGCGGGACGGCCCAGGGGAGGTCGTCGAACCGGGGGTTGGCGGCGGGGTCGAAGAGCCGGATCCGCACCCCTGCACGCTACATCGGGATCTGGGCCGGCCTGCCGCACCGCCCCTGCGCGCACGCGTAGCCTGGCCGACGATGACCTCACCGCACGCCGACGAGCGCCGCCGGTCGACGCGCCTCGCGGTCGTCGGGCGCGGTCGCATGGGAGGCGCCCTCGCCACGGCGTTGCCGGACGCGGACGGCCCGTTCGGGCGAGGGTTCGACGGAGCCGGATACGACGCCGTCCTGCTCGCCGTCCCCGACGCAGCGATCGAGTCAGCCGCCGCGGCGATCACGCCAGGGCCGCTCGTCGGCCATTGTGCGGGCGCGTTCGGCCTCGACGTGCTCGCCCCGCACACGGCGTACGCGATGCACCCGCTGATGACGGTCACGCACACGACCGCATCGTTCGCCGGCGCCGCCGCGGCGATCGCCGGCAGCACGGCGGAGGCCCTCGCCTTCGCCCGCGAGCTGGCGGAACGTCTCGGAATGCGACCGTTCGAACTCGCTGATGCGGATCGCGGGGCCTACCACGCCGCGGCGTCGATCGCGGCCAACTTCCTCGTCACACTGGAGGACGCGGCGGAGACCCTGCTGGCGACGACCGGCGGCGACCGCGCCGCGCTCGTGCCGCTCGTGCGAGCCGCGCTCGACAACTGGGCCGATGTCGGCGGCCGGGATGCGATCACCGGCCCGATCGTGAGGGGCGACGACGTCACGGTGGAGCGGCAGCGGGCCGCGGTCGCAGATCGCACGCCGGAGCTGCTCGTGCTGTTCGACGCACTGGTCGAGCGCACTCGCGCCCTCGTCGGCCGCAGCAGCTGAGCCGGTTCACCCGGCGAAGCAGCCGGGTGCCTCGTTCGTGATCTCGATCGGGCCGAAGGTGACCTCACCGGTCGGCAGCTCGACGACGAGATCGGTCACCGTGATCGTGCTCGGGCCGTTGCCGGAGCACATCTCGTCGCCGACCTCGGGAAACTGGAAGTCGCCGGACACGATCTCGAACGTTGCGACCTCCTGCCGCGCCGGCTCGAACCACTCCGCGACGTCGTCGCAGTGGTTGACGAAGAGGTTCGATCCGACCGTGAGGTGGGCCTCGAATCGTTCGTCGGGCAGGCTGACCGGGCCGCTGGCGGGAGGGTCGCCGCGGGGCGAGATCGTCAGACCGAATCGCTCGTCCGACGACGACGTCGCGAAGCCGTGGCCGCACGGCCAGTCGACGGCGAACTCGGCGCCGTCCATGGTCGCCGCGAGCGCGGTGGCTTCCGCGGACGTCGGCATGAACGCGGTGTCGAGCACGGAAGCAACCACGACACCGTCGGCGGTCCCACAGAACGACGCGTGAGTTGCCCACTTGCCGTCGGGGCCGCCTGGGAGTTCGGCGGCGTCGAACACGATGCTGCCGACGATGTCGACCGGCTGGGCGTTGGCCAGCAGCGTGCCGTCGCTGCTCACGACGTCCGAGCCTGAAGCCGCGAGTGCGAAGCCGGGCGGGAACACGAGCAGGCCCCGACCGTACGGCGCGTCGAGAAACCAGCAGCCGCGATCGTCCAGGGCGAGCTCGCCCGCCATCCGCGCCGCCCACGTCTCCGGGAACTCGCCGGGAGCCGCAACCGGCAGACCGGAGCCGCCGAGATCGTCGGGAACCGATGTCGTTCCGACCGTCGTCGCCGGCACCGGGTCAGTGCCCGGCGAGGCCGTATCCGGGTCGCCGCACGCGCCGAGCGCGAGGACCGCGATCAGCGCCAGCGCCGTGGCGCTGCGGGGGTGTTGCACTTCTGCCTCCTGTTGCTCGGGGCCGGCACGCACCGGCGAGGGGGCTCGATGCCGAGCCTGCAACTTGGACGTCGCGAGTCGTCGTCCGGTTCCCCGATGGTCGTGCTCAGACGTCGACGAACGTCAGCCGGTTGCGCCCCGCCTGCTTCGCGTCGTACATCGCGCCGTCGGCCTTGCGGATCAGGTCGTCGAGGTCGGCGACGTCGGCACTCGGGAACGAGACCGCGCCGATGCTGACGGTGACGTGGACGACGACGTTCGCGTCGTTGGTCACCGTCGATTCGACGACCCGTCGGATCCGCTCACCGAGCCCGCGCACGTCTGCTTCGCCCGCACCCGGCAGGACCGCGAGAAACTCCTCCCCGCCATAGCGCATCAGCGTGTCGCCTTCACGAAGCACGCGCTTGACCGCGTGAGCGATCGATCTCAGCACGGCGTCACCCGCTTGATGACCGTGCGTGTCGTTGACGGTCTTGAAGTGGTCGATGTCGAACAGCAGTACGCCGAGTGGCTCCTGGGACCGGACGGACCGGCTGAACTCCTGGCTCAGCCGCTCCATCCCGAAGCGCCGGTTGTACAGGCCGGTGAGCGTGTCGATCGCGGCGACCCGCTGGACCCGTTCGTGGCTGAGCGCGTTGTTCAGTGCGACCGCGAAGTTCGGCAGCAGCGGCTGGATGCCCTGCACCTGCCGGTCGGCGATCGGTTGGGTCGACGCGAGTACGACCACGCCGATCGGTACGAAGCGGACATGGAGCGCGAACGCGACGACCGACCGGGGCCGGAACGTCACGACCCCACCGTCGAGATCGATGTCGGTGGGCAGGTCGACCGCAATCGTTTCGAGCGTCCGGTAGGCCCGCTGTACGAGCTCGCTCGAAGCGAGCTCCGTGGGGTTCGCGATTCCCTCGGATGCGACCGTCACCAGTTCGTCCTCGCGGAGGATGCAGAGCGCTGATGCGTCGTAGTCACCCGCTCCGTGAAGCACGCCGAGCGCAGCCTCGACGAGCGGTGTGATCTCGATGTGCGACGACAGCGTCGTCGCGAAGCGGCCGGCGAGGTTCGTCGCCCGGTGCGACTCGGCAAGCGCTTCGACGAGATGGTTGAACGACGCCGCGGCGTCACCCAGTTCGTCGTCGGAATCGACCACGATCGAACACTTCTCGGGAGTGCACTCGTCCGCGTCCGTCGAGACGAGTGCGTCGCGCAGCGTGGTCTCGACGGCCCCCATCTTCGAACTCATGAATCGCAGTCGCGATCCGACGACAGCCCGCGACAACAGGTGGTTGGTCACCCCGACGACGAGACCGGCGCCGACCGTCGCGATGAAGAAGCTCGCCGAGAGGACGTATCGCGACGGGACGCCCAACGCCATGACGAAGAACGGGAAGACGACACCCATCACGAGCCCGAGGCCGGTCATCCAGATCGCGAGGTCGGTGAACACGCGCGACGTCAGCCGAGGGAGGGGGTGGCGGAATTCCGATCCGGGGTCGGCCGGCTTCCCACCCCTTGGGACATGGTGTGCGGACGAGCTCATGCACAGTCATCGGGCGTGGCGGTGGTGGGCATGAGGCGACGCGGTCAAATGGCAGCGCAGCTGTCGAGTCTTTCGGATCGCCGAGGCTCGTATGCTGGTGCGATGCCTTCGGTGCTGTTTCTCTGCACGCACAACGCCGGTCGGTCGCAGATGGCCGCCGGCTGGTTGCGCCACCTCTCGAACGGCACGGTCGAGATCCACTCCGGCGGTTCCGCGCCGGCCGACGAGCTCAACCCACGGGCCGTGCGGGCGATGGCCGAAGTCGGTATCGACATCTCCCGCGCCCGGCCGACGCGATGGACCGAGGAGGTGTCCGGGGCGGTCGATGTCGTCGTCTCGATGGGCTGCGGCGACGAGTGCCCCATCGTGCGTGGCCAGCGCCGGGAGGACTGGGAACTCGACGACCCGGCCGGCCTCGATTTCGACGGCGTCCGGCGGGTCCGCGACGAGATCCGCGAGCGCGTCACGACGCTGCTCGCAGAATTGCAGCCCGACTCGATCTGAGCGTTCGTCGGGCCGGCTCAGCCGACGAGCCGGTCGACGCACCGACCGGGGTGAGCCAGCGGCAGGTGGTGACCCGCGCCCTCGATGAAACCGACGTCGACGTGCTCATGTCGCCCGGCGAGTTCTGCGCCGAACCCGTGATCGCCCACACGATCGTCGCGCCCCCACAGGAGGTCGATGCGCAACGGCCGTCCGGCCAGCGCTTCGAGCAGGTCATCCCACTCGACGTCGACCACGAGCTGGCGAACTGCATCGCGGTAGGCGGGCCAGGTGTGCAGCGGCGCGGCGCGTGAGACTGCGACCGGCAATGCCGGTGCCCACGCCGCCGCGAGCAACCCGGCGGCGGTTCGGTGGCGGCAGTTGACGGCGCACACTCGCTCGGCCCAGCGGGTGTCGAGCGCGAACAACCGCGCCATCACGCTGCCCGAGATGTGGTTGCGGGCGTCATCGGGCGATCGGTGGATCGGCGCACCCCAGCAGACGATGCGATCGACGTTCTGCCGATGCCGGGCGGCCCAGTGCAGCGCGAGGGACGAACCCATCGAATGGGCCCCGATCGTCATCGGCCGGTCGAGGATGCCCGTCTCCGCCGCGACTCGGTCGAGCGCGTCGAGATGCTCGTCGATCGGGAACGCCGTCGCGGATTCGTCGAGCGACCGTCCGAAGCCGAGGAGGTCGGGCACGACGAGGCGGTGGGTCACGGCGAGTTCGTCGTAGGCGGCACCGAACACGTCGCCCGTCGAGACGAGGCCGTGCAACAGCACGACTGCGCGCACGCCGTCGCCGCCGGCGCGGGCGTGCAGCCGACCGACGCGGCGTCCGGGCAGTGTCGGGGGTGCCCACCTGCGAACGGCGGGTGATGTCGCATGCCGGAGGCCCCACGCAGCCGGGAGCGCTCCGGCCGCGACGACTCGTCTCATGACGATGCAGGTTCGCAGATCTGCGCGCGTTGGGTCTTGACAATGACTGTTCACTGGGTGACTTCACCCAGCTGAAGACGAACCATCGATCGCTCCTCGCGGTCGACGCTCTGACGACGAGCGGTACGGTGGCCATCTGATGCCCGCGAGCCGAGCCGCCGCCGTGAGACTCCTGTGCGGCGTGGTTGGCGGAGCGGTACTCCTCGCGGCGTGCACGAGCACGGCGGGCGAGGCCGACCCGTCGATCGAGACCAGCGGGCAGGTCGTCGCCGAGGCGTCCGACGCCGCGGCGGACTTCGACGAGCTCGTCGGGGTGGTCGACCGGGGTCGGGAGCCCGACGGATGGCACGAGATCTCCCCGAAGGGGGTGATCACCCCCGCCGACGGCCGGGGCCCGCTCTTCGACCTGCGCTGGTCGGACTGGGGCGAAGACCCACCGGACGGCGAATCGAACACGGTCGACTCGCTCGATGTCCACGGCGCCTGCGACGCCGCATGCGAACGCCACGCGCGTGCTCAGGGTGCGGTGATCGTGCGGGAGGACCGGCCGCACGCGATCACGCGATCGGCCTGCCCGAATTGTCTCACGGCGTACACCCGCTCGATCTTCGAGCTCGAAGGATCGCGGCTGCGAGCACTCGCACCGGATGACCTGTTCGAGGCGATCGCGCCGATCGACACCGACGAGGAGTTCGCGCTGATGTTCGAGAACGCCCTGTTCGTCCGCGAGGTCGCCGGCGGCTGGCAGGTGATCACGGCCTGGCCCGCCGATCGATGGTGTGACCCGACCGACCTCACATACGCCCTGTGGTCACTGACCAGCACGGGCGAACGCGAAGCGCTCGCCCGGCACGTCGTCCGCGTCGACCCCGATGCGCCGGTGACGTGCGCGTAATCGAGCCGGATCGCTCGGCACCTCTCGGTCCGCGAGCGTTCAGCACTCCGGTTCGCCGCCGGAGCGGCGCGCCTCGGCGTGGTCGATCGGAGAGAAGATCGGGCACACGATCTGATCGTCGCGCCGCCGCAGCCAGTTGCTGATCGCACAGATCTCGCAGCCCGCGTATCCGCGGACGAACGCGAGCAGGATCGAGGCGCCGTAGAAGAGCAGCGCGGCCTCGGTCAGGAAGCTGAAGGCGAGAATGCCGATGCCCCAGTTGATGCAGTGGCCGGCGTTGCCATAGAGCCGCAGGGGTCGTGCGTCGAGGCCGCGAACGGCGAGGACTGCGATCTCGACGAGCGGCATCGCGACGAGGCCGAGCAGCAGGTCGACTCGATCCACACCGAGCACAGCCGCCCCGACGAGCATCCCGACGCCGACCACGAGCCGCGCCGCGCTCCCCCAGAACCTGATCTGGCGCTCGGTGACACCGGTCGGACCGGCAGTGGTCGTGGCCGCACCGGGCGGAGCGACGTCACGCATCGCGCGTCTCCTCCGCCCGTCCGCCGGCGGTGATCGCCGATCGGAGTTGGTCGAGTGTCGGCGTGCCGGCAGGGCCGGCAGGCGTCTGGTACACGCGGCACGACAGCCCAACTGGTGCGTCGGGGTCGGCGAAGGGGTCGACGCCGTCGACGATGACACTCGGTGATCCTCGGAATCGAGTGGCCTCGGCATCCTCGATCGTGTCGACCACACGCCGTTCGACGGTCAATCGCGGGTGCTCGGCCGCGATCGTCCGGAGGTACCCGTCGGTGACGTGCCAGTTCGGGCAGTCGTCGAAGTACAGGAGTGTCACGTTCATGGCGTCCACGGTAAACCTTGCACCACGCTTCAAGGTCAAGGGGGTAACGTCGACGGCATGAACATCGGCGAACTGTCCACCGCCTGTGATGTCCCGACGCAGACGATCCGCTACTACGAGAAGCGCGGGCTGCTCCCCGAGCCGACGCGACAGGCGAACGGGTACCGGGTCTACGACGAGTCGGGTGTCGAGCGCCTGGCGTTCATTCGCCGGGCTCAGGGCGCGGGGCTCACGCTGACCGAGATCGGCGGGGTGCTCGACGTTCGTGCCCAGGGCCAGACGCCGTGCAGCCACGTGTCGGAGCTGCTCACGTCGAAACTGCGCGAGGTCGACGACCGGATGCGCGAGTTGCGCGTGCTGCGCGGTGAGCTCACGGCCCTGATCGACCGCGGACGGCGCCTCGATCCCGCCGACTGCACCGACGGCGACATCTGCCACATCCTCGGCCCCACCGTCGGGTCGGAGTGAGGGCGCCGCCCCGCCCTCGGCCCGAAATCAGGACCTTCGGCGGTGACGGACGCGATCGAATCCTCCTACGTTGAAAACAGAGACACTCGAGGAGACGACTCGATCGAGGCGCTCATGCACATCTTCGTCAGCCACTCGCATCGCGATCGAGCGATCGCCGATGCGCTGGCGGAACTGCTGGGAAGGCTGTTCGACGGCAGCGTCGACGTCCACTGCTCCTCGAGCCAGCGAGTCGACGGCGGGATCGCCCCCGGCGAACGGTGGTGGCCGTGGATCAAGGCGCGGATCGCGGCCGCCGACAAGACGTTCGTCCTGCTCACCCCGAGTTCGCTCCGTCGTCCCTGGGTGTTGTGGGAGTCGGGTGCGGCGGCGGGGATCGCGATGGCGGCGGACCGTTCGACAGCCGTCGTCCCGATCACCTTCGGCATCGACGATCGCGACATCCCGAGCCCGTTCCTCGGCACCCAGTGCGTCAAGGGGGACTCGCTGGGTCCGGATGGGATTCGTCGCCTGCTGTTCACCCTCAACAACGAACTCGACACACCACGGACCGGTGTCGTGCTCGGCCCCGATTCCGAGCTGCTCCTGCAGAAGTTCCTCGACGATGTGGACGCCTCGCTCAGGCGCACCACACCGGTCGTTGCGCCGCTGCACTACATGCAGCCGGGCTTCTCGGCCCGTCGCCTCGGCGGCATGTGGGCGACCACTTACGAGTTCGTGGCGGGCGGCGAGACTCGCTGCCACGCCGACCTGACGATCCTGACCGCGGAATCCGACGGGCGGATCAACGCCAGCAACGACACCGTGGCGGCACGAACCGAGGGCAGGCGCCGGGCGTACCGCAACGACATCGCCGCGCAACTCGTCGGACGCCATCTGCTGGGCGAGTGGAAGAACGCGAGCGACGAACGGTTCTTCGGGACGATTCATCTCGCCGTCCTGAGCGGTGAGAACGTGATGGAGGGCCACTACACGGCGCTGGCCGGCGACGAACGCGTCGTCACCGGCACGTGGAAGTGGGCCAGGGTCGACCGCAACTCGGTGGAGGGGGTCGACCTCGCCGACGTCGAACTGCTCGAGCCGCGCCACGTGCGGAGTCTCATCATGCGCCAGGACGACGACGACCCCCTGTTGCGCCTGTCCGACCTGTCGGAGGCCGCGGCATGACGTTGCTCAGAAGCCACGTCCGATCGGTCCTGGACGCCTACGTCCATGCATGGACGACCCAGGACCCCGACCTCATCGTGCAGATCTTCACGCCGTCGGCGACGTACCACGAGCGCGTCCTGGGCGAGCCGATCCGTGGCCGCGACGGCATTCGCGACTACTGGCAGCGCAAGGTCGTCGAGTCGCAGGCCGAGATCGAGTGCCGGGTCCTGAACGTGTACGTCGACGGCGACACCGCCATCGCCGAGTGGCATGCGGAGTTCGACGATCTCGAGGACGGCGTCCGCAAGACGATGCGCGAGGTCGCCATCCTGGAGTTCGACGGTGACCTCATCCGCAGCTTGCGGGAGTACTGGGCGACCGAGGCGATCGGCCCGTCGACGGCCGGCCGGCAGCGTGGGCGGTGAGGCCCGCTCATCCGCCGTCGAGGCGCACCCGCTCGCCCGGTTCCGGCACGACCGCAGGGATGCTTCGCTCGGTCTCGATCGCGTCGGCGAGCGCGAAGGCAGCGTCGACCTCGCCGTGGTTCACGTATACGATCTGTGGCGATCTCGCCGTGCCGATCCAGTCGAGCAGCTCCGAACGGTCGGCATGCGACGACAGGTCGAGCGAGACGACGTTCGTCCGCACCGGCACGTATCGTCCGAGCATCTTCAGCTTCGTCGCTCCGGCCCGCAACCGATCACCGCGGGTTCCGGGGGCCTGGAAGCCGGCCAGCAGCACGGTGTTGCGACCGTCGCCGAGCCGGTTGGCGAGGTGGTGGACGACCCGGCCGCCGGTCGCCATGCCCGACGCGGACACGATCACCATCGGGCCGCGACGCGTGTTCAGCGCCTTGGATTCCTCGGTCGACCGCGTCTCGACGATGTCGAGCGCCGGGAACAGCTCGCGGCCGTGGAGTTCGGGTCGGATCTCGGGTGATCCGCGACGGGTCTCGTCGCGATAGAAGTCCAGCGCGCGGCTCGCCATCGGGCTGTCGACGAACACGGGGATCGACGGCACCCTGCCCGACGCGACGAGCCGGTCGAGGTGCCAGAGCACGACCTCGGTACGATCGACCGCGAACGCCGGCACGACGACGACCCCGCCGCAGCCCGCCGCGTCGTTGACGACGTCCGCGATCGTGCCGTCGGCGTCGGGCGCGAGGTGCTCGGTGTCGCCGTACGTCGACTCGGTCACGATCACGTCGGCATCGCCGATCGGATCCGGCGGGAGGAGCAGCGGATGCGTCGGCCGACCGAGGTCGCCACTGAAGACGACGGTCGTGTCCTGCAGGTCGAGGCGCACGAACGCGGCGCCGAGGATGTGGCCGGCGCGGTGCCAGGTGACATCGACGTCCGGCAGGACGGGCTCCACCGCTCCGAACTCGACCGGTCGCAGGAGTTCGATCGCCGCTGCCGCGTCGGCTGCGGTGTAGAGCGGCACCGCCGGCTCGTGCTTCGAGTAGCCCGTGCGGTTCGCGTAGGCGGCTTCGTCCTCCTGGAGGTGGGCGCTGTCGGGCAGCAGGATCCGCGCCAGTTCGGCGGTACCGGGCGTACACCAGACCGGCCCGTCGAATCCGAGCCTCACGAGCCGGGGCAGGTAGCCGCAGTGGTCGATGTGGGCATGGGTGAGCACCACGGCGTCGATCGTCGCCGGATCGACCGGGAAGGGTTGCCAGTTGGCGAGCCGGAGTTTCTTGCGGCCCTGGTACAGCCCGCAGTCGACCAACAGTCGCCCTGACGGGACGTCGAGCAGCGACTTGCTGCCGGTGACTGTGCGGGCCGCACCGATGAACTGGAGCACGGGCGCTCGACCCGCGGATCGGCGACGGTCAGTAGCGGAACTCGGCGACGATCGGGTCGTCATCGGGGAGGTCCTGACGTTCGACGGCGAAGACGCGACCGTCGGCGAGCAGTGTGTCGATCGTGGCGACGTCGAGGAGGTCGCGGTCGCCTGGCTGGCGCACGTCGTGCGGTTCGACCCGTCGTTGCTCCGCGTCGAAGCGCCCCCAGCGCTGCACGCCGATCTGCACGAACAGTGACCGGACGCGGCCGTCGTGAGCCGCGAGCACGACCTCGTCCATTGCGGTACTCGTCGGTCCGGTGCCACCGAGGATGCGCGCTCGGGCGTCGTGCCGCGCCGCGTCGAGCAGCGGGCTGACCAGCGGCCACGCCCGGTCATGGAGTTCCTCGACGCTCGCCCGCTCCGGATTGCCGGCGATGTGGTCGGCGACGAGGTGTGGGTACCCGGACACGCGGCGGTACCGCGCCACGATGTCGGTGACGCCGGCCAGCACCAGCGGAACGTCGTTGACCCCGAGAAGTCGGCAGACGCCGGTGTCGACCGCGTTGAGGAAGCGGTCGATGTCGGCACCGCGCGCATCCTTGCCACCGCCCTGACCGTGGAAGGCGGCGGCCACCTGACCCGTGCCGGTTCGATCGGCGCTGTGGCTCTGGAGTTGCGCCTCGCGGTCATCGAAGCTCAACGCATCGGCGAGACGTCCGGGGATGCCGTCCAGCGGGAGTTGGTCCACCGAGTACCGACTGCCGCGGAGGAGGCGGATCTGATTCTGGCTGAGCGCGAGGACGTAGAAGACGTCACCGGATGCCACGCTCGGCAGCAGCGGCTTGAGATGCAGTCGGTCGGCGACGACGACCAACTCGTCGACGTTCTCCGGCAGGCGATACGCGACGGTCTCGTCCGGCGTCACGAACACCGCGAGCCCTCGAGCCTGGTGGGCCCAGAAGTCCCGGTCGCGGAGCAGACCGCTCGCTGCGGCCATCATCCGATCCACCTCGGCGGCAGGCAGGCCGGCGGCGCGCAGTTCGCGCTCGGCCCTGGTGATCAGGTTCTTCAGACGGATCGGATCCTGAATCGTCTCAGCCGCAACATGTGTCGGGAGGTAGATCGAGACACAGTGGGTGCCGTGCGCTTCGACCAGCCGTCGAAGGGCCTTGCTCGAAATGACGTCGATCACGCGGACTCCTCGACGGGGGCGGCCGCGGCAGTCGGACCGCGGCCGCCGCCATCTGCCTCGATCATGGCGCCGGGGCGGGCTCCGGCCTAGAGCCGAACGTCACCCGTCGCCTGGATTCCGACGATGCCGGCTGAGCCTCCGCATCGACCACCGCGATTCACCTCTGTTCGAAAACGCCACCAATCCGGCGAGCTCGGCGCCAGTGCGATGTCAGCGGCGCCGGAACCACTTCCGTTTCGGCTCCAGCGGCTCGGGAGGCGGCGCCACCCGCTCGTCGAGCATCGCCCGAACCGTGCCGAACGTGTTCACCGCGTCCTGCGGGTCACCGTCCAAGAACGCCCGATCGGATTGCGGATCGTATGCGGTGAGTCCGGTGATGCGCTCGACGATCCCGGCGAGCCGGCGAAGCGTCTCGACCGTCTGCCGCGCCTCGTCGCCATCGGACCAGTAGGCCGTCGTCACCGCGATCTCGCCCGGGTACATCGACAGCTGCATTCCCAGCGGTTCGAAGGTCAATTCACGATGCGTGTCGGTCGAGAACTCCTCGGCGTCTGGGAGTTCGTCGGCGACGCCGGCCTTGATGCGCTCCCACATCGCGAGGTCCTCGGCGCCGAGCGACGTCACGTCTTCCGCGGCTTCTTCACGTTGCTCTACCAAGGCATCCCAATCACCGTCGGCAGGGCGGGGCATGAACATGATGTCGAAGCTCATGGCGGGACGGTACAGCGGCCTCGCGACACCATTCGATGATCGCGACGGAGGCGAACTCAGCCGTCGTGGTCGGGCACCGACTCGGCGGCCTCCCGCGCGACCTGCTCCAGCCGGTGGAAGTAGGTCGACCACCAGTCGGCGTCGACGTCGGGCAGGTTGTCCACGCCGGCCCGGTGCCCGATCGCTCCGTCGAGTTGCTCACGCAGGATGTCGGCGTGGCCGGCGTGGCGATTGGTCTCCGCGATCATGTGGACGATGATCCAGTGCAGGGTGACCGGGTTGACGTCATCCGGCCACCAGGGCACGGTCCCGGTGTCGTCGAGCGACAGCGCCTCGATCGTGGCGTCGGCGTGGGCGTTGGCGCGCCGGTACAACGCGATGATCTCGTCGCGCGACTCGGCGGCGGAGGCGAACATGTCCTCGTTGGGTTCCTCGTCGCGCCCATCCCACGGAAGCTGCTCGTCGTGCGGACGGCCGAACGTGTCGCCGAAGTACCCGAGCTCGACGATTGCGAGATGCTTCACCAGGCCGAGCAGGTTCGTGCCGGTCGGCGTGAGCGGCCGTCGCACGTCGTACTCCGACACGCCGACGAGCTTCCAGAGCAGCGCATCGCGCGCCATGTTCAGGTAGTGGAGCAGCATGTCCTTGTCGTCGGCGGGTCGCATCCGCGCAGTATGACACGGTGCTCCGGTGCGCCCGACAACCTCGGCCGCTCAGTCGACAGAGGCGGTTGCCGATCGCGATCAGCGGTCGAACGACTCCAACGCGCGCTTCGTCACGTTGTCCGGCACCGCGCCCCCGCCGCGCCAGTACTGCAGGAACAGGTCGGCGGCATCGTCGCTGGACCATCGCTCGTTGCGGAACACCGTCGTCGAGCTGCCCCGCCATCGAATCTCGACGTCCTGCGGGCCCGCTTCCTCGTCCGCCCGGCCGAGCGTCGACAGGACGTACCCGCCCTCGGCATCCGGTTCGCGTACCTCGACGGCGAGCGCGTCTGCCGAGCCTGCGCACTGAATGAACGACAGCGGCTCGACGCCGCGCAGACCATCGTCGAAACGCCGGTCGCCGGGCACCTCCCACAGCAGGAACGCGAACAGCCGGTCACCGTCCATCCGTCCGAACGCGCCGCGCAACTTGTCGTCCGGGTCGTCGGTCGGATGAGGGAACGCAGTCGACGAACTCCCATTGGTCTGGAGGACGAAGCCGGACACTACGGAACCCTCACCTCGACTGCGGCCATCTACGCAGTCTCGCAAACACGCCGCGCTCGGCCCCACCGCTCGCCGCGTTTGGCATCGCCGCGTCGGCCGTGGGACGGTTGGCACGGTGAACCCCGCAACGATGACCGCAGTCGTGACGACCGGCAACGGGGGCTTCGACAAGCTCGAGGTGCGCGAGGTGCCGACCCCGGAGCCGGGCGCCGACGAGGTCCGCGTGCGCGTGCTGGCTGCCGGCATCAACAACACGGAGATCAACACCCGGTTGGGGTGGTACTCGCCCGACGTCGTGGGTTCCACCGATGACGCGGCGACATCCACCGCTGACGACGCGCCGGTGCAGCGGCCGGACGGCGGCTGGAACGCGACGACACCGTTCCCCCTGATCCAGGGCACCGACTGCTGTGGCGTCGTCGACGAAGTCGGCGATGAGGCAAATCCGGCGCTGATCGGTCGGCGCGTCCTCGTCCGGCCCTGCATCCGGGTCGCTGGGTTCTCGTCGTTGGAGCACGTGTGGTTGGGCTCGGACCGCGACGGTGCGTTCGCCGAGTACGTCACCGTGCCGGCGGCCGAGGTCTTCGCCGTCGACGCCGACTGGAGCGACGCCGAGCTGGGTTCGATCCCGTGCGCGTACGGCACGGCCGAGAACATGCTGCACCGTGCCGACGTGCGCGCGGGCGACGACGTGCTCGTCACGGGGGCGTCCGGTGGCGTCGGGTCGGCCGCCGTGCAACTCGCGCACCGGCGCGGCGCGCGGGTCACGGCCGTGTGCTCGCCGTCGAAGGCCGACGCCGTCCGCGCGCTGGGCGCTGCCGAGATGGTGGGCCGTGAGTCTCCCCCGCCACCCGACTCGTTCGACGTGGCAGTCGACGTCGTCGCGGGACCCGGCTTCGGTGGCGTCCTCGGGTCGCTCCGGCGGGGTGGGCGGTACGTGACGGCCGGCGCGATCGGCGGCCCGATCGTCGAACTCGACGTCCGCACCGTCTATCTCCGCGATCTCCGGCTCATCGGCTGCACCGCGTGGGAGGAGCCGGTGTTCCGGAACCTGGTCGGCTACATCGAACGCGGTGAGATCCGGCCGGCGGTCGCCAAGACGTTCCCCCTCCGCGAGATCGTCGCTGCGCAGCAGGAATTCCTCGAGAAGCGCCACGTCGGCAAGTTCGTCCTGATCCCTTGACCGGATCAGCTTGCGCCGCCTCGTGCACCGGCGGTGATCGGGCGGGCCCGCCTCGGGCCGGGTTCCGGGGTCACCATCCTGCCGTCGACCGGCCTCCGAGCCCGGCATCGCGCGCCAACGCGACGGCTTCGGCACGAGTTCCTGCGTGGAGCTTGACGAGGATGTCGCTGACCCGGTTGCGGACCGTCTTCGGCGACAGGACGAGCCGCTTGGCGATCGACTGGTTGTCCAGCCCGTGCGCGACGAGTTCGAGGACGTCGAGCTCGCGCGGCGTGAGTTGTGGGAACGGCGACCGGGCGGCGCCGGTTGCGGACGACGCAGCGAAGAGCTCGAGGACCCGCGCCGCGACGTGACACCCGAACACGGCTTCTCCGCGGGCCACGGCCTGGACCGCTCGGTGGACGTCGTCGGCGCCGGCCTCCTTCAGGAGGTAGCCGTGCGCACCTGCGCGGAGGGCCGCGAACACCGAGTCGGCGTCCTCGTCCATCGTGAGCACGAGGACGCGGGTGTCGGGATGGTCGGCGCGGATCTGCGCCGTGGCGGCGAGGCCGCTGACACCCGGCATCCGCAGGTCCATCAGCACGACGTCGGGCCGGTGTTCGGCGACAGCGGCGACTGCGCTCGAACCGTCGTCCGCTTCCGCGACGACCGCGATGTCGTCGAACTCGCGGAGCACGGCGCGCAGCCCGGCGCGGAACATCGGATGGTCGTCGACGAGCACGACGGAGAGGGTCATGCGGGCACGCTCCTGGGCAGCGTCGCCCGGACGATGGTGCCTCCGCCGGGGCGGACGAGCAGCTCGAACCGGCCGCCGACCTCGCGGGCACGATCGGCCATGCCGGTGAGGCCGACGCCGGCGGCGGGCCGTGACGGCAGGCCGCACCCGTCGTCGGTGATCTCGACCTGGACGGACTGATCGCCGTCCCACGCCAGCGTGAGCTGGAGCCGGCTCGCAGCGCTGTGACGGAGCGCGTTGGACACCGCCTCGGCTGCGATCGCGTACGCGGCAACCTCGATCGACGCGGGCAGCTGGTCGACGTCGTCGGGCAACAGGACCGAGCACGACGGCACGTCCAGCCCGGCGACCAACCCGCGAAGCGCCCCGCCGAGGCCGACCTGGTCGAGGATCGGCGGTCGCAGCCCGTGGACGACGGCGCGGATGTCCTGCACGGTTCCGCGCAGCCGGTCGCGGATCTCGTCGGCACGGGCGCTCAGTTCGTACTCGTCCTGGTTCGCCAGGCGTTTGGCGAGCGCCTCCATCTGGAGTGCCGTGCCGGCCAGGCTCGGGCCGACGCCATCGTGGAGGTCGGCGCGCAGGCGGCGGCGTTCCTCCTCGCGCGCTGCGACGATCCGGGCCCGGCTCTGCGCGACGTCGTCGACGAGCGTGAGTGCATAGGCGAGTGTGCCGGCGCGGTCGGCGACTTCGGAGATCGCCGCCTGTTCCTGCTCCGACAGCCGCTCACCCGGCCGCCGGCGACCTGCGCGTAGCTCGCCGAGGTGTTGGCCGAGGCACACCACGGACGTGCTGTGCCACCCGGCGACCGCCGCGCCGGACTCGATCGTCGTCGCGCCGATGTACGCCGCGTACGGCAGCCGCAAGGCCTCGCGTAACGCGTCGACGAGCCGTTCGAGCGCCTCGGCTGGGTCATTCCCGCGGGCGACGTCGCGGCCGACGTGGGCGACGACGGCGTAGGGGTCGCGTCGATGCCCGAACAGCCAACGGTCGACGGCGACCTGGGCGCCGCTCCGCCCTGCTGCGCCGACGACGGCAGCGACGGCGACCAGCAGCGCGCCACGGGTCGATGCCGTCGTGAGGCCGCCGATCGCGACGACGGTCGCCAGGTACGCGACGACGGCGGCGCCGCTCAACACCACGTAGACGACGGTGCGGTTCAGCGCGAACTCGACGTCGAACAGGCGGTGCCGGACGACGGCGACGGCGACTGCCGCCGGTGGCCCGACCAGCCCGGCCGCGAAGGCAGCCTCGGACCACCCACCACCCGGCTCACCGAACAGCGAGGCCGTCGCCCCGGCGAGGAGGACCACGCCGCCGAGCGCCAGCCACTGCAGCTGGGTCCGCTCGACGCCGGTTGCGCGTCGGCTTCGGATCAGCAGGCTCAGTACGCCGAGGGCGGAGCCGACGAGCAGCGCGAAGAACGCGCCGACCCTCGTGACGATCTGCGATCCGTCGGGCAGCCACCCGACCGGGTTGCGCATGTCGTCGGCGACGTCGCTGCCGACCGGGCTGAACATCCGCGTCGCGATCGTGATGCCGGACACGACGCCGACCACGGTGACGACTGTCCGCCATCGGTCCGACGCCGGCCGTCCGTCGGGGAACAGCAGCAGTACGAGTGGCACCACGAACAGGTACGGCGCGAACCCCCAGATCGAGATCCACGTGGCGAGGTCGGTGAGCGGCAGCGGGTCGGTGCGGGCGAGTTGGGACCACGCGGCGAGCGTGCCGAGGAGCAGGTACGGCCCGATGAAGCCTGCTGAGAGGAGCAGCCAGCCGACCGCGTTGCGAGGCCGGGCGGAGATGACGACGGCGCCGGCGACCGGCCACACGGCGCCGAGTACGAGGTCGCTCCACGACAGCGGGGCGATGTCGACCTGGGACGCCACCCACCGGTGGAGCGGCACGACGGCGACACACGACGCGACCGCGATCCCCGTGGCGGTCGACGCGACCGCGCGGGCTCGGATCGGTTGCCGCACCCATCGCTCGACGGCGATCGCCACCTCGTCATTCTTGCCGAGATCTGCGTCGTGCGGGGCCCGATTTTGCACGTCCCGGGGATTGGTGGTGGGTGTCCCTGGTGCCCGGGACGCGCCCTCGTGGACGATGCACTGCAGGTCGTCACCGACGGCCGATCTCCCCCCGACCGAAAGGAACGAAGATGATGCTCACCACCCGTACCGCCCCCGCCGACCCGCTGGCCGATGTCCGCACCGACCGCGTCCGCTGGCCGTTCGTCGGAGCCGCCGCCGGCGTCCTCGGCGCGATCGGCACGCTCGTCACCGACGTGCATCCCCGCGATTGGAACGACCGCACGACGACCGCCGACGTCGTCGACGACCTCAGCCGGGCGACCGCGCACATCGGCGTGATCGCCGGCTTCGCCACCGTCGCACTGCTGCTCGTCGCCGCTGCCGCATGGCGCCGCCATGTCGAGGGCCGGGTGCCGTCGAGCACGGCGGCGCGGGTCGTGTCGAACGGCCTGCTGGCGTCGGCCGCCGCGCTGTCGCTCGGCTACGGCTGGAAGGGCGCGCTGTCTGTCTACCTCCCGGGCGGCATGGATGCCGAGCGGTTCGACCGGTCCGCGCTCTATTCGATGTACGTGCTGAACGACTTCGGCGCCTACATCGGTTGGCTCGGCGTCACGGTCGCCGGCGGCGCCGTTGCCTGGATGGGTTTCCGTGAGCGCACGGTCTCCCGCTGGATCGCCGGCGTGAGCCTCGTCCCCGTCGCCGCCGTCACGGCGTTCACCGTGATCAGCGGTCTCCCCGGGTTCTCCGGCGTGGTCGCCCCGGTCTGGATGATCGTCGCCTTCACGGGTCTCGCCTTCGGACGCAGCACGATCAGCCGCTGACGACGAACCCGGACGTGGACAGGAGGCCAGCCCTCCTCACGTCCGGGTTCCGGCGCGCCTGCGCGTCCGCTGTGGCGCTCGGCCCTCAGAGATCACGCCGACGACCGGCGGCTCGCCTGGCATTCCTGCTTGGGACACGTCGGGACCGAGTGGGACCTTTGGCCGTGTCGATCGTTCCCAAGCTCTGCTTCGATCGAGCCAGCACATGAGAGGAGCAAACATGCGCAGGCTCATACCGATTCTGCTCGCATCGGTGTTCGTGATCGGCGTCGCGCCCACCGCCGCTACTGCGAGCCCGGATCCGTTCAAGGGGCGCTGGGTCGCAGTGGACCTGGACTTCAGCACCTGGCACATCACCATCTCCGACGACCAATTCCACGGTCACGACTCGGGGACGATCCCGGGTGAGGGCGCCCGGACCAGAACGTGGGGTGAGATGAACCCGATCAGTGAGTTTGAGAGACAGGCCACACTCAATCTCCAGATCATGCGGCCCGGACCGCCGCACTACATCCTGGACCTTCAACCCTGGTTCCTGACGTACCAACCAGCTACCGACACGATCATCGGAGACCAAGGCCCCATTGGAGGTCAAGGTCTCATCGAGTTCTGTCGGGTTCCGTGCGACCCGAATGAGTTCCCGCCCCAGTTCCCGTAGCACCACGGGCTGATCAGCGGTCGGCAGCAATCTCCACACGCGAAGGAGCGACAATCGGTCCGCCGATTTGTCGATGATGAGCCGTGTGATCGTCGACCATCTCTTCGGAGTGATCGCGCTGAAGCTCGAAATCGAACAGAGGTGAACTGCGACGGCACCTCGGCGCAGCCCTCACCTGGTTGGTTGACGTCACGAATGGGTCGGAGTAGACCGGTAACGGTCGCGAGGTATTGGAGGGGCAATGAGATGTGATCCGCGCGGACGAGCGTTGTGGGGAATCGTGATCGGCGTCGCCTTGGCGGTGCCAGTGCTGAGCGCCCCGGCTGGTGCTGCGCCGGACAGGATCACGAGAGGTGAAGCAGTCGCCCACCTCAACGCGTTCACGACAGGTGGGAGGGCAATCTTGGCGGGCAACACGACGCCCGCCGTCGTGAACGCTGGGCCTGCGAGTCTTTTCGGGGCGGGCATACGGCCGTTCCCATCTTCGCCTTGGGACGGGTCCTCTGTCTGCGCCGATGACTGGCACGTCTTCGTGTTGGCCGTATTCGATGGTGGCGGGAAGTCGTTCAAGAGGAGTGACGCAGTCACGTCGCTGGCTGGAGTTGAGATCGACTGGATCCTCGACGGGAACAGCATCCCTGATACGGACCGCACGCCGATCAAGCGCTTCAATGATTCGTCGGAATTCGGATTCGAGCGAGCGTTCGGATTCCAGGACGGTGCGTTGATCGCACCGGGCGACTTGTCCGTCGGCGGACACACCTTGGTCGCGGACATCACCGACCCCGTGTTCGGTGACGCCACGATCGGGATCACGTTCAACGTCGACGGCGCTGGTTCCGGAGCGTGTACCTGAACAACCCTTGTTGATGTTC
>JAHEKY010000030.1:0-6978 GCA_024644465.1 Ilumatobacteraceae bacterium | reverse complement strand
CCGGGCGGCGCGGAATGAGCGCGCCGACGCTCGAAGTCGAACAGAGGTGAACTGCGACGGCATCTCGGCGCCGCGCTCTGACGACTCGCCTGCACTGCCAACGCTGGGCTCGGGGTCAGACCCCCTGTTTCACTCGATACGCAGGCCGGAGATCGCCCGGCTGATGACCAGCTGCTGGATCTGCTCGGTGCCTTCGAAGATGTCGTGGATCTTCGCGTCGCGGTGCCAGCGCTCCACCGGGTACTCGCGGGTGTAGCCGTAGCCGCCGAGGATCTGGATCGCCCGCTCGGTCACCCACGTGGCGACACGGCCGGCCTTGAGCTTCGCCATCGAGCCCTCGGCGTTGACGAACTGACCGTTCTTGCCGAGCCATGCGGCGCGGTAGATCAGCCCACGGGTCGCCTCGATCTCGGTCGCCATGTCGGCGAGCATGAACGCGATCGACTGGTTCATGATGATCTTGCGGCCGAACGCCTCACGCTCCTTGGCGTACTCCAGCGCGTACTCGTAGGCGGCCCGGGCGACGCCGAGCGCCTGCGCGCCGACGGCCGGGCGGGTCGCCTCGAACGTCTGCATCGCCGCCTGCGCATTGCCGGACTCGCCGCGCCGGACGCGGGCGAGGCGCTCATCGAGCTTGTCCTTGCCGCCGAGCAGCATCGAGCCGGGGATCCGCACGTCGTCGAGCACAACCTCGGCGGTGTGCGACGCCCGGATGCCGTGCTTCTTGTACTTCTGGCCCTGGCTCAACCCGTCGGTGCCGGGCGGCACGATGAAGCTGGCATGGCCCTTCGAGCCGAGCTCGGGGTCGACCACGGCGACGACCACGTGGATGTCGGCGATGCCGCCGTTGGTGATCCACGCCTTCGTGCCGTTCAGCACCCACTCGTCGGTCGCCTCGTCGTACGTCGCCGACGTGCGATAGCCGCCGACGTCGGACCCCGCATCGGGCTCGGATGCGGCGAACGCTCCGAGCTGCACGTTCTGGGCATCGCCGTAGCACTGCGGCACCCACTCCATCACCTGCTCGGGCGTGCCGGACGCAGCGATGCCGGCGGCAGCGAGACCGGACCCCATGATCGCCATGCCGATGCCGGCGTCGCCCCAGAACAGCTCCTCGATGGCGACGGGCAGCGTCAGCCCGCTCGGATCCTGCATCGCGTTGAACATGAACTCCCAGCCGTACAGGCCGATCTTGGCGGCCTCCTCGACGACCGGGTACGGGAACTCCTCGCGCTCGTCCCACTCGTGAGCGGCGGGGCGGATCTCGTTCTCGGCGAAATCGTGAACCCACTTCTGGAGGGTCAGTTGGTCTTCGTTCAACGCCATCGAGAATTCGGTCATACCCACAAGTTACCGGTCGGTAATAACGAAGGCAAACACCCTGCCGCCCGACGCAACCGAATCGCAACACTGGGTGGGCCCGATCCGGTGGTGTCCGACACCGGAAGGCGCTCGTGCTCAGCGCAGCGGTGCGGGGACGATCTCGTAGTCGTCGGCGACCGCGAGCCAGCGCACCTGATACGCGTCGAGCGCCAGGACGTCCGGAGCGGTCATGTCGAGCCGGTCGACGAGCCGGCCGGCGTCGACCGCGCCCACGACTGCCGCCAGCGCCCGGGAGTCGGCGCGCACATCGTGCGGCGTGAAGTTCGCCAGCCCGACGAGATCGCCGAACCGATCGTGGTGGCGATGCCACCCGAACACGGTCGGGGCGCCGGTGTCGAACGGCTGTGTCTGGGCCGCGCCGTGCAGCGGCCGCACTCCACGTCGGGTTTCCACGAGGTGCCGCATCCCCACCCACAGCCGGCCGGCCTCCGTTCCGGGCGACAAACGCAGGGCGACGTGGGCGTCGTCGAGTTCCGGGCGGTGCAACCACCGGCTGTCCGCCGACCGGGCCGGGTCGTCCCGGTAGCCGGCGTCGTCGCCGAGGCACACCTCGTCACCCATGTAGATGATCGGGATCCCGCCGTAGCCGAACGCCAGCCCGTACAGCAGCAGGGCGCGCCGGATCGCGAGATCGAGCGCGACTGCGTCGCCAGACGCCTGCGCCGCAGCGACGCCCGCGAGCGATGCGGTCATCCCGCACGTCCGCTCGTCGCCCGTCGCGTCGTTCGTCGCGAACGGCGCGCCGCTC
Source organism: Ilumatobacteraceae bacterium (assembly GCA_024644465.1). Lineage (GTDB taxonomy): Bacteria > Actinomycetota > Acidimicrobiia > Acidimicrobiales > Ilumatobacteraceae > Ilumatobacter_A. Next base: position 4,847 of record JAHEKY010000030.1, on the reverse strand, counting down.
GCGAACGACATCGGGAAGTCACCGCGGTAGAACTGCGCGAGGAACGCCCGGTGGATCGGCCCGGACAACCCGACCGCTGCCGCGTCGGCGTCGTCGATCGCCCAGCCGATGTCGTCGTGGCAGCGCACGTACGTGAACCAGGTCGTCGTCGCGGGCGGGTCGGTCAGGCGCGACAGCGCCGCTCGGGCCAGCGCCGCCTCCCCGGTCGCGAGCATCGACCAGCCCTGCACCATCAGCTGGTTGTGGTAGGCGAGATGACACTCGCGCCGTTCCAGCCGATGGTGACCGAGGTAGCCGACGAGGTCATCGGGGCCGACGATCGCCTCGGCCAGCAGCACGGTCGCCGGCGCGGCGAGCGCGAGTACGGCCCGCAGCGCTTGCGCGATCAGGTGCGCCTCCGGCTGGTTCTGGCTGTTCGTGTCCAACCGCTTCCAGGTGAACGCGATCGCGTCGAGCCGCAGGATGTCGACCCCGAGGTTCGCGAGCCCCAGTGCGACCTGCGCCATCTCGACCATCACGTCCGGATTCGCCCAGTTCAGATCCCATTGGAACTCGCGGAACGTCGTCCAGACCCACCGCTCGATGTCGTCGGCGTACGTGAAGTTGCCCGGCGCCATCTGCGGGAAGACCTCGGGCAACGTCGCCTCGTAGCGCTCGGCGTCGGCGACGGCGTCGAACATGATGAACAGGTCCTGGTGGTACCGCGACCCCGCCCGGGCCTGCACCGCCCAGTCGTGATCGTCGCTCGTGTGGTTGAGCACGAAGTCCGCACACAGGCTGATGCCGGCCGCGTGCAGGTCCGCCACGAGATCGTCGAGGTCGTCGGGCGTGCCGATCGCCGGGTCCGGCACGAGGTAGTCGCGCACCGCGTACCCGCCGTCGTTCTCGCCGACGCGGGGCGCGAACAGTGACAGCAGGTGGAGCACGTCGACGCCCAGCTCGGTCAGGTACGGGATGCGCTTGCCGACGCCGGCCAGGTCCCCGCCGAACCGGTCGACGAAGGCCATGTATCCGACCCGCTCGCGCCGCTGGAACCAGTCCGGCGTCGCCACCCGGCGGCGATCGAGCGCGGTGAGTGCCGTCGAGCGGGCGCGGCTGCTCTCGGCGGCGTGCTCGACGAGACGAGCGAGGACGGCGTCCGACTCGTCCCCGTAGAGGCCGTCGAGGGCGGTCGCCAGGTCGTCGGACCACTCGTCGAGACGGGTTCTGAAGTCGGCGGCGCGTTTGCCCATGTGGGCCGCGATGGTAGGCGGGAGCGACGCCCCGGCCCACGTCGACGGGGATCGGCGCGAAGATGGGCGGCGTGAACATCCCGTCCGGCGCCCTCGTCGTGGTCGCCGGGCCGTCGGGCTCCGGCAAGTCGACGTGGGTCTCCGAACAGTTCCGCCCCGACCAGATCGTGTCGTCCGACGACCTCCGCGGCCTCGTCGGGATCGGGCCGCGCGACCAGCGCGCCGGCACCGATGCGTTCGCCGTCGTCGCCCTGGTGGTCGAGAGGCGGATGAAGCGCGGGCTGACGACCGTCGTCGACTCACTGGGCCTCGACGCCAAGCTTCGGGAGAAGTGGATTTCTGCCGCGCGCACGCACGGGCGCCCGGTCCACGCCGTCGCGTTCGACACGCCGGCGAAGGAGTGCCGCGCCCGCAACAAATCGCGCGAGCGGCCGGTGCCGTCGAAGGTCGTCACCGGTCAGCTCGAACGCTGGCCGGACGTGCGCGCCGCCCTCGACGACGAATTCGACGAGGTCCACGCGCCGTCGGACGTGCGCCTCGTCCCCCGCACCCTGCACGCCCACCTCCCGCGCGCGACCGTCCAGAAGGAGCAGCCCATGCCGTTGCGATTCGGCCTCATCCTGTCCAGCTTCACGTGGCCCGGCGAGACCGCCGACATTGCCCCGACGCTGACGGCGATCGCTCGCGATGCCGAAGCCGCCGGGTTCTCGAGCCTGTGGGTGATGGACCACGTGATGCAGATCCCACAGGTCGGCCGGGAGTGGGAGCCGATGCTCGAGAGCACGTCGACGCTCGGCTTCCTCGCCGCCGCGACCGAGCGGATCCGGCTCGGCACACTCGTCACCGGCATCACGTACCGCAACGTCGCGCACGTCGGCAAGATCGCCGCAACGCTCGACGTGCTGTCCGGCGGGCGGGCGATGTGCGGCCTCGGAGCAGCATGGTTCGACCGCGAACACAGGGCGTACGGGTGGGCCTTCCCGCCGCTCACCGAACGCTACGAACTGCTCGAGGACGCATTGGAGGTGCTGCCGCTGCTGTGGGGGCCGGGCGCGCCGAGCTTCGAGGGCCGGCAGATCGCGGTCGCCGAAGCGGTGTGCTACCCCCGGCCGATCCAGGAGCGGATCCCGATCCTCGTCGGCGGATCCGGCGAGCAGCGGACGTTGCGGCTCGTCGCCCGCCACGCCGATGCGTGCAACCTCTTCGGCGAGCCCGACGTGATCCGCCACAAGGTCGACGTGCTCCACGCGCACTGCGCGACCGAGGGGCGAGACCCGGCCGACATCACGATCACGCAACTCTCGTCGGTGCTGTGCGCCGCCGACGAGGCCGGGCTGGCGGCGGCGTTGGCCGCCCGGGCGAACGATCAGGTGCCGCCCGAGATCGTCGGCGACCAGCTGAACGCCGGCACGATCGACGACCACACCGGCCGCTTCCGAGCGCTGGCCGATGCGGGCGTGCAGGAAGTGATCGTCAGCCTCGCCGACATCGGCACCCCCGGCGCCGTCGACCGCTTCGCCCCCGTCATCCACACCTTCGCGGCCAACGCGTGAGGTAGGTGCGCTGCATGTGCGCAACAACCTCACGCGTTCGTGGGCTGCGAGGCACGCGGTCAGCGGCGGAGGGTGGTGCCGTCCTTGGTGGTTTCGACGGTCCAGCCGGCAGCTTGCAGTTCGGCGCGGAGGGCGTCGGCGGCGGCGAAATCCTTGCCCGCCCGGGCAGCATCGAGCGCCGCCGCCTTGGCGGCGACGTCGTCCGGCACGTCTCCGCCCGCCGAGAGCACGAGGCCGAGGGCACCGCACATCTCGTGCACCGCCGCCACCAGCGCCGCCGCGACGTCCGAGCCGTCCGCATCGAGCGCCGCGTTGGCGCGTCGCACCGTGTCGAACAGGAGCGCAGTCGCCTTCGGCGTGTCGAGGTCGTCGTCCATCGCAGATCGGAACTCGTCGAGCACCCCAGCGTCGGGCTCCGCCTCGGTGACGCCCGCGGTCCGCGCCGCGAACGCGTCGAGCCCGGCGAGCGCCTTGACCGCCGCGTCGATGTTCGACTGGTTGAGTTTGACGGGGCTGCGGTAGTGCGACTGCAGCAACACCAGCCGGTACGCCCGCGGGTCGTAGTGCTCGATCAGGTCGAGCAGGTTCTCGACGTTGCCGATCGACTTCGACATCTTCTCGCCCTCGGCGTCGACGATGAAGTTGTGGTGCATCCAGTGGTTCGCGAACCCCTTGCCCAGCGCGACCGCTTGCGCTCGCTCGTTCTCGTGGTGCGGGAAGCGCAGGTCCTGCCCGCCGCAGTGCAGGTCGAACCCTTCGCCGAGCAGATCGAGCGCCATCACGACGCACTCCGAGTGCCAGCCCGGCCGGCCCTCGCCCCACGGTGACGGCCACGACGGCTCGCCCGGCTTCGACAACTTCCACAGCACGAAGTCGGCCGGGTGCCGCTTCTGCACCGCGCCGACGACCTCGCGCTCGCCGCCGCCGGCGCGCATGTCGTCGAGCGTCTGCATCGCGAGGAGGCCGTAGTCGTCGACCGACTCGACGTCCATGTAGATCCCGTCGTCGGTCGCGTACGCCTGGTCCGCGGCGACCAACTCGCCGATCATCGCCACCATCTCGTCGACGTACTCGGTGGCGTGGGGGATGTCGGTCGGCCGTTGGACGCCGACACCGTCCATCGCCTTCCACCACATCCGCTCGCACTTCTCCGTGATCTCCTGCCACGGTCGGCCCTCGCGGTTGGCGCGGTTGATGATCTGGTCGTCGATGTCCGTCACGTTCGACACGAGCCGCACGTCGAGGCCGGTCCACTCCAGGTATCGGCGCAGCACGTCGTACTCGAGCGTCGCCCGGCCATGGCCGATGTGGGCGGGGCCGTACACCGTCGGGCCGCACAGGTAGATGCTGACCTTGCCCGGCTCGCGAAGAGCCAGCTCGCGCACGGAGCGAGTCGCGGAGTCGTACAGGTGCAGCATGAAGCCGATCCTACGGGGCGAGCTGTCGGCCAAGCTGGACAGGTTTGGCAGTATGGGTTGCGACGACGACGCCTCACTGACTCGACGAACCGGTGGATGCGCGGCTCGTCGACGAGGGAGGACGTCATGCCAGAGGGAACGAAGCCACCACGCCTACCGGGCGCCGCGCCGGCCGCTCTGCGCCAGTTCGTCAGCTGCACCGTCGACCGAGTCGAGCTCGACCTCGCCGACATGGGCTGGATCCCGAAGCCGGACCTGCCGGGCAATCTGGAGAACGTCGTCACACCGACGGCGAGGGTGCTCGACGGCTGGACACCGCGCACGGCGACGATCCGCGTCGGCTACGGCGACTTCATCTCGATCGACCTGCCCGCGGCGATCGTCGACGGCGAACTCGACATCGACACGTCCAACCTCGGCATGGGTGGCGTCGGTGCGGAGGTCGACAAGTGGGTCGACGCGTTCAACGAGATCCTCCGCGAGAACGGCAAGCAGCTCGAGACGATCGACGTGCGCGACGGCAACGTCACGCTCACGAAGACGGCCCGTGTCGCGGCCACGGGCACCGCCGCCGGCTCGGTCGGCCCAGCCACATCCACGGTTCCTGCCGGGACGACGTCGCCGACCGACGAACCGGACTCGAA
>JAHEKY010000123.1 GCA_024644465.1 Ilumatobacteraceae bacterium | reverse complement strand
CGCCATCGTCTTCACCGGGCCACGTTTCGACCAGCCGCGCGGAACCCAGTACGCATCGAAGTCCTCCCAGCGGGTCAGGCGGATGTCGGTCACCCACTTCGTCGCGGACACGTAGCCGTAGAGACCGGGCACGACCATCCGTACCGGGTAACCGTGCTGTGCCGGCAGCGGCTCGCCGTTCATCGCGACGGCCAGGATCGAGTCCCGCCCGTCCATGATCGCCTCGATCGGCGTGCCGCACGTCCACCCGTCGACCGAGCGGCTGACGACCTGTTCGGCACCCGGCTGGAGGCCGGCCTCGTCGAGGATGTCGCGCAGCAAAACGCCCTGCCAGCGGGCATTGCCGACGAGGTCGCCGCCGACCGGGTTCGAGACGCACGACAGGGTGATGTAGCGCTCGATCTGCGGGCGGGCGAGCAGGTCGTCGAAGGTCAGCTCGATCGGGTTGTCGACGAGCCCGGCGATCGACAGCTTCCACGAATCCTTGCTGACCTGCGGCACGACAAGCGCCGTGTCGATGCGATAGAAGCTGTCATTCGGCACGACGAACGACTCGATGCCGTGCACACCGAGTTCGAACTCCGACGGCATGACGTCGTCGACGGTCGACACCGCGTCGGGCAGCGTGATGCTCGCCCGCTCGGCACTCACCTCGAAGCGCTGCTGCAACAACCTCCCGAGCCCGCCGGCCGCTGCCGCCAGCGAGCCGACGCCGACCGCACCCTGGATGAACTGGCGGCGGTCGACGCCCATCACGATCGGCCGGCCCTGCTCGTCCCGGCCCTGCGGTTTCGGGCCGAGGTACCACAGCACGCCGATCGAGACGGCCGTGCCGACGATCGTCGGCAGGAGCTTGGCGAACGTCGGGTCAGGGCGGATCAGCACCGCCCAACCGCCGACGATGCCGATCACACTCGTGATCGCGTACGCCTCGATCCGCTCACCGCGGATCGCGAGGATGCCGATCAGCGCGCCGAGCCCGAGGATCACGATCATCGCCCCGGCGACGAGCACCGCCTTGTCGTTGGTACCGAACTGCTCGATCGCCCAGTCCTTCAACCACGTCGGAACCCGATCGATGAACACCTGCCCGACCGGTACGACCGGCGACGACGAACCCTGCGCCATGCCGACGACGAGCTCCGCCGCGCCGAGGCCGGCCGCGGTGGCCAGCAGGCCGAGGGCCGCGCCGACCTTCCTCGAGCCGTAGAGTTCGGAAGTCATGGTGTCTGGTGTATCTGAATTCGAAGCCGCTCGCGCCCAGGAGATCGTCGAGGATCTGGGAGTTTCCGGATCTGTTCGTCTCGCGACCGAGCTGGTTTCCGAGGCGCTCGGCCTGATCACCGACGAGCCCGACACGCTCGACCTGAAGATCGCCACCGCCGCGCTGTCCGAGATGCGCGACGCCTATGCCATGTTCGCCCCGTACAAAGGCGAGCGCAAGGTCTCGATCTTCGGGTCCGCCCGTACGAAGCCGGACGACCCGCTCTACGCGCAGGCCCGCGACCTCGCCGCGCGGCTCGCCGAGCAGGGATGGATGACCGTCACGGGGGCGGGGCCGGGGATCATGATGGCGGGCATGGAGGGCGCCGGGCGCGACCGGTCGATCGGCGTGTCGATCCGGCTGCCGTTCGAGACCGGCGCGAACTCGATCATCGAGGGCGACGACAAGCACGTCGCGATGAAGTACTTCTTCACCCGCAAGCTGATGCTGATCAAGGAGTCCCAGGCGTTCGTCTGCCTCCCCGGCGGCGTCGGCACCCTCGACGAGATGTTCGAGCTGCTCACGCTGACCCAGACCGGCAAGGGCGTCCCGGTGCCGATCGTGCTGCTCGACGAACCCGGCGACCCCTACTGGGAGAGCGTGCACGAGCTGATCCTCCAGCTCGTGCGTCGGGGCCTGGTGTCCGAGAGCGACACGTCGCTGTACACGATCACCGACTCGTGCGACGAGGCATGCCGCATCATCGAGCGCTTCTACTCGAACTACGACTCGATCCGGTTCGTCGGCGACATCCTCATCATGCGGATGCGACAGGGGCCGACCGACGAGCAGCTCGCCGAGCTGAACTCGGAGTTCGCCCACCTCGTCGAATCCGGCCGGATCGTCAGGAGCAGCCCGTTCAAGGTCGAGGTCCGCGACAACGATCAGGTCGACCTCGATCGCATCAGCTTCGCGTTCACGAAGCACGGGTACGGCGACCTGCTGCGGATGATCGGCGTGCTCAACAGCTACGTCGACTGAGCGGGCGACGCCGTCAGGCGTCGTCCGGCGGCTCGTCGAGCCGGCGCAGGATGCCGACCGCCTTGTCGATCGCGCGCCGGGCCTGCATCAGCTTCTTGTCCTCGGCAGGGCGCTGCAACTCGCCGTCGGCGACCGCTTCGCGCAACCGGTCGAACGCGTGGTCGTCGAGGTCGGCCGCAACCGCCTCGAGCCGGTCGGCCATGTCGCCGAAGTCACCCACCGCGCCATCGTACGGATTCAGACGGTCGGGACGTGCGAACCGGCATCTGCGCCCGTACGGTCCCCGTCGTGCCAGAGGGCCACACGATCCATCGCATCGCCCGCGACCACGGCGCGCTGCTCATCGGCCGACCGGTGCGCGTGTCGAGCCCGCAGGGCAGGTTCTCCGCCGATGCCGCGCGTGTCGACGGCGCCACGCTCGAGCGGATCGAGGCCTACGGCAAGCACCTCTTCCACCGCTGGTCGACCGGCGACGTCGGCCACGTCCACCTCGGCCTGTTCGGCAAGTTCACGGTCCACGAGGGCGACGAACGCCCGGAGCCGCGGGGTGCGGTCCGGATGCGGCTGGAGTCCGACACGGCGACGATCGACCTCAGTGGGCCGACCGCCTGCTCGGTCGACGACCCGTCGGTGCGCCGCTCGATCCTCGCCCGCCTCGGCCCCGATCCGCTGCGGCCGCGGCAACGGATCGAGCCGATGCTCGACAAGATGCTGGCGTCGCGGCGCAGCATCGGCGACCTCGTGATGGACCAGTCCGTGATCGCCGGCATCGGCAACGTGTACCGCGCCGAGGTGCTGTTCGCGTGCGGCATCCACCCGCTCCGCCCGGGCACCGAATGCGACCGCTCTGAACTGGAGGGGCTCTGGGCGACGATCCGCCGGATGATGCGCGCGGGTGTGCGTCTCGGGCGCATCATCACCGTCGACCGACGCGACGTCGGCATCGCGCGGACGCGGCCGATCCCGCGCCGCGAGGCGACCTATGCCTACAAGCGTGACCGCTGCGTGCGCTGTGGTACACCGATCGAGACGGTCCCGATCGCGAACCGGACTGCGTACTTCTGCCCGACGTGCCAGCCCCGCTGACCGGCCACGCCCGAGCGGTCACTGCGCACTCCACATCGGCGCGTCCGGATCTCCGCGCCAGTGGGCCAGCCGGCGCTCCGCCTCTGCTCGCGCGGCCGGCTTCGACCGGCCTGCGCGCACCCGCATCAGCGTCGCTGCAACGAGCCGCAACTCGGCGAACGCCCGCGCGTTCGGATCCTCGGCGAACGACTCTCCATAGCCCCGGGCCAACTCCTCGTACACGCCGGGCGGACCGCCCCATCGCGACGTCCAGGTCATCATCGGGGCATGGTCCCAACCCCGCGGCGCACGGCACAGCAGGTCCCAGTCGATCAGGACCGGCCCGTCGCTCGACATCACGACGTTGCCAGGGTGGACGTCGCCGTGGCACACGACCGACCCGGTCGCGTCGCGCCAGTCGGGCCAGCGTTCGATGGCGGCGGTGATCCCGACGAGCGCACGGTCGTCGAGCACATCGCCGACATCCGCCAGCAGCGCCTCGAAGTCCCACCACGGGAACACGGCGGGAGCCGAGACCGGGTACTCAGTCGGGACGACCGACACGTCGAGATCGTGGAGCATCCGCACCATCCGGCCGACCTCGCACCAGTCGATCGACCCGCCCGACCGGTCGATGTGCTCCCAGCACGACACGCTGAGCGGGCCGTCGGTGAGCACGTCGTCGCGCCGCGGCAACGTCACCCTCAGCCCACGGTCGGTCAGCGCACGCGCGAGCGCGATCGAGGCGGTCGCGGGCGCGTTCGGCGCGCCGACCCGCAACACGACCTCACCGGCGGCGAAGATCGCGTTCATCCCGACGCGCAGCAACTCCGGCGACGGCAACTCCCAGGCGAGCGCGGCCCGATTCGCGAGTGCGGTGGCTGCCGCCACATCGGCGACGGCGCGATCGACGTAGGCCCGCGGCGTCGTACGGCTCACCGCCGCCGGCTCAACGGTCGCGCTGGCGCATCACGATGACGCGGCCGCTCTCCACCGGCCGACCGTCGACGAAGACCTGGTCGCCGGGATCGACGTGGTCTTCCAGCGATTCGAGCCGCCCCTCGCGCTTGGCCCGCAACTCGTCCTCGTGATGGTGCATCGCCTGGCGCCCGTCGCGCACAGCGTCGGCGACGGTGCGTCCCGCCCGGCGGGCCTTCCCCGCGACGCCTTTCGCGACCTGCACCGGGGCGAGTTGGGACGCGGTCTCCTTGACCTTCTTCTTCGCGTAGCCGGCGCCCGCGACTCCGGCGGCCAGGCCGCCGGCGAACCAGGTGAGTCGTTTGATCATGCGCGTCGCCTCCTGCGTACGGTGCTGGGTCGATCATGGACGTCGATCACGTTCTCCGTCAACGCCCGGCGTGAGGTCGCGCCCCCGCGTAACCGCGACCATGCATGGGATGTCCCACGGGCGAGGCTCGCCGCCTTGATCGCAGGCGAGGAGAACGCCGTACGGGCGACGCGTCCGCCCACCGCGTCGCCGATCGCCTCGGCCGAGCCGAGCACGCGGTCGAACCGTTCGAGGTCGTGGCGGGCTTCGTCGACGGTGCTGCGCGCCTCGTCGGTCGTCGCCCGGAGCTCGTCGAGCAGTGGGCGGGTCTCGTTGCGCAGGTCGCGGACCTCACCGCGCACGTCGCGCAGCGCGTCGAGCACCCGCAGCAGCACGACGATCAGCGCTGCGAAACCGATCGTCAGCAGCACGGTCGTGAGCACGATCAACAGTTCGCCGGCGGTCATCGGCCCCCCTCCGGCGGCTCTCTCAATTCGGTCATCCGTTCACCGATCCTGCGCTCGTCACCATGATCACTGGGTTCGTACCACCGTCGGTCCTCGAGCGAGTGCGGCAGATACTGCTGCGCCACCCACCCCGACGGGTGATCGTGAGGATAGTCGTATCCGAGGCCGTGTCCGAGCGTGGCAGCACCCTGGTAGTGGCCGTCGCGCAGGTGCGGCGGCACCTCACCGACGGCACCGTCGCGCACGGCGGCCCGAGCGTTCCAGATCGCCAGTGCGGCCCGGTTGCTCTTCGGCGCCGTCGCCAGGAAGATCGCCGCGTGGGCGAGGTTCAACTGGGCTTCCGGCAGGCCGACGTGTTCGAGCGCGTGAGCCGCAGCGACGGCGACGTCGAGCGCCCGGCTGTCGGCGAGACCGACGTCCTCGCTCGCGAAGATGACCATCCGCCGCGCGATGAAGCGGGCGTCCTCACCGGCCTCCAGCATCCTCGCCAGCCAGTAGATCGCGGCGTCGGGGTCGCTGCCGCGCATCGACTTGATGAACGCGCTGACGACGTCGTAGTGGTCGTCGTCGCCGTAGCGCAGCGCGGTCGTGCCGAGGGCCGCTTCCACGTGGCGCAGTTCGACGTGGGTGTACTCCGACAGCGCGCAGGACACGTCGAGCGCCGTGAGAACCTGGCGGCCGTCGCCGCCGGCGCGGTCGATCAGCAACTGGATCGCGTCGTCGTCCGCCGTGACCGCCTCGGCGTCGAGCCCGCGGCCGACGAGCTGCTCGATCGACGCCCGGTCGAGCGGTTCGAGGCGGAACAGCGTCGACCGACTCCGCAACGGGGCGTTGACCTCGAAGAACGGGTTCTCGGTCGTCGCCCCGATCAGCGTGAGCGTGCCGTCCTCGACCGCCGGGAGGAGCGCGTCCTGCTGGGATTTCGAGAACCGGTGGATCTCGTCCAGGAACAGGATCGTGCCCTGGCCCCGCTCTCCGAGACGCTGCCGCGCCCGCTCGATCGTCTCGCGCACGTCCTTCACGCCGGCCATCACGGCCGACATCTGTTCGAAGGCCCGGTCGGTCGAGCCGGCGACCGCCAGGGCGAGCGTCGTCTTGCCGGTGCCGGGCGGACCCCACAGCAGCGCCGAGCTGAGCCGGTCGCTCTCGACGAGGCGGCGCAGCGGGCGATCGGGGCCGACGAGGTGCTCCTGGCCGACGACGTCGTCGATCGTGCGGGGGCGCAGGCGCGCCGCGAGCGGGGCCCGTGCCCGGCGGACCTCCTCGGCCGCCGCGGCGAACAGGTCGTCGCTCACGCTTCGCCCGCGGACCCGAGGACACGCCGGTACGACGGCTTGCGGAAGTCGACGACCTGTTCGATCAACCACTCGACCTCGCTCCACCTCCACGAGACGAACTCGTGGCCGTCGGGGACCGGCGTGACGTCGTCGGACCGCGCGTCGAAGAAGAACCATCGCTGCGCCTGCCCGAGCCGGCCGTTCTTGCGGACGCCGTCGGGCCACTCGTAGACGGTCCACTCCGGGTACTCGCCGACGAGTTCCACGTCGTCGGGGCCGAGCCCGGTCTCCTCCTGCAGCTCGCGCCAGGCGCCGGCGACCGGGTTCTCGCCCTGATCGATGCCGCCTTGTGGCAGTTGCCACTGGTCGGGGAAATCCGAGCGTTCGAACACGAGGATCTCGCCCGCCGAGTTGCGCACGACCGCAACGGTTCCTGCCCGGAAATGCGTGTTCGCCATCCACGCCGAGCGTATCGGCCGGGTGCCCGACGGCCCGAGGACCGGGCGAGCCGACTTCAGCGGCCGATGTGGCGCAGCCGGGTCTGGACGTCGACGAAGTCCGGGTCGTGTTCGGCGATCGCGCCGAACCAGCGACGGGCACGGATCGGGTCGTTCAACCGGTCGTACAGGTCGGCGAGCACGTACCACTGGCGGAGATGGTGTTCCTTGACCTTCTTCGTGTTCTTGGTGGCGGCGAGCATCATCTCGATCGCCGCGGGCAGGTCGCCGCGATCGGCGAGCGCGCCGGCGGCGACGATGCGGCCCTCGGCCATCACGTCGTGGGCCGGTGACGACTCGCGGATCCGCAACCAGACGCGCTCGACGGCTGCCCACCGCTCCATCGCCCGGTAGCAGTCGGCGAGCACGGGCAGCGTCGCCGGGTTCTCGTGCAGGTCGTTGGCGGTCTCGAGCGACGAGGCCGCCTGCTTGTACCTGCCGAGGCGATAGTTCGCGAACCCGACGACCTCGTGCGCCGCCGCGACCGACGGAGCTTCCTTCGCGATCGCAGTCGCGATCCGCTTCGCCTCGTCGAACCGCTCGCGATCGAGCGCCTCGCTGGCCTGGGCGAGCCGTTCGGAGAGACGGGTGCCGCGCTGCGCGCCGAGTGCGTCCGTCAACTGCGCAGCGATCTCCGGGTCGAGCGGCTGCGCCTCGCGGCGCCGGGCCGGTGCCGACCCTGCCCGGGCCGCTGCGGCCCGGGCGGCACCGCGCACCGACCCCTCGTCGATCCACTGCTCGGTCGTGCGGGACTCGATCTTCTCGCGCTCGCGCTCGCGCTGCGCCTCCCGATCAGGCTCGGGCTTCGGTCCGCGGCGGCGCTTGACCTCGATCGAGCGTCGGTCGGCTTCGGTCAAGGGCGGGCGATCGGCCCTCCACT
>JAHEKY010000122.1 GCA_024644465.1 Ilumatobacteraceae bacterium | reverse complement strand
CCGAGCGGGGTGCACCTGTTCGACTCCGCCACCGGCGCCCGCCTCCCCGACTGACGACAAAGTTGTGTCAGACACAACTTTGTCGGGGCGTCCGGGCGGTCAGGTCCCGAATGGAAGGCTGTCGGGTCGGAACCCGTCGCCGTCGGACGAGGTGCAGTCGGCGCCCTCGGGTACGCCGCCGGTCGGCCGGATCCCCGTGCACCGGAGCTCGATCACACCCCCACTCCCGAAGTTGTCGAACGAGTAGTCGGTCGTGATCGTCACCGTCTCGCCGTCGTAGTCGTACCTCGACGGGACCGGATCGCCCTCGACCGTCGCCACCACGACGTCCCAGATCGCCGGCTGCCCGGCCTCGAACGCCTCGACGAAGCAGGCGACACCCGCCGCCAACACGGCGTCGTCGTCCACGTCGTTCGTCAGCACGGTCGCCGCGCACTGCTCGGTGTGCTCGCCGAACACCTTGGAACCCTCGCGGCTCGGCGGAGCGGCCTCGATGCTCGTCACGACTGCGGAGGGCGGCACCGCACCCCCGAAGAATCGATCCCACGATCCGGGCGTGGCGCCGTCGCCGCTCAGCGCCGTGCAGAACTCGACCTCCCCGGACTGCCCCGAGAAGCCCGCCACCTCGGTGTGGTACGCGTCGCCAGCGACGGCGAGTCGATCACCCCGCTCGACCTTGATCGTCGGCATCCAGACCGTGAACGTCGTCCCCCAGTCCCTCGTGTACCAGCCGTCGACCTCGAAGGTCACCCAGTCGGTCGGTTCGGCGACGTCGGAGCGGGCCGGGTTCTCCGGATCGGTCGTCCACGGATGGACCTGCTCGTCGACCGACCCGACCGTGCCGATGAACGCGAACTGCGCGTCGGTGAGCATCGACGCGGTGGGCTCGTGGTCCGCGCAGACCGAGGGGGACGGCGTCGGACCGACGCTCGAGCCCGGAGATCCGGAACTGCCGTCGTCGACGGATCCACATCCGACGACCGCCGCAGCGACGGCGAGAACGGCACCAGAGGCGGCAAGCTTCATGATGCTCTGACGTCGACCGGGACCGAGAAGTTCCGCCCCGGCACGACGAGTCGGATTTGTGTCTGACACGACTACGACGGCAGGTCGTCCGAATCGGCCGCGCCGGCCTCGATCCCGTCACCGACGCCGCCGATGTCGGGCTCGGCGTCGAGATCGTCAGCAGCCACGATTGCGTCGAGGTCCGTGATCGCGTCGCGGTCACCCAGCGCGAACGGATCGGGTTCCTCGGTGATCGGATGCCGGCGCATCCAGGCCAACGCCGCTCCCCCGCCGACCACCGCGCCGAGCGCGACCCACTGGTTCCACCGCAGGCCGGCGAGTTCGTCGGCGCGGTCGATCCGCAGGCCCTCGATCCAGAAGCGTCCGATGCCGTATCCGATCAGGTACATCGCCATCAACTGCCCGAGCGCGGGGCGGTACCGGCGGTCGATCCACAGCAGCACGCCGACGAGCGCGAGGCTCCACAACGACTCGTACAGGAACGTCGGGTGGAAGGTCGTGCCGCTCGCGAAGCCGGCCTCCAGGTGCGCGTCGTCGATCTCGAGCGCCCACGGCAGATCGGTCGCGCGCCCGTAGAGCTCCTGGTTGAAGTAGTTGCCCCACCGCCCGATCGCCTGCGCGAGCGGGATCGCCGGCGCGGCACACGTCGCCGCCATCGACATGCTGATGCCCTTGCGCCGCGCGAGCAGCATCCCCACCGGAATGCCCGCGAGCAATCCGCCCGGAATGCCGAGGCCGCCCTGCCAGATCTTCGGGATGTTCGCGAGGTCGTTCTCGAACCGGTCCCAGTCGGTGGCGACGTGGTAGAGCCGGGAACCGATCACGCCCGCGAGCACGGCCCAGATGGCGATCGCGCTCGCGTCGTCGGTGGTGCCGGCGCCGCGTTGTTCGAGCCGACGCCCGAACATCCACACGGCGGCGACGACGCCCAGTGCGATCATCAGGCCGTAGATGTTCAGGCTGAACGGGCCGACGTCGATCGAGTTGAACGACGGCGACGGGATGCTTGCGACCAACACGGCGATCACTGGCCCGTCACGCGCGCGACGAACGCGATCGCTCCGTCGGTGATGACGTCGCGATCGTGATCCTGCGTCGCGACGTGGTAGCTGCGGTCGAGCCACACGTGCTCGACGTCGCCGGCCGTCGCCGCCAGATGCACGCTCGACGCCGGGTCGACGACGTGGTCCTGTCGCGAGGTGTAGAGCAGGATCGGCATCTCGAGCTCTCCGAACCGGTCGGTCATCGGCGCCAGGCCGTCGTTCATGAACGACAGCAGCGGGCGAAGTGGTGTCCCCGGGTATGCAATCTCCTCGACACTGGCGTCGGCGATGTCGGACCCGATCCCCGGCAACACCTCCATGCCGTCCGCGAGCATCTCGCCGATCATCGCGAGCACGTCCTCCTGCTGCGGCTCCGTCGCCGGGTTGATGCACACGAGGCCGCTGACGTCCGGATATCGCAGCCCCGTCCAGAGCGTGAGCGAACCGCCCATGCTGAGGCCCATCACGACGATCCGCGCGACGCGTGCACGGAGCTCGTCGAGCGCGGCGTCGACCGCGGCGGTCCAGTCCGACCATCCGGTGTCGAGCATGTCCTCGATCGCGGTGCCGTGCCCGGGGAGACGCGGTGACTCGACGTGGTAACCGGCAGCCGCGATCCCCCGCGCCTGGTTGCGCACCGAGGACGGGTTGCCGGTGAAGCCGTGCAGGAGCAGCACCCCCGCCGCCCTCGTCCCGACGTGGGACATCGGCTCGGCACCCGGGATGATCGACAGGCCGGGACTCTCGGGCGTGCTCATCACGCCTGTTCTACCGGCAGGCGACCCCGACTGGGCGTCATCGGCGACTTCTGCGAGCCTGGAGACTGTGAACATTTCGGACGGTCACGTGCCGACGCGCCGTCGGTTCTGGGTTCCGTCGGCCGATCAGGCGCCCCCACGGCGGGGTGACCCCGACGCGTGGGCGCCGGGCGGCGCGATGTCGACGGGGTGGACCGGCGGCGGCGAGCCGGGCGAACCGCCGGTCGGCGAGCCCGGTCGCCGGCCGCGGACGCGACGGCTCGGGCTGACCGCGCTCGGGTTCGTCCTGGTGGTGACGGCCGGCGCGATCTTCGCCGTGTCGCGGCGCGACGACGGCGGCAACAGCGCGGGCCCGCCGCCCACGACGACGGAGTCGGCCCGTGCCGCGGAGGAACTGACGGGCGCGACCGAATTCGGGACCGGTCTGCCTGATCGTGCCACGAATGTGTCTGCGCCCCCCGACGTTGCCGACACGGTGGACGCGCCCGCGTCGGAGCCCGCCCCGCCGAGCGCTGCATCGAGCACGGTCGCGGACGTCGTCGAGGCGAGCAGCGCGCCCGTGCTCTTCGTCGTCGAGCTCGCGCCGGAGCTCGCCGACATCGCACCGACCGAGGTCGTCGCACTCGACTTCCAGGAATCGATCGTCGAGGTGTCGATCCCGAGCGGGCGAGTCCGCGTGACCGACATCGGCTTCTCCACGAACGGCACGAGGTTGGTGACGACCGACTTCGGGGCGCTCGTCTGGCCGATGCCCGGCGGCGCGTACGAGTTGCTGTCCGCGAACGGTGAGCGGGCATTCGTCGAAGGGGCGCCGCCGGTCGCGGTGGCCGCCACACCGGGGCTCGATCGCTTCTACGTCTGGCACAGCGACGGCGACGACACGCCGGTCTGGGTCGCGGCGAACGGAGACCAGGGTGCCGGCCAGCCCGCACGCGCGAACCTGTCCGACGTCCTCGTCGATCCGTTCGGGGCGCTGCTCGACTCGGGCGGCGGCGAGCGCGGCCCTCCCGACGGGGCCGGCACGGGTCTGCCGAACAGCGCCGACGTCGTCGCGACGGGCCGCAACCATGTCCTGCTGCGCGAATGCGACGTCGACGGAGCGTGCCGGCTGGCGTCGCTCGACCGAAACGGGTTCCGCACGATCTTCCCAACCGATCTGCCGGACGACGCCAACCCGCTGCGGATCGACGGGCTGTCACCGTCGGGCGACGCGTTGCTGATGGCGGCGGTCCGGAAGAGCAATGTCGACAACCCGCCGGCGCTCGAAGTGCTCGAGCTCGTCGACGGGTCCCGGCGGATCCTGCGCGCCCGACCGGACGCCCCGGCGCGGGCGGCATGGGCCACCGACAGCACCGGCGTGTTCTTCGCCGACGTCCAGCTGTACTTCGTCGACCGCACGACGGGCGAGGCCATCGTCGTCTCGCCCGAACTCCCGAAGTTGCGGCATCCGACGACCCGGGTGCCCGGGCAGACCTCCCCATGTGAACTGCTCGGCGTCGTGATGCCGATCTTCGACGAGATGCGCGCCGCCGAGGGCGACCCGGTGCGACCGCCGCCGCCCGAGTTGCTGCTCGACGTCATCGGGGCACAGCCGACGGACGTGGCTCGCGAGACGCGATCGCTCGTCAACTTCCTCACGTCGTTCGTGTCGATCGAACAGCCAGAGAGCCAACGACCCGCGAACTGGCCGAGCGACGTACGCGCCGGGCTCGACGCACTCGACGCGGCGGTCGCCGTGTGCTGATCTCAGACGTACGGGTCGTCGGCTGAGCCGGCGAGTGCCCACCAGTCGTCCGGCGCGGTGGCCGGGCTCCAATCGGGGTCGGGGTAGATGCAGTCGACCGGGCATGCCGGCAGGCACTTGTCGCAGCCGCTGCACAGTTCGGGGATGACGACGACGTCGGGGCCGTGGTTGAAGATCGCCCCGAAGTGCGGCGGGCACGCCCGCAGGCAGGCGTCGCAGTTGATGCATTCGAGCATCTCGATCCGGACCGGTGCGTTCAACCACTTCTCGTTGCGCGCCCGCGTCTCGATTCGATGGTCCCGACTGGCGGCCATCCGTCGACACTACCGACGCACTGACGGTGGGTTCGGGCCCGCGGCCCGCTGCGTCAGGCCAGCTCGGCCTTCAGGGCTGGGTGGCGGGCGACCATCACCGCGACGAATGCGTCGACGAGCTCGGGCTGGAACTGCGCGCCGGAGCCGGACGCGATGAAGCGGATCGCCTCCGCGAGGTTCCACTCCCGCTTGTACACCCGGCGAGTCGCGAGCGAGTCGTACACGTCGGCGACGGCGACGATGCGGCCGGACAGCGGGATTGCCTTCCCGCCGAGACCGTTCGGATACCCCGAACCGTCCCACCACTCGTGGTGTGACCACGCGACTTCGGCGGCGAGCCCGAAGAGGTCGGTCGAGACACCGCTCAGCAGACGTCGGCCGAGCACGGTGTGCTGCTTCACCTCGTCGAACTCCTCGACCGTCAGCGGCCCGGGCTTCAGCAGCACCGAGTCGGCGATCGCCACCTTGCCGATGTCGTGCAAGCGTGCCGCGAGGCGCAGCCGCTCGCACCACTCGGGAGGTTGGCCGATCGTGTGCGCGATCTCCGCCGACAGATCGCCGACCGCGTCGGTGTGCTTCGTGGTGTTCCCACCGCGGAACTCGGCGAGTGATGCGAGCCGCTCGAAGGCCTCCAGGTGGTAGGCGTCTGCGTCCGCGTGCTGGGCAGCGAAATCGGCGACGAGCTCGATCGTCTGCAGCCGCGTGATCTCGGCGCGGTGCCGCGCCGTCTGGTTGTCGTGGGCGACCTGCAGGGTCCGGAGGCGGAGGTCGGCGGAATCGGTGAAGATCTCGCGGTGCAGTGCGAAGTGGCGTTCGCGATGGGTGAGCGCTTCGCCGAATCGCTCGGCCTGCTTGTAGGCGAGCGCCAGGAGATCGTGGATCTCGAGTTCGAGCTCGCGATGGTCGGTGCGATCGGCGAGGTCGAGCGCAGCGGTGAGCGATGCGATCGCGTCGTCGGTCTGACCGCTGCGCAGCGCGACGCGACCCTCGGAGACCATGATCCCGAGTTGTTCGCTCGCCGCGAACTCGTGGCCCTCGGCGGCGCGGTACTCCCAGTCCGCCCGGGCCTCCGCGAAGCACAGTGCGGCGCTCGCGTGGTCGGCGAGCCCGACGTAGGCCTCTGCGAGATCGGCGAGCAGGCCGCCGATCAGCTGCGGCGCGTGCTCCCTGGCGAGTTCGACGGCCTGGCGGCCGAGGCTGACCGCCGGGAGGAACTCGCCGCGACGGCCCCTGATGCGGGCGAGGTTGCCGAGCACCATCGCGTCCAAGTCGCGCCGGCCGAGCGGCTCGTTGATCGCCATCGCGTTCTCGTACGTCGCGATGGCGCGGTCGTAGTCGCCCATCGACTGGTAGATCGCGGCGATCGTGTGGAGGATCTTCCCCTCGTCGACTTCGTGGCCGGTGACGCGGTAGACCTGCAGCGCAGCGAGGGACTGCTCGAGTGCCGACGCGAAGTTGCTCGCCTGGTAGTGGACGACACCGAGCAGGTGATGCGACCACGCCAGCGTCAGGGAGGGCTCGCCGGCGTCGGCGACCTCGACCGCCTCAGCGGCGAACGCGAACGCCTCGTCGGTCTGGCCCCACTGGTGGGCGATCGACGCGAGGGTGTACAGGGCTTCGGCTTCGTCGTCGGCCAGCTTCGCCGCTCGCGCGAGCGTGCGCGCTTCGAGCGCGAGTTTGCGAGCCGCTTCGGCGTCGTCGACGCGCGCCGCTGCGGCCTGGTCCAGAAGTTCTCGGACTCTGGACCTCTCGGTGGTCATCGACTCGTGCACTCGGTTCCTCGTTCGACAGCAGGAGTCCGGCGTGCGGGCGTGCGCACCGGTGTGATTCTGCAGTCTGTCAAGTGCATCGGCCGATCGTCGTGCCTGCTTGAACCATTCCGACCGGCAATTCTCGGGTGGCAGAACCGTCCGTATCATGGCAGCGCGATGAATCGACAGGACGGCGCGCGACGCGTCGAGCGGGCTGCGATCTGGGCGTTCGTTCCGGTCGTTGCGATGGCACCGTTCAGCATCCTCGCGGTCGCAGTGATCTGGCTCCCGGTCAGGCTCGTGACCGGGTGGTCGTTGTGGTGGGCGCTCGCCGGCTTCCTGGCTGCGGGGTTGCTGCTGTTCGTCCGCCCGTTCCAGGTGTCGGTGCTGACGCCGATCCTCGGGGCGCGGCGACCGACCGCCGAGGAGGCCGGCCGCATCACGCCCGTCTGGGCGGAGATCGCACAGGCGAACGCGCTGCCGGCCGGTCGGTACGTGGTCCGTGTGCTGCCGTCGGAGGAGCTCAATGCCTTCGCGTGCGGCGGCCATCTCGTCGTCGTGACCTCGTTCGCGGCGCACGAGCTGTCACCGCGGCAACTGCGTGGCGTGCTCGCCCACGAGCTCAGCCATCACCTGGGGATGCACACGGCCGCGATCACCTTCGGGCACTGGCTGTCGGCGCCGGTCGTGCTGCTCGCGCGCGTCGGCTTCTACCTCGAGAACGTCGCCCACGCGGCGGCGACCACGTTCGGCCGCCGGTCGCCCGCGATTCGCGTGATCGGGGAGTTCCTCGCGGGTGCGATCCGAGCGCTGTCGTGGATCTTCACCGCCGGCCTGCGCGCGAGTGACGCCCTCGGCAATGTCGTCGGCCATTCGTTGGAGTTCGAGGCGGACCGGCGCGCGGTGCGGATGGGGTTCGGGCCGGAGCTCGCGAGTGCACTCCGCCACGTCCTCGCGACCGGGGCCGGCGGTCGTGCGATCGGTTGGCGGGCCAGGCTTGCCGCGTCCCACCCGGCCGCGCGCACGCGTGTCGCGCGGATCGAGGCGCTGCAGCGCCACCCGGCGCGCTGACCGCTCACCCGACGAGTGGGGCGACGGTGGCACCGAGCAGCGTGACGAGGTCGCCGGGCGCCAGCCCGATGTCGAGGCCCCGTCGCCCGCCGCTGACG
>JAHEKY010000121.1 GCA_024644465.1 Ilumatobacteraceae bacterium | reverse complement strand
GACACAACTACGACTCGGGCAGCGCCTGCTCGAGGTCGGCGATCAGGTCCATCGTCTCCTCGAGGCCGACCGACACCCGCAGCAAGCCGTCGGTGACGCCGGCACGCCGACATTCCTCCGCGGTCAGACTGGCGTGGGTCGACGTCGCCGGATGGCAGATCAACGTCTCGGGCCCGCCGAGCGACGTCGCGCACCTGGCGACGACGATCCGGTCGAGAAACGAGGCGGCCGCGTCGCGATCGGCGAGTTCGAACGACAACACCGAGCCGTACTGCAGCAACTGCTTCGTGGCGATGTCGTGCTGCGGATGCTCGGACAGACCGGGGTAGTGCACCGCTCGGACGGCGGGGTGGTCGGCGAGCATCACCGCGATCGAACGGGCCGCGTCGTTCTGCTGGCGGGTGCGGACGCCGAGCGTGCGGATCCCGCGCAGCGCGTTGAGCGCGTCGAACGGCGACGGCGTCGCGCCATGCAGCACCGCGTACGCCCAGATCTCGTCGAGCAGCTCGGCCTCGCCGGAGATCACGCCGAGCGTCGCATCGTTGTGGCCGGCGATGCCCTTCGTCGCGGAGTGCAGTGAGATGTCGACGCCGAACGCCAGCGGCTGCTGCCCGAGCGGCGTCGCGAACGTCGAGTCGACCATCGTCAGCGGTCCCTTGATCGCTCCGAGTTCCTCGAGGTCGACGAGCTCGAGACGCGGGTTCGACGGCGACTCCGCGAGCACGAGCATCGTCCGGCCCGGGACGACGGCGTCCGCGAATGAGCCCGGCGTCGCGACGTCGACGAACGTCACGTCGATGCCGAGGCGGCTGCACGGGCCCTGGAGGAACGCCAGCGTGCCGGCATAGAGCTGGTGCTGAGCGACGATGTGGCTGCCGGACGAGCACAGCGCCAGCACGGTCGCGGCGATTGCGCCCATGCCCGAGGCGAACGCGAGCGCGGCGTCGGCACCTTCCAGTTCGGCGACGGCGTGCTCGAACTCGCCGACCGTCGGGTTCGCATAGCGGCTGTAGAAGTCGCCGTGCCGGACGGCGGTGGCCCGCCGGTGAGCGTCGTCGAGGCCTTCGGACTCCCAGGTGCTCGACGCCCACAGCACCGGCGCGAGCGAGTTGCCGCTGGTGGCGCGCCCGGCGGTGATGGCACGGGTTGCCGGGGAGTGCGGCTGTTCGGTCATGAGCCTGCACGATATCCGACCGCAACGGTCAACTTTCGATGGGTTCGTCCGTTGGCGGCCGGCCCGGACCTCAGGTGTGCAGCGCAGCAAGCACCCTTGCGTGCAGCAGCCCGTTCGTGCTGATCGCCGTGTCGTGCTCGTGAGTCGCCACGCCGTGGCGATCGGTGAACGTCCCGCCGGCCGCCTCGACGATCGGCTTCAACGCGGCGAGGTCGTACGGCGCGACGCCGACGGCGTCGACCGCGACGTCCATCGCGCCCTCCGCCACGAGCATGTGCTGCCAGAAGTCGCCGACGCCGCGCGAGCGTCGGGCCCCGAGTTGGAACTCGACGAGGTTGCGGGACAGGCCGAGCGCATCCCAGCCGTGGTTGTGGGTGACGTTGACCTGCGCGTCGGCGAGCTCGGCAACACGCGACACGGCGATCTGGCGGGTGACGCCGCGAGCCGTGACGTGCGCGCCGAGCCCGACACCGCCCCACCAACGTGAGCCGAGGGCCGGTGCGGACACGACGCCGAGCACGGCACCGTCGTCGACGTGGGTCAGGGCGATCAGCGTCGCCCACACCGGGATGCCGCGCACGAATCCCGACGTGCCGTCGATCGGATCGACGATCCATCGCCACGGCGCATCGGGCACGCCGGCGAGGCCGTGTTCCTCGCCGAACGCGGCGTCGTCCGGCCGGCCCCGCACGAGCTGCTCGATGATCATCGTCTCGGCCCGGCGATCGATCTCGGTCACCTCGGTGCGGTTCGTCTTCCAGTCGACCGTGAAGTCGCGATCGGCGAACCGCGGCAGCGTGTACGCGTCGGCGTCGTCGGCGACCGACAGGGCGAGCGCGAGGTCGGCCGCCAGGTCGCGTCCGGCGTGCATCACTCGGCGGCGCCGAAGTCAGGAGCGCGCTTCTCCTGGAGCGCGGCCAGCCCTTCGGCGGCGTCCGGGCCGAGGAAGTTGAGCATCTCGTAGGCGAGCGACGCCTCGAAGTTGGGCAGCGCCTGCCGCAGCCAGTGGTTGAGTGCCCGCTTCGTCAACCGGGTCGCGTCGGCCGGCCCGGCGGCGAGTTTCTCGGCGACGCCGATCGCCGTCGACAGCACGTCGTCACGCGGCACCGCCTTGGACACGAGCCCGATCCGTTCCGCTTCGCGCCCGTCGAGGAAGTCCGCGGTGAGGAGGTAGTACTTCGCCTTCGCCATCCCGCACAGCAGCGGCCAGATCGCGACGGCGTGATCGCCCGCCGCAACGCCGAGGCGGATGTGGCCGTCGGTCAGCTTGGCGTCCTCCGCGATCACGCTGACGTCGGCCATCAGCGCGATGGCGATGCCGGCGCCCACGGCAACGCCGTTGATCGCCGACACGATCGGCGTGTCGCAGTCGATCATCGTCCGCACGATGTCTCCCGCCTCCTTCATCACCCGCATCGTCTGCGCGTAGTCGCCGACCTGGTCGGCGATCCAGTCGAGGTCACCGCCGGCGGAGAACGCCTTGCCGGCACCGGTGACGACGACCGCCCGCACCGACCGGTCGTCCTCGATCGTGCGGAACACGCGCGAGAGCTGCTGGTGCATCGGGCCGTCGGTCGCGTTGAGCTTGTCCGGGTCGTCGAGCGTGATCAGCAGGACGCCGTCGCTCGGACGCTCGAATCGCAGCCGGGTGTACTCGTCGTAGCGTTCGTCGGTCACGCCGTCACATTACGAGCCGTGGGCGCCGGTGTTCTCACTCGGTCAGCGTGTCGCTTCTCGGACGCTGCGGCCGTCGGGGTTCTCCGCGACGACGAAGTACGACACCGGGCCGGGGCACGGGTGCGGCACCGTCAGCGAGCCGGCGGGCGACAGGTCGGCGCGGTGGACCGCGTCGACGGTGCCGATCGCGATGTCGACCGATTCGGTTCCGATCACCTCCCACCGCAGCGTCACCGTCGGCGCCGATTCGGCGCAGGGCCCCGGCTCGCTCACCTCGAACGCAAAGAACGCGGGCAGCAGTGCGCCGCCGGCGGTGGGGTCGGATGTCGCTGCGGTGGTCGTCGTGGCGGGTCGCGTCGAGACGGTTGTCGTCGCGGGTGCCGTTCGGGGTGGCGGCGGGGCGGTCGTCGCGACGGCGTCGTCCGCGGCCGGTGTGATCGTCGTCGTCGGTTCGGCCGTCATTGCCGGTGCCGTCGAGGACGCGGCCGGCGCGATCGGGAGCCCGGCAGCGATCGTCGACGACGGCGGCGGGGCGGTCGGCGGCACGATCGTCGCTTCCGGGGACGACCCGCATCCGGCAGCCGACACGACGCCCATCACGATGCCGAACAGGGGGAGCCGGACCTCGCGACGCACGGCGAAAACGGTAGTGCGACGGCCGGTCGCGCTGGTGGACGCTCGACAGCTCAGAGCTGCAGCCGGGCCTCGACCTCGCCGTCGTGGGTGTCGCCGGTCGGGACGAAGCCTCGGTCGAGGTACAGCTGGGCCGGTGACCCTCGCCCGGGCCGCCACGAGACGGCGATCGACGCCGCGCCATTGCTGGCCGCCTCGTCGATGGCGAGATCGATCGTCTGCCGGCCGATGCCGCGTCGCTGGTGACGACGGTCGACGAGCAGCCGCCAGAGGTAGGGCTCCGGATGCTCCGGTGTGCTGCGGGCGAGCAGCAGCAGGCCGACGAGTTCGCCGTCGGCTTCGATCGCGCGCAGCCAGGGTTGCAGTGGCGTGCCGTCCCAGTGCGGAGGGTAGAGCGTGTGGGCGAACCACGTGCCGACCGGCGCGACGAAGCGTTCCTGGGACTTGTGCGTGGCGAGGTCACGTACCGCGCCGAGCGTGTCATGGGTGATCTCGACGAGGCGGACATCGGCCGGCGCATGCCGCGGCCGTCGTTGCCAGTCCTCCCAGTCCGCACGCGTCATCCCGTACAGCACGTCATCGGTGTTGTCGTCGCCGACCCAGTACGACAGCCGTGTCCGGCCCTCGTGGAGGAATCCGTTGCGTTCGAGTACGTGGGCCGACGCGACGTTGTCGGGGTGGGTCATCGCGTGCAGCCGCGTGACGCGCTCGTCGTCGAGCAGTCGGGCGGCGAGCGCCTCGACCGACTCGACTGCGAACCCGTTGCCCCACGCGGCGCGTTCGAGCGTGTAGCCGATCTCGACGGACCGCCCGCCCCACGTCGGATGGAGCGCGAGGTCGCCGAGGATCGTCGTGTCGTCCGCGTCGGCGATCGTCAGCATCCACCACTCGCCGTCGCGCGGCTCGTCCGAGGCGGCGACGTCGGCGACGATCTGCTCGGCGCGTTCGAGCGGGTACGGCGCGGTCCAGCTCTGCAACGCAGCCACCTCGGGGTCGCTGCGACGCGCGGCCAGGGCGGCGGCGTCGCCGAGACGTACCGGCCGCAACAGCAACCGCGCGGTCCGGATCTCGGCGAATGCCATCGCTGCATTCAACCAGATCGTTCTCGAGCGTCGTGATGCGGTTTCGGCACCGATCCACCCGGGAACCGAGGATCGGGTCGGGCGAGATCGTCCGGTCGCCCTCGCCCCGCCAGAACCGGTTCGGCACCGACGCAGGCGTACTGTGCAGCGTGATGAGCACGCCAGCGCCGACGCGCCCGGTGGCCGGCGACGCGAACGTTCGCCGACACGCGATCGCGTTGACGGCGGGGATCTTCGTCGTCGCGTACGGCACGAACGTGTCGACGCCGTTCCTCGTCGTCTACAAAGAACGTCAGGAACTCAGCCAATCGGCGACGATGGCGATCTTCGTCGTGTACGTCGTCGGCATCCTCGGCACCCTGCTGATCGCCGGTCCGATGTCGGATCGGTTCGGCCGCCGGCCGGTCGTCGTCCCGATGGTCGCCCTGTCCGGCGTCGCCTCGCTCGTGATGGTCGCCGGACGCGACGACCTGCACTGGTTGCTCGCCGGACGGTTCCTGCTCGGCGTCGTCAGCGGTGGCGTGCTGGGCGTCGGCGCGGCATGGCTGCTCGAGCTGCTCGGGCCGGGTCAGGCGCAACGCGCGGCGATCGCGACCACGGTGATGACGTTCGCCGGCTTCGGTGCGGGGCCGCCGATCTCGGCGGTGTTCGACTGGCTGGTCCCCGCCCCGCTCGTCGTGCCCTACATCGTCCACTCCGGCATCACGTTCGTCGTCGTGGCCGCGCTGATCGGTGTCCCCGAGACGCGTCGGGCACGGCCGATGCCGGTGCAGATCTCGCTCGGCGTCCCGCCCGGCGCGCGGCGCTCGTTCGTGGTGATCATCGTTCCGGCTGCGATCTGGGTGTTCGCCTTCCCGTCGACCTCGTTCGCACTGTTCCCCGTTCTCGTGAGCGATGCGGTCACCGGCAGCAAGGTCGCGGTGGCGGCTGGTGCCGGTGCGCTGACCGCCTGGGCCGGCCTCGCGGCGCGTCCGCTCGTCGGGCGGATCGGGCCACGCCGTGCGCTTCCGGCCGGTATGGGGATGGGCGTGGCCGGCTATGCAGCGGGCGCCATCGCCTTTGCTGCCGATGTCTGGCCGCTCGTGTTGATCGCGGCGCCGCTGCTCGGCGCGGCATCGGGCACGATCACCGTCGGCTGTCTCTCGCTGATCGGGGTGATGGCGAGCGACGACCGGCGGGGCGCGCTGACGTCGAGCTTCTACCTGCTCGCGTATCCGGGTATGGCGATGCCGATGCTGATCACGACGCTCGGGACGGTGTTCTCGACATCATGGGCACTGGTCGGGGTCACCGCGGTCGCCGCGCTGTTCGCCGTCGCGGTCGCCGCGGCGACGCGGACCCCGGCGATGCCGACCGGTTCCTGACCGTCAGTGGTCGCGGACGAGGCCGACGAGTGCGTCGACGTCGAGCCCGTATCGGGCGTGGATGTTCGAGGACTTGGGGTCGTGGGGGATGAACTTCGTCGGGAGACCGAGCACGTCGACGGGCGTCGTCGGATCGATCGCGTTCACCTGGTCGGCGATCGACATCCCGACGCCACCGTCACGGATGCCGTCCTCGATCGTGATCACGTGGTCGTGGCCGGCTGCATCCCGGATCATCCGGGCGTCGAGTGGTGCGCAGCAGCGCGCGTCCCACACCGTGACCGCGTGGCCGTACTCCGCGAGCGTCGCCGCCGCCTTCTCGGCGGTCTCCAACATCTTGCCGACGGCGATGATGCAGGTTGCCGTCGCGTCGTTCGCGACGACCTGGCGGGCATCGAGGCCGCTGCCGACCTCGTGTTCGCCGACCTGGCGCGCTGCGCCGCGGGCATATCGCACGACGATCGGACCCGCGTCGGCGAGCTGCACCGCGTCGTGCAACATCTGGGCGAGTTCCTGCGCGCTCGACGGCGCCAGTACGCGCATCCCGGGCACCTTCGACAGCAGCGCCATGTCGTACACGCCGTGGTGGCTCGCGCCGTCGGGCCCCGTGATGCCGGATCGGTCGAGGCAGAACACGACGGGCAGGCGGTGCAGCGCGACGTCGTAGACGACTTGGTCCCACGCTCGGTTGAGGAACGTGGAGTAGATCGCGACGATCGGCCGCAGGCCACCCATCGCCATGCCGGCCGCGCCGGTGACCGCATGCTGTTCCGCGATCCCGACGTCGAAGAAGCGGTCGGGGAAGCGCTCCTGGAACGGGAGGAGCCCGGTCGGGCCGGGCATCGCCGCCGTGATCGCGACGATTCGGTCGTCGGCCTCGGCTTCCTTGACGATCGCCTCCGCGAACGCCTGGGTGTAGCCGGTCGAGACCGCCTTCGGAGGGCCGACGACCGGGTCGAAGATCGGTGCGTCGTGCAGATGCTTCTCGTCGTCGTCCTCGGCGGGGGAGTAGCCGCGGCCCTTCTGCGTCAGCATGTGGACGAGGATCGGGCCCTCGTCGGACAACTCGATCGCGTTGAGCAACGCGTGCTCCATCGACTCGATGTCGTGCCCGTCGAACGGACCCACGTAGCGCACGCCGAGCGCCTCGAAGAACGATGGCGGCTGGAGGAATTCGCGCACACCCGCCTTGAACGCCTCCATCGCCGAGCCGGCCTGGTGGCCGACGAGCGGCAACCCTTCGAGGAAGTGCTCGAGGCGTCGCTGCCGTCGGACGTAGACCGGGTTGAGACGGATGTCGGTGAGCGCCTCGGACAGCTTCTCGGTGACCCGGTCGGTGAAGCTCGGATGGCTGGCGCGCTCGTCCTGACCCTGGATGCTCGCCGACAGGTTGGACACGGTCGGCGCGTACGACCGCCCGTTGTCGTTGAGCACCATGATCACGCGCTTCTTGCCGTGACCGATGTTGTTCAACGCCTCGTAGGCCATGCCACCGGTCATCGAGCCGTCGCCGATCACGGCGACGATGTGGCGGTGGTCGTCGACGCCCGCGTCGCGCGCCACGGCGAGACCGTACGCGTACGACAGGATCGTCGAGGCGTGGCTGTTCTCGACGTAGTCGTGCTCGGACTCCTCCCGGCTCGGGTAACCGGACAGGCCACCGACCTGACGCAGTTGCTCGAACTGGCGCTGCCGACCGGTGACGATCTTGTGGACGTACGCCTGGTGGCCGGTGTCCCACAGGATCGCGTCGAGTGGCGAGTTGAACACGCGGTGGAGTGCGAGTGTGAGCTCGACCGCACCGAGGTTCGAGCCGAGGTGACCGCCGGTCTCCGACACGGCGGCGACGACGAAGTCGCGGATCTCGCCGGCCAGGTCGTCGAGCTCGGTGTACGACAGA
>JAHEKY010000003.1 GCA_024644465.1 Ilumatobacteraceae bacterium | reverse complement strand
GTGTTCTCCCTGGTCGACCCCGAGGACGTGCGCTGGATCTTCCTCTCCCACGACGACGGCGACCACACCGGCAGCCTGCTCGACGCCTTGGAGATGTGCCGGAACGCGACGCTGATCTGCAACTTCTTCATCGTCGAGCGGCTCGGGCTCGAGTACGACCTGCCGCTCGACCGGATGCGCTGGCTGCAACCGGGCGAGAGCTTCGATGCCGGCGATCGCACGCTGCACCTGTTCAAGCCACCGATCTTCGACGGGCCGACGACACGCGGGCTGTACGACGCCAAGACGGCGGCGATGTGGATCGTCGACTCGTTTGCCCACGTGGTGCCGGACGAGGAGGCCCTGTACGACGTCCGGGCGGTGCCGCAGGACCTGTACGACGAGACGTTCCCGATGTTCAACAGCCTGATCTCTCCCTGGCACCAGTGGCTCGATCCGGCGGCCTATTCACGGCACCTCGACGACGTCGAGGGGCTCGGGTTGCTCACGGTTGCGTCCGCTCACGGCGCCGTGCACACCGGCCCGGCGATCCACGACGCGTTCGAGCGGGTGCGGCGGATGGCCGGTCAGCCGATCGACCCGGGCCCGGGGCCCGAAGCGCTCGAGGAGATGCTCGCGGCAATCGCAGCCGAGGCGCCGCCGGCCGCCCAGCCGGTGCCGACCGGCTGAAACGCAGGGTCAGCCGAGCCGAGCGAGCGCGTCGTTCCACGACGGGCGGCCGTCGCTGCCGGAGATGGTCCACCTGACGAACTTCGTCGGGCCCATCTCCGGGGCGAGGCCGGCCATCAATTCGTCGTGCGGATGGGCCCGCACGAACTCGTCGAGCGCCGTCGCGTCGCGCCAGATCGACAACGTCGCGTAGTGCTTCCGGAACGGCTCGGCGAGCATCGAGAACCCGATCACGCCGTCGGTTCCCCGCAACTGCTTGTCGACCGCGCGCGACCCGCGGAACATCTTCCACGTCGACCGCATGCGCTTCGGCGGGATGCTCGACGCGAGCACGAGGTACTCGCGGTCGGTTTCGAGCGGTGCGACGGTCTTCCATGGAGACTTCACCCGCTCAGTCTCGCAGAGTTCGCGGGGCGCCGATCACACGTGTTGGTCGACGAGGATCCTGTTGCCGTCCGGGTCGGTCAGCGTGAAGCTCGCCGGCCCTGTGACTGCATCGGCGGTCGTGTCGTCGGTCGGTTCGATGCCCCGAGTGCTGAGCACGGCGCGGATGTCCCTGACGTCGGTGAACTCATCCGCCGGTGTTCCCACCCCGACCCAGCCGGGATTGAACGTGAGGATGTTGCCCTCGAACATGCCGTGGAACAGCCCGACCACCGTCGACCCGTTGGCCAGGATCGTCCAGGTCTCGCCGTCGCCGGCCACCTGCTCGAAGCCGAGCTTGCCGTAGAACTCCCGCGAAACCGCCATGTCGGCGACCGCCAGGCTGACCGAGAATGCCCCGAGTTCCATGCGCCGCTCCCCTTCCATCCGTGCGTCGATACGGCGCCGATGGTAGCCGCGGCGACGGGATCGGTCGATGAGGTGTGAGCCCGCGACCTGCGGACCTGCACACCAACAGGAGTCGAAAGTTTCCTGGTCAGGGGTTGCAAAACGAACATATGTTCGATAGGATGCATATCATGTTCAGTGAGCTGGTCGAGCGACTCATCGACACCGATGACGACACGCTCACCACCCGGCTGCGCGAGATCGAGCTGCGGCAGCGTCGCCTCGCCGTCGAGCAGGCGGCGCTCATCACCGAGGTCACCCGCCGCAACGTGCCGGAGGCCGACGGGCACCGCAACGTCGGCGGTTACCTCAAGGCCAACCTCAACTGGTCCGACCATCAGGTCCGCGCGGCCAAACGGCTGGCGGATCTGCTCGACACCGTGGCTGGCTGCGGCGATGCACTGCTGTCCGGCCACATCGGCGTCTGCCAAGCCGATGAGTTGGCCCGGCTGCGCGCCAACCCCCGCGTGCGCGAACGGTTGGGTCGGGATGTCGCGATGTTGCTCGACCATGCCGAACAACTCTCGTTCAAGAACTTCCGCACCGTGGCGAAGCGGTGGGAGGCACTCGCCGACGACGACGGCCCGCCCGACGACCGCGTCGAATCACGCACCGCGAGTGTGCTCGATCTCAACGGCGAACTGTTCATGTCCGCAACCGGCGGCACCGCCACCGACGTCGCCGAATTGGCCGCGGTGTTCGACCATTTCGTCGAGCGGGAGTTCGCCGTCGACACCGCCGAACTCGCTGAACGCTGCGGCCCGAACGCGCCGT
The DNA here is from genome assembly GCA_024644465.1 of Ilumatobacteraceae bacterium. Taxonomy (GTDB): domain Bacteria; phylum Actinomycetota; class Acidimicrobiia; order Acidimicrobiales; family Ilumatobacteraceae; genus Ilumatobacter_A. Next base: position 80,688 of record JAHEKY010000003.1, on the reverse strand, counting down.
CCGCGCTGCTGACCCGCACCGACGCACAGCGCCGCCGCGATGCGCTGCAGCAGGTGTTCCGCACGGCGGCGTCGGCACTGGCCGCCGGGCATCTCGGAACACCGCTGCCGACGACCTTGAACATCATCGTCACGCAGTACGACCTCGAGCACGCTCTTGCCGGGGCCGGCCTGATCGCCTCGCCGACCGACCTCGCCGAGCCCGCCATCGCCGACCGCCACCGCGAGACCAGCACCGGCACCGTCGTCAGCGAGGCCGAGCTCGTGTCGGCCGCGGTTCACGGCAAGGTCCGCCGGGTACTGGTCGACTCGAAGGGCGTCATCACCGAATTCGGGCGTGAGCGCCGCCTGTTCACGGGGCCGATGCGTACCGCGGCGAAGCTGATGGGCCACACCTGCAGCCACCCCGGTTGCGACATCGCCGCCGAACAGTGCGAGATCGACCATGTTCGCGAGTTCGTCCGTGACCACGGCCCGACGTCGCTCGCCAACGCCGGTCTCGAATGCCGCAACCACAACAGGTACAAGTCACGCGCCGGGTTGACCCGCGAGCGGCTCGGCATCGACCGCATCGTCACCCGACGGGCCGATGGCACTGCCATGCTTCCCGTCGGCCGCCGGATCCCGACGCCCGATCGGGATGACGACGCCGACGGGCACAGGTGCTGAGCGTCGCCGTGCACGCCGGCGGCGGACGCGGCTACGGTCGCCGGTGAGCGGCGTGAGCGTCGCCGGAGGGAGGCCAGACCCATGCGCCATGCCAGATGGATCGCATGCGCCGCGCTGATGATCGCGGCATGCGGCGGCAGCGACAACACCGCGGGCGACACCACAGCGGTGACCGACCCGATCACGACACAATCGGCGGCGACCGACCCGCCCGCGACCGAACCACCACCGACCGACCCGCCCACCACGGACCCACCGCCGACCGATCCCCCGCCGACGGACCCGCCCGCCACCGAACCACCACCGACCGATCCGCCGGCGACCGATCCGCCTCCCCCGCCGCTCGACGTCGTCGGCTTGGTGCCGTTGCCGGGTTTCCACTTGGACTTCTCCGGCAACCCCGCTGCCAGTCAGTCGCTCGTGTGGTCGTTGTTCTCGGGCAGCGGCGGCATCATCGTCGAGAACGTCGGCGGTGTACTCCCGCCGGGCTGCCACGGCACGTCGTTCTTCGACCCGGAGACGTTCGAACTGCTGCAGATCGACGGGACGGACGCTCAGGCCTACGCAACCCGCGGCGACGGCGGCTGCGCGAACATGCTGCAGGAGCTCGCCGACGGCGTCATCGACGGGACGGCCGTGGCGATCAACACCGACCAGCTGATCCTGTTCGACTTCGGCGCCATCCCTGCGCCCCCGTTCGACGTCAGTACACAGGTCGTCGACCCGGGCGGGGGCAACGGCGTCTTCCGGTCATCCGATCCGGAGGCGTTGCTGCAGGTCAACGACATCTCCACTGCCGACTTCATCGTCGGCGCGGATGTGCTCCTCGAAGTGGCCGGCTCGGACCTCATCGTGCGGGACGCACCGGCGCCGACCCCGGGCGATTGCACGCCGTTCTTCAACTGTCTGAGCGACCGCTTCGGCATCGACGTGCTCGATGCGACCGGAGTACCGGGTGGTGTGATGGTCGACGGCGACGATTCCGGACTCTTCTACTTCCCGGGCCAGGTGAACTGGGAGGTGCTCGTGCGCGTGCTCGACGGGTGTGCGATCAACGACCACTTCTGGGTGTTCGCCGCTGCGACGACGAGCGTCGAGTACGACCTGACCGTCACCGACACGCTCAGCGGCGAGAGCCGGTCGTACACCGACCCGGTCGCCTTCCAACCCGTCCTCGACACACAGGCGTTCGCCACCTGCCCCTGAGACCGTCGCGACGAGGGTGGGTCACGTCGTGGCGACGTAGATCGTGCTGTCGGCGGTACGGCCCGAGTAGAAGTTCGGGAAACTGACGATCTTCGCCTCGGCGCCCGCGAACACTCCGCGGAGCACGGCGACGAACTCCTCGTCGGGCGCGTCGTTCGACCAGAGTGCGAACACGCCGCCGGGATGCAGCTGTGCGGCGAGGTGGCGAAGCCCGGCCGGCTCGTAGAAGCCGGCGTTGTCCGGATGGAGCAGGTGACGGGGCGAGTGGTCGATGTCGACGAGGATCGCGTGGAACCGGTCCGGCCGACCCTCGAACGGCAGGCCGGCGGCGACCAGCTCGAAGAAGTTGCCGTGCACGAGCTCGCAGCGTGAGTCGCCGGTCAGTTCCGGGCCGAGCGGGACGAGCCCACGACGGTGCCAGTCGATCACCTCGGCCAACGCGTCGACCACACGCAGTGAGCGAACCCGCGAGTCGGCGAGCGCCTCGACGGCGGTGTAGCCGAGGCCGAGCCCGCCGACGACCACGTCGAGCGAGCCGGGCTGGTCCCCCGGTGTGGCCGCCAGCCCCAGCTCCGCCAGCGCCCGTTCGCCGGTGGTGAACAGGCTCGACATCAGGAACTCGTCGCCGAGTTGCACCTCCCACACATCGACCTGCAGTTCCGGTTCCAGTCGCCGACGCAAGCTGATCTCGCCGATCGGCGTCCGGGCCCGCGCCAGCTCCTCGAACAGCCGGCTCACGAGCGATCGGTCCGACGCTGATCGGCCTCGTTCAACAGCACCCGGCGACCGTAGTCACTCCAGCACGTCACTCCCAGAACATGGCGACGGCCGCGCCGTTCAGCTCGGTCTGCACGACGACGCCGCCGTCGACGAAGAGCAGCTGGCGCTGCGACGCCGCGATCGCGACGCTCAACGTGTCCGGCCACATCGGTTCCCCGTCGAACGAGACGGCACTGACGAGATCGTCCCGGTACGTGACCAGCCCGTTCCGCATCGCTTCGACGAGACCCGGCCCCGAGTACACGACGCGCCGTGCGGTGATGTCGACCACGTCGACCGTGTCGGGGTCCGTCGCCCGTTGCCCGATGATCAGCGTGCGCCCGTCGACGTACGAGAACGACGCATCGCGGTAGTCGTACGATGCCACGAGCCGCAGCTCCCCGTCGGCGAACTCGACGACCTCCTGGCCGCGCGCCGACACCCGGACGACGGTCGGCCGGTCGGCGATCACGTCCCACAGCTGTGACGACTGGTCGTCGGCCCGCTCCGGTGCTTCCATGTCGAGCGCGGCGAGTTGCGACCCGTTCCGGTCGAACACCAGCAGCCGATGCTCGGACTGCTCGAACGCCATGATCGTGTTGCCGGAGTCGACCACTTCGTCGACCGCGACGCCGAGATCGGTCGGCGGCACCACTTCGTTGAAGTCGACTGCGTCGAAGACGGAGACGACCGTGCCATCGATCCACCCGAGACGGACGCCGTTGCTCGAGATCACCGCCCGGTCCGGTGGCAGCGGAATGCTTCGCACGACCTCACCGGTCCGGCCCGAGATGCGTCGGAGCACGCCGGACCTGTTGATGAACGAGCCCTGAAACGCGACATACGCCGCGTCGTCGCCGTCCGCCAACTCCCACAGCACTTCGCCGGTCGGCGGGTCGATGCCGACGAACGTCGAGCCGTCGGGGCCGAACACCGTTGCCACGAAGGCGCCGTCGACACGCTCGAGTTGCACAACGCCGGGGACCCCGTTCGCGTCCAGGTCGACGCGCCACAGCTCTCGCCCGTCGGACCGCGCCACGCCGACCACGCCCGTCCGATCACCCGGCGCCCGATAGGCGATCACGTCGCCGGCGGCCGTCATCTGCGAGAAGTCGCCACCGGGCGACACGTGCGTCCAGCGCGGACTGGGGCCGCGCGGCAGCCGGCGCAGGTACGTCTCCAACGCCGTCGTACCGGCGTAGCCATCGGCCGACGTCGAAACCGTCGATGGAACCGTCGATGGGGTCGAACTGGGCACGGTGGGTGGCGTCGTGTCGACCGGGACGACGTCGTCGGGGCGCCGATCCGACACCAGCGCGACAGCGAGCACCGCGCCGCCGAGCAGCAGCACGACCGCAGCGGCGAGAAGCAGGCGCGCCCCACCGGAGCGGTCAGCAGGCCGATCGGTCTGCGAGCGCTCGAGCGCCTGGTCCCACGTGTCGGGCGCAGCGACCTCGTCGAGCCCGGCAAACCGGGCCGCGATGGTCGGGTCCAGATCGACACCATCGTTCATGATTCGCTCCTCTCCTGCGGTCCCCTGAGTTGCCGCCGCAGCGTCTCGTGCGCTCGATGCAACTGCACGCTGACGGTGCCCGGCGACGTCTCGAGCAGTTCGGCGATCTCCGCCGGCGTGTAGAGGCCGACGTATCTCAACACGACGCATGCCCGCTGTTGCGCACTCAGCCCCGCGAGCATCGACACGAACTCGACCGTCGCGGACGGCACGTCGGCCGGACCGTCGCCTGCCTCCAGCGGCCGCCCGAGCGACCGCCGCGTTGCGAGCATGCCACCGGCGATCTTGAACGCGCTGCGCCACACCCAGCGCTCGACGTCGAGCAGCTCGTCTCCGCGCCGGATGGCCTGGCTGAACGCTTCGGCCTCGGCATCGCTGGCGATGTCGCGGTCACCGGAGTACGCGAGCAGCGCACGCCACAGACGATCGTGCGTGGCCCGGTAGACACCCTCGACCCGATCCCGCTCCAACACGTCCATGCACTCCTACAGGGTGAGCCGAGGCCCGCTTTCTTAACAGCGATCGGTGAGAACCTCTCAGGTCGTCGTCGGTCGCGCCCGGAGGTGCGCGACGAGTTCGTCGCGGCGGATCGTGATCTGCTCGCCACCGTCCATCGGCTTCACGATGACGGTCCCCGCGGCGACCTCGTCCTCGCCGACGATGACCGCCGACGGCGCCGCACTGCGGTTGGCCAGCTTCATCTGCGCTTTCATGCTGCGGTTGTCGAATCCCCGATCGGCGACGAGGCCCGCGGCCCGGAGCTCCCCAGTGATCACCGTGGCATGGAGACCACCGGTGACGTCGACGACGAACGCGTCGGGACGCTCGGACTCGGACGAGAACACGCCCTCCTCGTCGCAGGCGATCAGCGTCCGGTCCAGCCCGAGCGCGAACCCGACTCCGGGTGTCGGCGGGCCACCGAGCGCTTCGACGAGCCCGTCGTACCGACCCCCGCCGCCGAGGGCGTTCTGCGCCGAATCGAGCGCATCCGACTGGAACTCGAAGATCGTCCGGCGGTAGTAGTCGAGCCCGCGGACCAGCTTCGGTTCGACCTCGAAGTCGATCTCCAGCGCTCGCAACCCGCCCTGCACCGCCTCGAAGTGCTCCGCAGCCGCCGGCGAGTGGAACTCGCCGATCTGCGGGGCCGCCGCGATCGCCGCCTCGTCCTCCGCGCGCTTCGAGTCGAGGACCCGCAGCGGGTTGCGCTGCAGCGTCTCCCGGCTGGTCGTCGACAGTCCGGCCGAAGACGACTCGAAGTGGTCGCGCAGGGCGTTGACGTAGCGGGCGCGGTCGTCCGGCTCGCCGAGGCTGTTGACGATCAGCCGGATCCGCTGCAGGCCGAGCGCCCGGAAGAACTCGTCCGCCAGGGCGATCACCTCGACGTCGAGCTGGGCGTCATCGACGCCGAGCACTTCGACACCGACCTGATCGAACTGACGGAAGCGGCCGCGCTGCGGCTTCTCGTACCGGAAGTTGGGCCCGGTGTACCACACCTTCCACGGCGTGGTCGGCCGATGTTCGGCGAACGCGCGGCAGACGCTGGCGGTCACCTCCGGCCGCAACGCGACGTCGCGACCGCCCTTGTCGGCGAACTGGTACATCTCCTTGCTGACGCCCTCGCCACCCTCGCCGAGGCGGGCGAACACGCCGAGGTCCTCGAGCAGCGGGGTGATCAGCTGGCCGTAACCCGCCGACGCCGCCACACTCGCGAACACTGCGTTGAGCCGACGCCAGCGAGCGCTCTCGGGAGGCAGGATGTCCCGCATCCCGGGACTGGTCTGGAACGCTGGCACGGCGCGCAAGGTTACCGGCGCGGGTGGCGCCCCGGCGGCAACCGTTCAGGACGCGTTCGACGTGGCGCCGGGGATCAACCGGTATGCGTCGTAGACCGAGTCGATCCCCTTGATCGTGCGCAGCACCGCATCGAGATGTGTCGCGTCGACCAGTTCGAACTCGAACCGCATCTTGGCGACGCGGTCGGTCCCCGTGATCGACTGCGACGACACGATGTTGATCTGGTGATCGGCGAGGGCGACCGCGACATCGCGCAGCAGTTTGGCCCGGTCGAACGCGACGACCTCGACCGCCGCGATGTACGTCGCGTCGGAGCGCTCTTCGCGATCCCACTCGACCTCGATCAGCCGCGTCGCCTGCTCGGCCATCAGCGACACGGCGTTCGCACAGTCGGTGCGGTGCACGCTGACCCCACGGCCGCGGGTGACGAACCCGATGATCGAGTCACCCGGCACCGGTGTACAGCAGTTGGCGAAGCGCACCATGACGTCGTCGAGCCCCTCGACATGGACGCCGACGGAGGTCGAGTCACCGTCGCGCTCGGCTCGCCGCGGCTTGTCGACGGTCGCCGGCAGCTGCTCGGCCTCCTCGCCGCCCCGGAAGCCCTTGGCGATCTTCTGCGCCACGCTCTGCGCGGAGACGTGATGCTCACCGATCGCCTGCAGCAGCGCGTCGAGATCGACGTAGCTCAACTCGGCGATCACGTCGGTCAACTCCTGCGACTTCCACACCCGCTGGACGGGGAGCCGCTCGCGGCGCAGCCAGTCGGCGAGGTCGTCCCGGCCGGCTTCGATCGTGTCGAGCCGGCGCTCCCGGCTGAACCACTGCCGGATCTTGTTACGCGCGCGCGGCGACGCGACGAACGCCAGCCAGTCCTGCGACGGCCCGGCCGTCTCGACCTTCGACGTGAAGATCTCGATGTTGTCGCCGCTCTGCACGACGTGGTCGAGCGAGACGAGCCGCCCGTTGACCTTCGCGCCGATGCAGGCGTGGCCGACTTCGGTGTGCACGGCGTACGCGAAGTCGACCGTCGTCGAGCCGACGGGCAACGTGATCACGCGGCCCTTGGGCGTGAACACGAAGACCTCGTCCTGATCGAGGTCGGTCTTCAGCCCCTCCATGAACTGCGCAGGGTCCGAGACCTCCTCCTGCCAGTCGATGATCCGGTTGAGCCAGTCGATGTCCTGCGCCTTCTCGGCTCCGTCCTTGTACGCCCAGTGGGCGGCGACGCCCCATTCCGCGCGCTGGTGCATCTCCTTGGTCCGGATCTGGACTTCGATCGGCTTGCCGGCCGGGCCGATCACGGTCGTGTGCAGACTCTGGTAGAGGTTGAACTTCGGCATCGCGATGTAGTCCTTGAAGCGGCCGACGATCGGCCGCCAGCGCCCGTGGATGCAGCCGAGCGCGGCGTAGCAGTCCTTCATCGAGTCGACGATCACGCGGACGGCGACGAGATCGAAGATCTCGTCGAAGTCGCGGCTCTTGACGACCATCTTTTCGTAGATGCTCCAGAGGTGCTTGCCCCGCCCGGTCACGTCGGCGTCGATACCGAGCTCGGCGAGCCGGGCGCGGACCTCCGCCACCGAGCGGGCGAGATACACGTCGCGCTCGGGGGCCCGGCTGCTCACGAGATGGTCGAGTTCGGCGAAGCGCTTCGGGTGAAGCGCCGCGAACGACAGGTCTTCGAGCTGCTGCTTCATCTCCTGCATCCCGAGCCGGTGGGCCAGCGGCGCGTAGATGTCCATCGTCTCCTGCGCGATGCGTTGCTGCTTCTCCAGCGGCATCGCGGCGATCGTGCGCATGTTGTGCAACCGGTCGGCGAGCTTGATGATCAGCACGCGCAGGTCCTTCGCCATCGCGACGAGCATCTTGCGCATCGTCGCCGCCTGCTGTTCCTCGCGGCTGTCGAACCGGATGCGCTCCAGCTTCGTGACGCCGTCGACGATCGCGGCGACGGCCGCGCCGAACTCGCGCTCGACGTCGGCAACGGTGATCTCGGTGTCCTCGACCGCGTCGTGCAGCAGCGCAGCCGCGACGGACACGTCGTCGAGACCGATGTCGGCCACGATCTGCGCGACCGCCAGCGGGTGGTTGATGTAGCTCTCGCCGCTACCGCGTCGTTGGGCGTGATGGGCTTCCGCGGCGACCCGGTAGGCGCGGTTGATCATGCTGATCGGCGCCTTCGGGTGGCGGCGGCGATACGCCCCGAGCAGCGGCGCGAGTTCGACAGCGGTCGGCGTGGTCGGAGTCCGCCTCCATGGGAGTACTCGATCGACCGTGCCCATCGTCAGTACGTCAGCAGTGACTTCACGGACCGTTCGCCGAGCTTGGAACGGCCGGCGAGCTCCTCGAGTTCCAGGAGGAACGCGAGGCCGACGACCAGCCCGCCGAGCGTCTCGACGAGTGTTGCGGTCGCCGCCGCGGTGCCGCCGGTGGCGAGCACGTCGTCGACGATCAGGATGCGTTCGCCCGGATGGATCGCGTCGCGGTGGATCTCGAGCTTGTCGGTGCCGTACTCGAGCTTGTACTCCTCACGGACGACCGCCCAGGGGAGCTTGCCCGCCTTGCGGACCGGGACGAACCCGGCCCCCGCCCGGTACGCGACCGCGGCGCCGAAGATGAAGCCCCGGGCCTCGACGCCGACGACGCGGTCGATCGCCACGCCGCCGAACTCGTCGACGATGCCGTTGACGGCCGACGCGAGCGCAGCCGAGTCACCCAGCAGCGGCGTGATGTCGCGAAACGTGACACCGTCCACGGGATAGTCGGCGATGTCGCGGACGAAGCTCCGGAGCGCGCCGTGATCAGCTGTCATGCGCCGAGGTTATCGCCGGTGCGCCCGCGGCGGCTCGACCGCCGGTCAGCGGCGCTTCTTCTTGCGGGGCCTCGGCGGGTGGGTCAGCAGCCGCTCGGCCGGAGCGTGCACCGCCGCCGTTCGTTCCTCGTCGTCGTGCGAGGAACGGCGCCCACCGACGAGCGCCGGCTCGGCCGTGTCTCCATCGGGTGCATCCGGCAGCTTCGTTGCCAGCCGCCCGGTCACGCCGGAACCGATGACCGCAGCACGCAGGTTGTCACCGGTCAGCCGCTCCCGGCGAGACTTGCGGCCGATCTTCGCCTTCAGGCCGGCGAGCAGTGGCGTCGCGACGAAGATCGACGAGTAGATGCCGGAGATCATGCCGATCAGCAGTGCGAGACCGAACTCGCGCAGCGTCACGGCCCCGAGCAGACCGGAACCGATCAGCAGCAGCGAGATGACCGGCAGGATCGACGACAGACTCGTGTTGATCGAACGCATCAGCACCTGGTTCATCGAGATGTTCACGATGTCCTCGTACGGCATGCGCACGCCGGCGTACTTGCCCTCGTTCTCCTTGACGCGGTCGAACACCACGATCGTGTCGTAGAGCGAGTAGCCCAGAATCGTCAGGAACGCGATGACCGTTGCCGGTGTCACTTCGAATGCGAACACCGCGTACGCCCCGACGACGACGATGACGTCGTGGACCATCGCGGCGAGCGCGGTGGCCGCCATCCGCCACTCGAAGCGCAGCGAGATGAAGATCGACACGACGAACAGGAAGATGATCAGCGCGCGGACGGCCTTCTCGGTGATCTCGCCACCCCAGGTGGAACTGGTGAACGAGAAGCTGATGTCGGCAGCCTCGACCCCTGCGGCGGCCGCGAACTCCTCGGTGAGCGCATCGGCGACCGCGGTGGGGACCTCCTCGATCTGGACGGTGATCAGGTCGTTCGCATCGGACGACCGACGCTGGATCCGCGCCCCGACGGTCGACACGCCGTTGTCGGTGAGCACGTCGGCGGCCTCGTCGACCCCGAACGTCTCGCTCGCCGGGATGTCCCACGCGTCGCCACCTTCGAAGTCGAGGCCGAGGTTGAGCCCTCGGGTGAACAGCGACCCGACGGTGACCAGCACGATCAGCGCCGCCATGACCAGGCTGAACTTGCGCTTCGCGTAGAAGTCGACGGCGGTCTGGCCGCGGTACAGCCGGCCGAGACGGGTCGACGCGATGTGGTCGGCGCGGCTCATGACGCCACATCCAGACCGAAGGCGCGTCTGCCGACCATGAACTTGCTGCGCGCGATCAGCAGCACGGCCGGCCGGGTGAAGAAGAAGCAGACGACGAGGTCGCACAGCGTCGTGATGCCGAGGTACAGCGCGAACCCGCGCACCGAGCCGACGCTGAGCGAGAACAGGATCAGTGCACCGAGCACGGACACCAGGTCCGCGGACCAGATCGTGCGCCACGTGCTCTTGAAGCTGCGCGGCGCCGCGTTGCGCAATGTCCTGCCGTTGCGGATCTCGTCCTTCATCCGCTCGAAGAAGACGACGTAGCTGTCGACGGTGACGCCGATCGCGACGATGATGCCGGTGACACCCGCGAGGCTCAGGGCGTAGTTCGTCCAGCCCGACACGAACGAGGCGGCGCTGAACACGGTCGCCGCCCAGACCACGAGACCACCGACGATCACGAGCGCCAGCCAGCGGTAGTAGAAGATCAGGAACGTCAGCACGAGACCCATGCCGATCAGCCCGGCGATGATCGCCGCGTTGAGCGAGTCGCTGCCCGCCGACGCCGAGACGGTGCGGGCCTCCTGCGGCGTGACCTGCACGGGGAAGGCGCCCCGGTTCAGGACGTCGGTCAGCTGCCGCGCCTCGGTCTCGGAGAAACTGCCGGTGATCGACACCGCCCCGTCGAACGTCGGTGCGTTCACCGCGGGGGCCGACTGGATGACGTCGTCGAGGATGATCGCGATCTGGCCCGGCCGGGGCGAGCCGTTGAAGTCGACGCCGGTCGACGGGCACGTTGGCTGGCGGTTGAAGCACTGGGTGGCCAGCGAGTTCCACGCGATCTGACCGTCGCTGCGCAGGTCGACGGAGACACCCCACCCGTCCTGGAGCACGGTCGAGGCACTGTCCCGAGCGAAGACCTCGCCGGTCGCGCCGAGCTGGACCGCGCCGACGCAGAGCGCACCGCCGTCGAGCGTCGGCAGGAACTGGGCGCCCGGCGTGCCGAGCGAGCCGAGATCCTCCAACGACGGCACCGTGTCGGGGGTTTCGTCTGGGGTTTCGTCGGGCGTGTCGTCGGAGCTGGTCGGCTCGGGTTCGGTGTCGACCGGGGCGCGGCGGAACGAGGCCGGTTCGGCCGGCGGCACCTCCTCGCCGGCGTCGGTCGTGATCGTCGGTTCCGTCGTGCCGAGCGAGCAACTGGAGAAGTTCAGCACCGGTCGCAGCGTCACGATGCCCGAGACGCTGACGCTCTCGAGCGCCTGTTGCTGGTCCTTCACGCCGGGGAGATCGACGACGACGTTCGAACCCTGGACACGGACGTCGGGTTCGGCGACACCGCGCCGCTCGAGCGACGTCCGCACGAGGTCGCGCACGACGGTGAGGTCCTCACCGCTCGCCCCCTCTTCCGGGGCGAGGATGACCGACACGCCACCCTGCAGGTCGAGCCCGAGGATCGGGGTGTTGTCGGTCGCGATGTTGAAGACCAGCGCCCCGATCGCAGCGATGATGGTCCCGACGAGCGAGAACCACAGACGACGTCGCATCGAGTCGATTCAGTCCTCGGTCGATGCCGAGGCATCGGCCGTCGCCGAGTCGTCGTCATCGGCAACGACGACGCTCTGAATGGCGGCGCGCGCGATGCGGATCTGCACATCGTCGTCGACCTCCAGCCAGAAGCGGTTGTCGCCGTCCTCCCCGGTGATCGTGCCGAAGATCCCTGACGTCGTCACGATCTCCTGGCCGACGGTGATCGACTGCTGCAAGAGCTGCTGCTCGCGCATCCGCCGCCGCTGCGGACGGATCATGAAGAAGTACATCGCCAGCAGGATCAGCGGCAGGAACAGGAACGACAGAATCGAGCCACTGCTGGAACCACCGGCGCTGGCGAAGCCGGCGTCGGCGAAGAGGATGGTCGCGAACGTTGAGGACATATCGGCGAGCGATCCTACCGCTGTGAACGGCCAGACCGCGGTCATCCCCAGACGGCGAGGATGTCGGATCGCAGCCGGGCGAACGTCCCGTCGAGGATCGCCGCCCGCATCCGGGACATCAGGTCGATCGTCCACGCCACGTTGTGGATCGACAGCAAGCGCGACGCCGTCGGCTCGCCGACCTGCAGGAGGTGACGGATGTAACCCCGGCTGTGGCGGGCGCAGACGTCGCACGGGCAGTTCGCATCGAGCGGCGCGTCGACGTCGGCGTGGCGTGCCGCCTTCGCCTGGAACCGGCCCTCCGACGTGAGCGCAGTGCCGTGACGTCCGAGGCGCGTCTGCATCACGCAGTCGAACTGGTCGACACCGAGCGCGACGGCCTCCACCAGCGACGCCGGGTCACCGACGCCCATCAGGTAGCGCGGCCGGTCGGCCGGCAGATGGTCGATCGCAGCGGCGAGCGCGGGGAGCATCTCGCCTCGCGACTCGCCGACCGACAGCCCGCCGATGCCATAGCCGTCGAAGCCGAGCGCGACGGTTCGCTGCGCGCTCTCGGCCCGCAGCGCCTCGCTGGTGCCACCCTGCACGATGCCGAACAACGCCTGGTCGGTGCGGCTGTGCACCCGCCGGGCGCGCTCCGCCCACGCGCTCGTCCGTTCCACCGCCAGGCGGACGACCTCCGGAGGGCTCGGCAGGGGCGGGCAGACGTCGAGCACCATCTGGATGTCCGCGCCGAGGCGCTGCTGGACGTCGACCGCGATCTCCGGGGTGAACCGGTGGGTCGACCCGTCGTAGGTGCTCTTGAACGTGACGCCGTCGTCGTCGACCGACGGGTCGAGCGAGAAGACCTGGAAGCCACCCGAGTCGGTCAGGGTCAGGCCGTCCCAGCCGGCAAAGGATCCGAGGCCCCCGAACCGTTCGATCAACTCCGCGCCCGGACGGAGCATCAGGTGGTACGTGTTGCCGAGCACGATCTGGGCCCCGACTCGTTCGTAGTCGGCGGCGCTGAGATACTTGATCGCGCCACGGGTCCCGACCGGCATGAACAGCGGTGTCGTGTACGAGCCGCGGGCGGTCGTCGAGGAGGCCGCCCGCGCGGCGGCCGCGGCGGCCTCGACGGCGACGGCGACCCGATGCATCGGGTCGACGCTACCGACTCGCCCGTTCGAGCAGCATCGCATCGCCGAAGCTGAGGAAGCGGTAACCGGCCCGCAACGCTTCGGCATACAGGTCGCGCCACCGGGGGCCGACGAACGCGTCGACCATCATCAGCAGCGTCGTCTTCGGCAGGTGGAAGTTCGTCAGCAGCATGTCGACGACCTGCCACTCGAATCCCCGGTGGATGAACAGTTCGGTCCGCCCGGACAGCTCGCCGGTGGCGGCCGCAGACTCGAGTGCGCGGACCGCCGTCGTGCCCACTGCGACGACCCGTCCGCCGGCCGCGCCGGCTCGGCGGCACGCGGCCATCGTCTCCGGCGGGACCCGGTACCGCTCCGTGTGCATCGGATGGTCGAGCGGGTCGTCGGTGGTGATCGGCTGGAACGTGTCGAGCCCGACGACGAGCTCGACCGTTGCCGTCCGGACGCCGGCGTCGGCCAACCGCTCGAACAGCTCCGACGTGAAGTGCAGACCGGCGGTCGGTGCGGCGGCGCTGGCCGGCTGGCGCGCGTAGACGGTCTGATACCGGTCGGGATCGGCGAGCCGGGTCGTGATGTACGGCGGCAACGGCATCTCGCCGTGCTCGCCGAGCATCGTCAACGGGTCCTCGTCGCCGATCAGCTCGACGAAGAACGTGTCCCCTGCCGCCGTCCGCTCGCCGACGCGCACGAGCGGTTCGCCGCCGTGGTGCAACAGCTCGCCGACGCGCAGCTTCCCGCCGGGCCGCACGAGTGCCTCCCAACGCCGGCGGGCGGGATCGGTCGCCTCGAGCAGCAGCACTTCGGCCGCGCCACCGGTTGCGCGTCGTAACCGCAACCGGGCCGGGATCACCCGCGTCTCGTTGAGCACGAGCAGATCGCCGGGGCGCAGCAACGAGTGCAGGTCGCTGACGTGACGGTGCTCGACCGACCCGTGCGGTCCTGCGACGAGGAGCCGGGCACTGTCCCGCGGCTCGACGGGCGTCTGGGCGATCCGGTCCTCCGGCAGCTCGTAGTCGAAGTCGGACACGCGCACGGCCGCGAGGGTAGGCCGCCGAGTCAAAGTTGTGTCTGACACAACTTTGACGCGGTGTCAGTCGAACAGCGAATCCGGCTCGACGTTGCGGGGTGGGGTCATGCCGACGTGTTCGTACGCGGCGGCGAGCGCGACGCGGCCGCGCGGCGTTCGCGCGATCATCCCCTGCGTGATCAGGAACGGTTCGTAGACGTCCTCGACCGTCTCCGGCTGCTCGCCGACGCTGATCGCCAGCGTCGACAACCCGACCGGGCCACCGCCGAACTGACCGCACATCGCCGTCAGCAGCGCGCGGTCGACCTTGTCGAGGCCTCGGTTGTCGACGCCGAACAGCGCCAGACCCTCCTCGGCGACCGCCGCGGTGATCTCCCCGTCGGCGCGGACCTCGGCGAAGTCGCGCACCCGCCGCAGCAGTCGGTTGGCGATGCGCGGTGTGCCCCGCGACCGCCGCGCGATCTCGAACGCGCCGCGCTCGTCGATGGCGATCTCGAAGATTCCCGCCGCCCGCACCACGATCGCCTGCAGTTCCTCGTGGTCGTAGTAGTCGAGGCGCCCGACCAGGCCGAACCGGTCGCGCAGCGGGCCGGTGATCATCCCCGTCCGCGTCGTCGCGCCGACGAGCGTGAACGGTGGCATCGTCAGGCGGATGCTCGACGCGGCGGGCCCCTTGCCGACGACGATGTCGAGCTGAAAGTCCTCCATCGCGGGATAGAGGATCTCCTCGACCGCTCGTGAGAGGCGATGGATCTCGTCGATGAAGAGGACGTCGCCGTCTTCGAGCTTGGTCAGGATCGCGGCGAGGTCCCCGGCCCGTTCGAGGGCCGGCCCCGACGTGATGTGCAGCTGCACGCCCATCTCCGTCGCGACGATCCCCGCCAGCGTCGTCTTGCCGAGCCCGGGTGGACCGGCGAACAGCAGGTGGTCGACCGGCTGCGCGCGCAGCCGAGCCGCCTCCATGACGATCGACAGATGCTCTTTCAGCTCCCGCTGGCCGACGAATTCGTCGAGCGCGCGGGGCCGCAGACCCGCTTCGATCTCGGCCTCACCGTCGTTTTCGACGTGGCCGACACCGGGGTCGAGGAATTCGTCACGCACGTTTCGCTCCCAAGGTCTTCAGAGCATCGCGCAGCAGCGTCGCGGCGTCGACGTCACTCGGCAATTCCCGCAACACGGCGCGGATCTCGTCGCTGCCGTAGCCCAGGCCGGTGAGGGCGTCGCGCACGTCGGCGACGCTCGACCCCGCACCCCCGTCGCCGCCGTCGCCGCGGTCCAAGATGTCGAGCGAGAGCCGGTTCTTCAGTTCGACGATCAGCCGTTCCGCGGTCTTCTTGCCGACCTTCGGCACGAGCTGCAGCGCGGCGACGTCGTTGCTCGCGACGATGTCGATCAGCGCAGCCGGCGGGTGCGTGGCGAGCACCGCCATCGCCAGCGACGGGCCGACGCCGTGGGTCGTGATCAGGGTCTGGAACGTCGACCGGTCCTCGCTCGACGTGAACCCGAACAGCGTCTGGGCGTCCTCGCGGATGTGGTGGTGGATCAGCAGGAATGCGCTGCTCCCCGGTTCGAGTTCGGGAATCGAGCGCTGCGACACGGTGACGAGGTAGCCGACACCCGCGACCTCGAGCAGCACGGTCCCGTCGAGATGCCGTTCGAGGATCTGCCCCCGCAGCGAACCGATCATCGGCGTGGCCTCGATGGCGCGGTGCGGCTGCGGATGCTGTCGCCGTTGAGCGCTCGGGTCTGGCGGCCGATCGGCGACATCGCGAGATGGCACAGCGCGATCGCCGCGGCGTCCGCGGCATCGGCCGGCGTGGGCAACGTCGCCAGCTTGAGCCGTGCCTGGACCATCTTCTGGACCTGGAGCTTGTCGGCGCCACCCCAGCCGGCCACCGCGTCCTTCACCTGATTCGGCGTGTACTGCAACACGACGCACCCGGCGAGGGCGGCTTCCGCGAGGGCCAGGCCGCTCGCCTGCCCGACGCTCATCGCCGTGCGGACGTTGGTCTGGAAGAAGACCTGTTCGACGGCGACGACATCCGGCTCGAACTCGGCGATCAGGGCCGCGAACTCGGTACGCAGCACGGCGAGGCGCTGCGGCAGCGCGTCGGTCGGTTTCGTGCGGATGACGCCCATCGACACCGCGCTCGCCGACGAGTGGCCCCGCCCGTCGAGCACGGCGAACCCGCAGCGGGTGAGACCGGGGTCGATCCCGAGGACGCGGGATCGCACACCCGACGCCGAATCAGCACTGTTGGCGAACACAGGTTCGTACCGTACCCGATCGCCCGGCCGGCGTGGGCGACCCTCAGTGGTCCAGCCGCTCGAGTTCTGCCACGAGCTCCTTGACCGGGCGGAACGTGAGGCCGGCGATCGCACGGTGCGCGTAGCGGATGATCCCCGACCCGTCGACGATGAACACGCTTCGACGGGGATAGCCCAGCGGGCCCAACGTGCCATACGCCGCAGCGACCACCTTGTTCGGGTCGGCGAGCAGTGGGAACTCGAAACCGTGCTTGCCCGCGAACGCCTCGTGGCTCGACACGTCCTGCGCCGAGATCCCGACGATCTGCGCATCGAGCTCGGTGAACTGGTCGAGGTCGTCGTTGTAGCTGTTCAGTTGCTTCGTGCACACCGGTGTGTCGTCGCCCGGGTAGAACGCGATCACCAGCGGATGTCCGGCGAATTCGTCGAGCGAGTAGTCCCGCCCGCCGGTGCCGGGCAACGTGAAGTCGGGGGCGCGATCGCCGACGCCGACGTTCACGATGCGGCCTCCGCCATCAACTCGTCCGCCATGTCGAAGTTCGAGAACACGTCCTGGACGTCGTCGTTGTCCTCCAACGCCTCCAGGATCCGCAGAATCGCCTTCGCGTCCTTCGGGTCGGTCACCTCGACGAGGTTCTCCGCCGTCATCGGCGCGTCAGCCGACTCGACCTCGATGCCCGCCTCCTCGAGCGCCGCTTTCACGTCGTACACGACGGAGGGGTCGGTCGTGATCTGGAACCCGTCGGCCATCGCGGCCATGTCGTCGGCGCCTGCATCGAGCACGATCGACATCAACTCCTCCTCGTCGACGCCGCCGGTCACGACGATCACGCCGGTGCGGGCGAACTGCCAACTCACCGCCCCCGGTTCGGCCATCGACCCACCGAGTTTGCTGAAGACGTTGCGGATGTCGGCGCCGGTCCGGTTGCGGTTGTCGGTCAGCACGTCGATCATCAGGGCGACACCGCCGGGCGCGTACCCCTCGTACATGATGCTCTCGTAGGTGCCGCCGTCGGCGTCGCCCGTCCCCCGTTTGATCGCTCGCTCGATCGCATCGTTGGTCATCCGGCCGGCCTTGGCCTTCTGGACGGCGGTGCGCAGCGTCGGGTTCGCGTCGACGTCTCCCCCACCCTTCGCGGCGACCTCGATCTGGCGGGCGAGCTTGGCGAACAACTTGCCCCGCGCCTTGTCGGCGGCGCCCTTCTTGTGCTTGATCGTTGCCCATTTGGAGTGGCCGGACATGGAACTCTCCGCGTTCTCGGGTAGTCAGGGACGTGGTTTGTGCTCGTCGTTCACAACGAGGCGATGAACATCGCGTGCAGACGGGTGTCGTTGGTCAGCTCGGGATGGAACGCCGCCACGGTACAGCTTCCGTCGCGCACGAGGACAGGCACGTCGTCGTGACGCGCGAGGACCTCGACCTCGGCGCCGACGCGCTCGACGTACGGGGCACGGATGAACACCGCGTGGAACGGCTCGTCGAGACCGGCGACGTCGAGGTCGGTCTCGAAGCTGTCGAGCTGGCGCCCGTAGCCGTTGCGGCGGACCGTGATGTCGATCAGGTCGAACCCGCGCTGGTCGGGCCGGCCGTCGAGCACCTCGGTCGCACACAGGATCATCCCGGCGCACGTCCCGAACACGGGCATGCCGTCGGCGAGCCGGCCCTTCAGCGGGTCGAACAGGCCGCTCGTCGTGAGCAGCATCGACATCGTCGTGCTCTCCCCGCCCGGCAGCACGAGCGCGTCGACCAGCGCGAGTTCGTCCGGGGTCCGGACCGCTTGCGAGGCGGCGCCGAGCGCCGTCAGGCGCTGCTCGTGCGCGGCGAACGCACCCTGCAGTGCGAGGACGCCGACGAGCGGGCCGCGGCCGGACAGTTCACCAACCCCGATCGGCGTAGTGGACATCGAGTTCGTCCATCCCGATGCCGGTCATCGGTGCGCCGAGTCCGCGGCTCACCTTGGCGAGGATGGCGGCGTCACGGAAGTGGGTGGTCGCCTCGACGATCGCCTTCGCCCGGGGGGCCGGATCATCCGACTTGAAGATGCCCGAGCCGACGAAGACGGCCTGCGCGCCGAGTTGCATCGCCAATGCGGCGTCGGCAGGCGTGGCGAGGCCACCCGCACAGAACAGCGGCACCGGCAACGTCCCGGTCTCCGCGATCTCCTGGACGAGCGGAAGTGGTGCCTGGAGGCGTTTCGCCCAGTCGAACAGCTCGGCCTGGTCGGCCTGGGTGATCCGCTTGATGTCGCCGACGATCGACCGCAGGTGGCGGACGGCCTCGACGACATTGCCCGTGCCGGCCTCACCCTTCGAGCGGATCATGGCGGCGCCCTCGGAGATCCGCCGGAGCGCCTCGCCGAGATTGGTCGCACCGCACACGAACGGCACGTCGAACGCGAACTTGTCGATGTGATGGGCTTCGTCGGCCGGCGTGAGGACCTCGGACTCGTCGACGAAGTCGACGCCGAGCGCCTGCAGGATCTGCGCCTCGACGAAGTGGCCGATGCGGGCCTTGGCCATCACGGGGATCGAGACCGCACCCTGGATGGCCTCGATCATCTCGGGGTCGCTCATCCGCGCGACGCCGCCGTCACGGCGGATGTCGGCCGGAACGCGCTCGAGCGCCATCACTGCGACCGCACCGGCGTCTTCGGCGACCTTGGCCTGCTCGGCGGTGACGACGTCCATGATGACGCCGCCCTTCATCATCTCTGCGAGACCCCGCTTGACCGGGAACGTGCCGGTGGTGTGTGCGCTCATGGGGCCAGCGTACTTTCGCCGACCCGGCGACCGGTCAGGAATAGCTGAGGTTCACGTCGGGATTGGCGATGTCGCCCGACGGCACCGCCTCGGCAAGCTCGACCCAGGTCTGACCCGGCGTGAGCTTGATCGGATCGCCCCGCTCGTCTTCGAGGACCACCGTGTAGATCTCCAGCTCGCGCGTCCAGCGGCCCTCGACGACCTGGCCGTTGCTGAAGACGAAGACCGGGCCGTTGCCGATCGTCTGCGCTTCGGGGCTACGGGCGTCGATCTGACTCGGCTTGTACTCGACGACCATCACGACGATGTTGTCCGCGACGATCCGGCCGTACGTCTTGTCGACGTGCTCGGCGCCTTCCTGTGAACGCTCGTAGCGGCCGTCGTTCCACACCCACGAGATGTCGATGTCGCCGATCCGCAGGTCGATCTCGGTCGCCGGCTCGCCCTCGAACACCTCGGCGTCGCGGACGTACTCGAACTGCTCCGGCGGCGCGCCCGGATGATCGTCGGGCGTCAGCCGGTACAGCGAATCGGTGCTGCTGTACACGTTGTGCGGTGATCCGCCCGGGCCCCGGTAGTAGCTCCCCGTGTTGAACTGGAAGTTGAGATCGACCAGGAACGAGTCCCTGATCAGACGCGTCACGCCCGCGTTGCCCCCACTCCAGGCGAACAACGGCTGGTTGTAGGAGCTGAGCAACGCGACATCCTGCGAACGCCCCGAGCGGATCGGGCCCACCGGATCGGCATCGCGGGAGTGGAACACCGCGGCGAACCGGGTCAGTCCGCCCTCGACCTTCTCCTCGTACACGATGTCGGCGACGGCGAGGCCGGTGTGGTTGCGGCGCGACGACTGATGGTTGTCGATCTTCACGGCGAGCGCGGCGCGAGCGATGATCTCGTCCTCGTCGTCGAGCGGGTCGCCCGTCAGCGGCTGGCGGATCACCGGGGGCAGCGTCGTCGGCGGCGGCAGCTCCGTCGTCGGCGGCGCGACCGTGGTCGTGGTGGTCGTCGTGGTCGTCGACGTGGTGGTCGACGTCGACGTGGTCGTCGATGGTTCGGTCGTCTCGGCCTCGTCACTGCCGCCACTGCATGCAGCGGCGATGAGTGCGGCGGCGGCCAGACCGGCCACAGCGGACTTGATGGTCATCAGAGTTCTCTCAACAATGCGATGCGCTCATCGAGCGGGGGGTGGGTGTCGAACATCTTGTGAACCCCTCCGAGTCGGCCGCCGTCCCCGACACCACTCATCGGCTGTTCGATCCACAAGTGTGCCGTAGCTGTCGACGCACTGTGCGTCACCGTCGTGTCTGCCTGCAGTTTCTCGAGCGCCGAGATGAGCCCGGGCGGATATCGCGTGAGCTGGCAGGCGCTGACGTCGGCGAGGGTCTCACGACGCCGCGAGATCGCGGCTTGCATCGCCCGCGCGATCAGCGGCGCGACGATCAGCAATGCGAACCCGAGCAGTGCCAACGGGTTGTTGTGGTTGCCGCGGTCACCCGAACGTGACACCCGGCCGCCGTTCCACCACATCAACCGGATCGCACCGTCGGCGAGCAGCGCAACGGCGCCGACCATCGTGACCGCGAGGGTCGACACGAGGATGTCGTAGTTGCGGATGTGGCCGAGTTCGTGGGCGATCACGCCTTCGAGTTCGACGCGGTTCATGATCTCGAGCAGCCCGGTCGTGACGGCGATCGCGGCATGGTCGGGGTTGCGGCCGGTGGCGAACGCGTTCGGCGCCGGGTCGTCGATCACGTACACGCCCGGCTTGGGGAGCCCTCCGGCGATGCACAGGCCCTCGACGAGGTTGTGCAGCCGCGCGTACTCCTGCTCGGACGCGGGCTTCGCGCGACTGACCGCCAGCGCGATCTTGTCGGCCTTCCAGTAGGACGCGAACGCAACGGCCCCGCTGAACACGAGGGCGACGACCGTGAATGCGATCCCGTTGCCGACGACCAGGCCGATCGCAGCGCCGACCAGGGCGACGACGACGACGAAGGCGGCGACGAGTGCGATGCTGCGGCGTTTGTTCGAACGGATCAGTTCATACATCAGCGGACGACGGGATCAGAACTCGACCGTCGGTGCGGTGCGTGCCGACTCCTCGGCCTGGAAGTACTCCCGGCGCTCGAACTTCATCACCCGCGCGAAGAACACGGTCGGGAACTGCTCGAGCTTGTTGTTGTAGTCGAGGACGCTGTCGTTGTAGAACTGGCGCGAGTACGCGACGCGGCCCTCGGTCGCCGTCAACTCCTCCTGCAGGGCCAGGAAGTTCTGGTTCGCCTTGAGATCCGGATACGCCTCACTGAGTGCGAACAGCTTGCGCAGCGCACCGCTCAGCATGTCGTTCGCGCCCTCCTGGCCCGCCGGTGTGTCCGGCGCTTCGATCGCAGCGTTGCGCGCGGCGATCACGGCCTCGAGCGTCTCGCGCTCGTGGGCGGCGTAGCCCTTGACCGTCTCGACGAGGTTCGGGATCAGATCGAGACGGCGCTTGAGCTGCACGTCGATCTGTGACCAGGCGTTCTCGATCTGGTTCCGGCGACGGATGAGGCCGTTGTACGCAAGGATGGCGGCGAGGAGCAGGATCGCCACGATGACGACCACGATGATGAGAAACATGGCGTCAGTGTACGGGGAGCCCGGTTGACCGGCGGCGATGTGATCGGGTTTCGCCGGGAGCTCAGCGGCCCGTAGCGCCGCGGAGCCCCTCGTAGATCTCGACGTAACGATCAGCCAGCGCTGTCATCGCGAACTGTTCGGCGCGCGCGGAGCCGGTCCGGCGCAGACCGGCCGCGAGCGCGTCGTCGTCGAGCACGCGGCGCAGCGCCCCGGCGAGGTCGCCGACCGATCCCGGCGCGGTCAACAGCGCGTCCTCGCCGTCGGTGGCGACGTTGCGATAGCCGGGCAGGTCGCTCGCGACGACGGTCGTACCCGCTGCCATCGCCTCGATCAGCACGATGCCGAACGACTCGCCACCGAGCGACGGCGCGCAGAACACGTCGGCGCCGCGGAGCCGGGCGAACTTCTCGCGATCTGTGATCCGGCCGAGCCAGTGCACACGCGGGTCGTGCGCGGTGTGACGCATCAGCTCGGCCGTGTCGGGCCCGTCGCTGGCGATCAGCAGATCGACGTCGGCGGGCATCGTCTCGAACGCATCGATCAGGATCCGCAACCCCTTGCGCTCCTCGTGGCGACCGCAGAAGAACACGGTTCGGCGAGCGGTCGGGATCGGCGGGATCGAGCGGATCACCTTGATCTCCACCGCGTTGAACAGCACCTCGTAGTCGACCCCGAAATGTGCCTGGACGAGCGCAAGGGCATCCTTCGACACGACGACGCCGTGATCGATGCGCTTGATCAGCCGCCGCAGCAGTGGGTTGAGCAAGCGATAGCTGCTGGACGACCCGGCGGCGTGGAACGTGCCGACGGTCGGCGCCCGGTGCAGGACGACCGATGTCAGCGTCGGCCCCGGGGCCAGTGGCTCGTGCAGGTGCAGCACGTCGAAGTCCTCGTCGTTGAGCGCCCGGATCGTACGCAGGACCGCTGGCGGGTCGGGTGCGAGCGGCGCAATCGATCCGTTCGCGGCGGTCGGCAGCGAGTTGCCGAGCGGCGTGACGAAGCTCGCCGGAGGCGGCCCGTCGCACGGGCCGAGCACGCGTGCCTCGATCCCTCGCGAGCGCAACTCACGGGCGAGGGCGAGCACCTGCATCTGCACGCCGCCGAAGATCGTCAGGCTGTACGGACACAGCAGGCCGACACGCAACGGAGGTCCCACCGCGCAATGTCTAGCCGACAGCCGGCCGGACCGGGCAGGCTCAGTTCATCGACGGCGTCTGGATCGCGACGTCCGCCGACTCCCTCGGTGGGTTCGGTGGCTGCATCGGGGGCGGCGGAGGCGGCGCACCCGCGCGCGTGCCGAGCGGCGGCGGGAACACGAGACCGAACCGCTCCATGATGACGTCGGCCTCCAGTGGCCGCGAGAGCAGGAAGCCCTGTCCCACGTCGCAGCCCATCCGGCGCAGCACGACCAGCTGTTCCGGGCGCTCGATGCCCTCGGCGACGCTGAGGACCTCGAGGCTCGACGTCATCTGCAGGATCATCTGGGCGAGGCTCGAACTCCGGGGGTCGCCGCCGAGCTCGTCGACGAACTGCTTGTCGATCTTGACGACGTCGACCGGGAACCGCTGCAGATACGACAGCGAGCAGTACCCGGTGCCGAAGTCGTCGATCGCGATGCGGACGCCGAGGCCGCGGAGGTCGGCGAGCACACCCGAGGCGGCCTCGATCTCGTCGACGAGCACGGTCTCGGTGATCTCGAGTGTCAGTTGTCGGGGATCGAGGTCGTACCTCCGGAGCGCGGCCGAGACCTGTGCGACGAAGGACGGGTTGCGCAGTTGCACTGCGGACACGTTCACGCTCATCGCGCGCGGGCCGCTGCGTTGCCACGTCTTCGCGATCCGGACGCTCTCGTCGATGATCCACTCGCCGATCCCATTGATCAATCCGGAGCGCTCTGCGATCGGGATGAACTCGGTCGGGTTGACGTCGCCCCGCTCGGGATGCCGCCAGCGCACGAGGGCTTCGGCGCCGATCACCTCGCCGGTGCGCAAGTCGACCTGGGGCTGGAAGATCAAGCGCAGCTGGCCGGTGTTGATCGCGTTGGCGAGGTCGCTCCGGTACTCGAGGTGGGTCGTCGCGCTCAGTCGCATCGCCGGGTCGAAGATCTTGATCTGTCCCTTCCCCGCGCGCTTCGCCTCGTACATCGCGATGTCGGCATCGCGCAGCAGGCTCGACGTCGACATCCCCTGTGCGGCAACGGCGACGCCGACGCTCGCGAGCACCGTGAGGTCGTAGCCACCGAGCGACACGGGCTCGCGCAGCAGATCGAGCAGCGACTCGGCCATGTGCAGCGCTCGTTCGACACCTCCGCGGTCCTCCAGCAGGATCGCGAACTCGTCGCCGCCGAGACGGGCGGGGGTGTCACCGCTGCCGGCGGTCGTCTTGATGCGGCCGGCGATGTGCCGCAACAGCTGGTCGCCGACCGCGTGACCGAGCGCGTCGTTGACCGACTTGAAGTCGTCGAGGTCGACGAACAGGACGACGACCGGATCGGTGTCGAGGCGGGTGATCCGCAACGCGTGGTCCATCCGGTCGAGGAACAGCGCGCGGTTGGCGAGACCGGTCAATTCGTCGTGGAACGCGCGGTGACTGAGCTGGTTCTCGAGGTCGCGCTGCTCGGTCACGTCGCGGAACGTGGCGACGATGCCGTCGACCGCCTCGCCGCCGATCAGGTTGGCGATCGTCGCCTCCATCCTGCGCCGCTGACCGTCGACCCGAACGAGGCTCGCTTCGAACTTCACGGTGCCGCCCGAGCCGAGCCCGATCAGGTTCTGGAGTTGCTGCTCGGCGGCGGCGCGGTCGTCGTTGACGACGAGGTCGATCATCGGACGGCTGATCCAGTCGGACGCGCGGTGGCCGAGCGTGCTCGTGAGACCGGGGCTGGCGTAGCGGATGTCGCCGTCGTCGTCGACGAGCATCACGACATCGCTGGAGTGCTCGACCATCGCGGCGAGACGGTCCTGGCCGCGGCGCTCCGTCAGCGCCCGCACGGTCGCGACGAGACCCCACATCCGCGCGAGTGCGAGCACGACGACGATCATCGCCGAGACAGCGGCGACGACGCGCGTCATCCTCGAGCCGAGGTCGGTGACCGTCAGCGCGAACAGGACGGTCAACGGCGTGAGCGCGGCGACGCTGAGCCCGACGACCCTTCCGAAGCCCGCGGCCTCGACGACCGGGCGGTTGCGCGGCGCCATCGACTCGTCGAGCGCCGCGGCGGCGAGGAGCAGTGGTGCGAGGATCGTCAGGGCGGCGACGAACCCACCCGGCCCGTAGCGTTCGCGGAGTTCGAAGAAGCTCCGGAGCGCGTCGGCGAGGACGGTCACGCCCAGGCCGATCGCGATCAGCCGCGGTGACCGCTCCCGGAAGCGGCTCTGCGCGGCGAAGCGGACGCCGACCGCGAGCGACAGCGCGCCGATCAGCGGGATGAGGATCGCCCACGCCTTCTGACCGAATGCCAGCGAGCGCTCGGAGACGTACGGCTCGATGACGAGCAGCCACACACCGACACCGGACGCGATTGCCACGATCGCCGTCTCGATCGTGCCGAACGCGTCGGACTCACCCTGGTCGTCACGGCTCATCCGGACGACACCGGCCAGGAGGAACAACGCGGCGACCGCCCGGAACAGCTCGATCACCGAGGGATAGGTCACATCACCGGCGAAGTGCCGGGTCGACCAGATCAGTGCGCCGATCGCCTCCATCACGAAGGCCACGACGAACATCGACCAGCCACCGGATCGTCGCGGCTCGTTGGCCGCGACGCCGATCAGGATTGCACCGACGCCGATGGCCGGGGCGAGCACGCGCAGCGTCTCCGCCGCCGCCCCGGGGGGCAGCACGAGGTACACCGCTGCGATCGCAACGGCGGACGCGACGAGCCGTCCAGGGCGACTCGCGATCGTGAAAAGACGCGGTTTGTCGATGTTCAGTTCTTCGGCAAGTCACGCTCGAGAGTTGAGCTGAACTGGGGATATCCGGGATCTGACGGCCAGTTCGGCTGGAACATGTGCCACTGCGTCGGCGCCCGCCGGATCAGCACCTCGAGCTCCCTCGCGATGTCCTGGGTGATGCGCGCGACGTCGTCGCGCAGGCGCTTCGCCTCACGCTCGGCGGGAACGGGCGGGCGAACGTGCCCGAGGTGGCCGTCGAGGCGATCGGTGAAGTACACCCCGGTCGGCAGGATCGGGGCGCCGGTGCGCAGCGCGAGCGTGGCGGGGCCCGCGGGCAGCGTCGTGCGCTCGCCGAAGAACTCGACCTCCGGGCCGTTGCCCTGGATGTCCCGATCCGAGAGCAGGCAGACCACGTGATTCGCGTTGAGCGCCTTGACGACCTCGGAGCCCGCCTGCGGACCGAGGGGAACGACCCGCATCCCGAGCTTCGACCGCAGATCGACGAACCAGTCGAAGAGCTCGGGCGGTTCGAGCCGTTCGACGATCACGGTGATCGGGTGACCCCGGTCGGCGATCCATCGGCCCGCCCACTCCCATCCCCCGAGGTGCGGCAGCGCGATGATCGCACCCTTGCCGCCGTCGAGTGCATCGAGGAGCACCCGGTACCCATCCTCGACGAAGGCCGCACTGACGGCGCGCTTCGACAGGTACGGCAGCCGAAAGCTCTCGATCCAGTACCGGGCGTAGGAGTCGAACGAGTCCTGGACGGCGCGGCGGAGCCGCATCCCCCGCAACGTCGGGTCGACCCGCCGCAGGTGGCGTTCGATCATCGCCCGCCGCTCGGGGCTGGCGAAGTTCGCGGTGGCGCCGAGCGGTGTCGCCAGCCCGGCCGCGACGGCGGTCGGGAGCAGCCGGGCCGCGAGCGCGCCGAACCTGTAGCCGCCGGTGGTCAACTGGCCGGTGAGCCACTTCGGGTCGAATTCGTCGAAGACCGGCGGACGCCGGTTCCCGTTGCTCACGCCGGCACCACCGATCGCTCCGTTACCCCGGCCCCTCAGGGCTTGCGGCGGGGAACGCGCGTGCGCCGCCGCTCGGTCCGGGCGACGCGTCGGCTCTGACGGCGGGAGCGGCGCATCTCGATCCGCGCCGCGGTGACGGGAGCGATCGCCGCCGCCCGCCAGACCTTGACGAAGCGTTGGACCGCCGTGATCGACGTCAGCACGAGCATCAGCCAGAGAATCGGGATCAACAGCACGTTGAACGCGAGGCCGACGCAGATCGCGATGATTCGCTCGGCACGCTCCATCAAGCCGCCCTTGGCGTCGATCCCCAGCGATTCCGCCTTCGCCCGCTGGTAGCTGATCACCGACGAGACCGCGGCGACCGCGAACGGCAGGAGGGCGAGGTGCGCGGACTCGGTACTGGCGAAATGCCAGGCGATGCCACCGAGCAGCAGCGAGTCGGTGACCCGATCGACGGTCGAGTCGAAGAACGCGCCGCGCTGGCTGGCCGAATCCGACGCCTTCGCGAGTGCGCCGTCGAGCAGGTCGGGCAGCGCAGCGAGGATGACGAGGACGAGGCCGATCCACAGGCGACCGAAACCGATCGCGACGGCGGCCCCGACACCGATGATCAGGCCGACGACCGTCAGGTGATCGGGGGTCAGGCGCGTGCGGCGCAGGAACGCGCCGAGTGGCTTGACGGCTTTGTCGACCGGCGTCCGGAACTTGCCGTCAAACATTGGGGGCGACCCTACTCGGTTTCGTCATTTTCCTCGACCAGGCGTTCGACGATCCGGCCGTCGACGGCGTCGACGAGCACGAGCCCGCGCTGCAGTGGCGGCTCTTCGGCCGAGTAGCACAGCACCCGCCACGTCGGCCGGCTGCGCAGGCCCCGCCAGACCTGCTGCGCGGACGCGTGGCCGACGCCGAACTCGACGGCGCCCTGGGCGGCGACGAGCGCCTGCTTCTCGTCGACGGTCATTCTCCAACCGGACGTGATCGACAACACGCCGACGGCAGCGAGCAGTACTGCGGCGACGAGCCAGCCGCGGTTGACGACGGCGGAGTCCTCCGCGACTGCGACGACGAGCACACACACCGCCGCGATGACCAGGTACATCACCCCGGGCCAGCGGCGGCGGCTGTTGTCGGGGAACAGGTACGCGCCGACGAAGCCGGACGGGTTGAGATCATCGGGAAGCTGGTCGCGTTGATCGTCGGTCATCACACCGAAGTGTACGGTCACCACGCGGCGCGGAGGCGGGCAGCACTCACGTCGAGCGCTTCCGGCAGCGTCTGGGCGTTGGCGATCGCGGAGACGAAATTGGAGTCGCCGCTCCACCGCGGGACGACATGCATGTGCAGGTGCGTCGCGATCGAGCCGCCGGCTGCCCGCCCGAGATTCATGCCGACGTTCATCCCGTCCGGGTCGTAGGCACGCCGGACGACGTCGATCGCACGGGTCACCGTCGCCCAGAATTCGGTGGTCTCGTCCGCGGTGAGATCGGCCAGATCGGCGACCTGGCGGTACGGGACGATCAGCAGATGGCCCGAGGTGTACGGGTAGATGTTGAGAATCGCGAAGACGAGTTCGCCGCGGTGCACGATGAACGTCTCCTCGTCGGGGAGCCCCGACTCGAGCAGCTCCGTGAACACGCTCCGCTCGGATTCGGCCCCGCGCCGCGTCGCCGCGTCGCTCACGTACGGCGAGCGCCACCCCGACCAGATCCGCTCGACCATCAGGAACCGAACGCGACCGATGCTGCGTCCGCGACCTCGGACGTGAACCGGGCGATGAACTCGTCGAGCGGAACGTCGCGCTCGACGTCGCCGCCGCGCGGGTTGACCCCGACCGTCTTGGCGGCCATGTCGTCGTCGCCGACGACGAGCACGTACGGCAACTTGTCCATCTTCGCGGTGCGGATCCGCTTGCCGAGGCCGTCGTCGGCCGCGGCGGCGTCGACCCTGGCGCCTGCCGCCCGAAGTTGCGCGACGACCTCGTCGGCATAGGCGCCGTGCGCCTCCGCGACCGGGAGGACTCGGACCTGTACCGGCGCGAGCCAGGTCGGGAACGCCCCGGCGTAGTGCTCGACGAGTACGCCGAAGAACCGCTCGATCGACCCCATGAGGGCGCGATGCAACATGATCGGGCGATGGCGGTTGTTGTCCGCGCCGACGTACTCCAGGTCGAAACGCTCGGGCAACTGGAAGTCGGCCTGGATCGTCGACAACTGCCACGAGCGGCCGATCGCGTCGCGCACGTCGATGTCGATCTTCGGCCCGTAGAACGCGGCGTCGCCTTCCTTGACGGCGTACTCGAGCCCGTGCGCATCGAGTGCCTCGCGCAGCGCCTCGGTCGCCTCGTCCCAGATCTCGTCGCTCCCGACGTACTTCTCGGGATCCTTCGTCGAGAGGTTGAACGTGAACTCGTCGAAGCCGAAGGCACGGAGCACCGACAGGACGAAGTCGAGCAGCGCCGCGATCTCTTCCGCGAGCTGCTCTTTCGTGCAGTAGATGTGGCTGTCGTCCTGGGTGAACCCGCGGATCCGCATCAGCCCGTGCAGCGTGCCCGCCCGCTCGTAGCGGTAGACGGTGCCGAGCTCGAACAGGCGCAGCGGCAACTCGCGGTAGCTGCGCTGCCGGCTGCCGTAGATCAGGCAGTGCATCGGGCAGTTCATCGGCTTCGGGTAGTACGTGCCGTTGTCCATCTCCATCGGCGGGTACATCCCCTCGGCGTACCAGCTGAGATGACCGGACGTCTCGAACAGCCCGGAGTCGGCGAGATGCGGGGTGTACACGAACTCGTAGCCACCCTGTTCGTGGCGGAACCGGCTGTAGTCCTCCATCAGCTTGCGGATGATCGCACCCTTCGGATGCCAGACGGCGAGGCCGCCGCCGAGCTCGCTGGGGAAGCTGAGCAGGTCCTGCTCGACCGCCAGCTTGCGGTGGTCGCGCTTGAGTGCCTCCTCCAGCTGGTGGAGATGGTCGTTGAGCGCCTGCTTCGACTCCCACGCAGTGCCGTAGATCCGCTGCAGCATCGGCCCCTTCTCGTTGCCACGCCAATAGGCGCCCGAGACGCGCTGCAGCTTGAAGAACCCGAGTTTGCCGGTCGAGGGCACGTGGGGGCCGACGCACATGTCGACGAACTGGTCGGTGTTGCGGTACGCGCTGATCTTGCCGTCGCCTGCGACTTCACCGGCGTCTTCCGCGTCAGCTGCGCCTCCGCCCTCCTGGGCTGACTCGACCCGCTCGATGATCTCGACCTTGTAGGGCTGGTCGGCGAAGATCTCCTTCGCCTCGGCCATCGAGTGCTCGGAGCGCACGAACGGCTGGTTCTCCTTGACGATCTCGCGCATCTTCGCCTCGATCGCCTCGAGGTCCTCCTCGGAGAACGTCTTGCCGTCCGGCAACTCGAAGTCGTAGTAGAAGCCGTTCTCGATGGCCGGGCCGATCGTGAACTTCGCACCGGGGAACAGCAGGGTCACCGCCTGGGCGAGCACGTGCGCGGTCGAGTGTCGCAACACGTGGCGGCCGGCGTCGGTGTCGTTGGTGATGATCGCCACCTGGGCACCGTCGTGCAGCGGGGTGCCGAGGTCGACCTCGCGCCCGTCGATCGCGCCCGCGACGGCCGCCTTGCGCAATCCCGAGCCGATCGACGCGGCGAGGTCGAGCACCGTGGAGTCCTCGGGCAGCTCCCGTGAGGAACCGTCGGGCAGCGAGATCGTGATGTTCGACATGCGGCCCCCAGGATAGGAGCGCCGGGTCGCGGCTGGGCGGTTGGTTACGCGGAAACGAGCTGCCGCGGTTGCTCGGACGCGCCGGTGACCCGCGCCTCGACCGTCGGTTCGGTCTCCGCCGCCTCGCCGTGGTAGCGGTGCACGTATTCCTGGCCGGTGAGCTCACGGATCTCGAACATCACCTCGTCGGTCATCGAGCGCCACTGCAGGTGCTCCGGGCCACGGTTGGCGTACCGCTCCGGGCGGATCGGGCGGCCGATCGTGACCTGACACGTCCTGCGCAGCTTCGGCACCGAGGCGCCCGGCGGCTGGATCGCATCGGTGCCGACGATGCCGACCGGGTAGATCGGGCAGCCGACGGCGATCGCGAGGCGCGCTGCGCCGGTGCGCCCCTTGCCGAGGCGGCCGTCGCGGGAGCGCGTCCCCTCGGGATAGATGCCGAACAGCTCACCGTGTTCGAGGACCTGACGAGCGGCGTCGAGCGCACCGGCGCTGCCCGCGCCGCCGGCACGGTCGATCGGGATCATCCCCATCGCCGGAAAGAGGTACTTCGTCTTCCACGAGTCCATGTACTCCGCCTTGCCGACGAAGGAGATGGTGCGCGGCAGCGTGAACGTGAGCGCGGCGGAGTCGAAGAACGAGATGTGGTTCGGGCAGAGGATCGCCGGGCCGTCGTGCGGGAGCCGTTCGTACCCGCTCGTCTCGATGTCCCACAGCCGAGTGACGATCGGCGCGCCGACGCGCCGGACACTGCGCTGCAACGTGCCGGCGCCCGGTCGATCGGTCATGAGCCGAACAGTACGTCACCGATGTCGGCGTGCGAAGGCGGTTCCGTGAACAGCGTGTGAATCGTCTTCAGACGAGGTCGACGCCGAGCAGTGCGGCCGCCTCGAGAACGCCCGAGCCGGCGCCGGCTGCGGCGTCGATCGCCGCGATCGCCCCCGGCGTGTCGAGATCGTCGTCCAGACGCGCGCGGACGGCACCGAGCAGCGCTTCGTTCGGCCTCGCGTTCGCCGACCACGACTCGAGCCGGGCCGCGTTGCGCGGCATCAGCTCCTCGTCCCACTCCCAGTCGGCGCGGTAGTGGTGTTCGATGATCGCCAGCCGGATCGCCCGTGGGTCGTAGTCCTCGCGCAAGGCGTCGACGAAGACCAGGTTGCCGAGGCTCTTCGACATCTTCTCGCCGTCCTTGGCGATCATGCCGGTGTGCATCCAGTGCTTGACGAACTGCTCGCCGGTCGCAGCCTCGGACTGGGCCCGTTCCGATTCGTGGTGCGGGAAGATCAGGTCGGTGCCGCCGCCGTGCAGGTCGATCGTGGTGCCGAGCTCGCGGAGCGCCAGCGCCGAACACTCGATGTGCCAGCCCGGCCTCCCCCGCCCCCACATCGTGTCCCATGCGGGTTCGTCGTCCGCCGACGGATGCCAGAGGACGAAGTCGAGCGGGGAGCGCTTGTTCGGGTCGTCGACATTGCCGCCGCGCTCGCGGGCGTAGGCGATCATCTCGTCGTGCGAATACCCGCTCATCGAGCCGAACGACTCGTACTTGGACACGTCGAAGTAGACCGAACCGCCTGCCTCGTACGCGTAGCCCCGGTCGAGGACCATCCCGATGAACCCCCGGATGTCGGGAATCGCCGACGATGCACGCGGGCTCGACGAGACCGGCAACGCGTTGAGCGCTTCCATGTCGCGTTCGAAGCGCGCCTCCTCGCCGGCGGCGAGATCCAAGTAGTGCACGCCGAGTTGACGGGCCCGGTCGAACAGCGGGTCGTCGACGTCGGTGACGTTGCGGACGCAGCGGACGTCATGGCCCTTGTCGATCAACCGACGGATCAGCACGTCGTACGCGACGAACGTCGCCGCGTGGCCGAGGTGTGTCGCGTCATACGGCGTGATCCCGCACGTGTACATCAGCACCGTCTCGCCGGGTTCGAAGGGGACGATCGCACGGCGCGCGGTGTCGTAGAGCTGCATCGTCACGGGCCAACCCCGCGGAGGTGCCGATTCATTCCCGCACGCATGCCGCACAGCGTGGCACAGCCCGGGCCAGGTCCCTCCTGCCCGGGCGAGAATCCCTCGTCGTGTGACGATCGTCGCACGGGCGACCGCGTCGCCGCACTAGCTTGCCGACATGGGTCTGCTCGACGGCAAGAACATCGTGATCACCGGCGTCCTCACCGACGCGTCGCTCGCCTACGGAGTCGCACGCCTCGCGCGGGAGGAGGGCGCGGACATCGTGCTCACCGGCGCCGGGAGAGCGCTCAAGCTGACCGAGCGGACCGCTCGCAAGCTCGTCGGTGACGACGACGCGCCGATCGACGTCTACGAACTCGACGTCACGGTCCCGGCACACGGCGAGGCGGTCCGGGATGCGCTCGCGGAGAAGTGGGGGCGCGTCGACGGCGTGCTCCACGCGGTCGGCTTCGCCCCCGAGTCATGCCTCGGCGACGACTTCATGGGCGCACCGTGGGAGGACGTCGCCATTGCGATGCACATCTCGACGTACTCGCTCAAGGCACTCGCCGATGCGTTCGTCCCGTTGATGACCCAGGGCGGCTCGTTCGTCGGACTCGACTTCGACAACACGCAGGCGTGGCCCGCCTACAACTGGATGGGGGTCGCGAAGTCTGCGCTGCAGAGCGTTTCGCGGTATCTCGCGAAGGAACTGGGTCCGCAGGGCATCCGCTCGAACCTCGTCGCCGCAGGGCCGATCCGCACGATGGCGGCGAAGTCGATCCCCGGCTTCGCGTTGTTCGAGGACACGTGGGACGGCCGCGCTCCCCTGGGCTGGGACGTCAACGACTCCGAGCCGGTCGCGCGTGCGGTGATCGCGCTGCTGTCGGACTGGTTCCCGGCGACGACCGGCGAGATCATCCACGTCGACGGCGGATACCACGCGGTCGGCGCCTGACCCGTCGGGTCAGAATCGGCGCGGTCGTCTCGGGCCTCGGCCCGCGATCGCCTGGAGGACGAGTAGCAGGAGCACCGCCCCGATCGCCGAGACGGCGATGCTGCGCAGCGAGAACTCGTCGACGCCGCGGCTGTCCGCCGCATTCATCAGTGCCCCGCCGATCAGCGCGCCGAGCACGCCGACGATCATCGTGTAGAGGCAGCCGCGGCGGTCGTCCTTGACGATCCAGCGCGCGAGCCCGCCGGCGACCAGCCCGATCACGATCCACCCGAGGATGCCCACGCCGCCACGCTAGCTACCCTCGACGCGGTGAACCGGCTCGCCGACGAAACGTCTCCGTACCTCCGCCAGCACCGTGACAACCCCGTCGACTGGCACGCGTGGGGCACCGGGGCGTTCGACGCGGCGCGCGAGCGCAACGTGCCGATCCTGCTGTCGGTCGGCTACTCGGCGTGCCACTGGTGCCACGTGATGGCCCACGAGTGCTTCGAGGACGACGAGGTGGCGGCGAAGATGAACGAGCTGTTCGTCAACGTCAAGGTCGACCGCGAGGAACGGCCCGACGTCGACGCGCTGTACATGGATGCGGTCCAGGCGATGACCGGTCGCGGCGGCTGGCCGATGACCGTGTTCATGACACCCGACGGCGCACCGTTCTACGGGGGCACGTACTTCCCGAAGCCCGCGTTCCTGCAACTGCTCGATGCAATCGACGACGTCTACCGCAACCGCCCGGACGACGTCAGGTCGAATGTCGACCAGCTCGTCGGAGCGATCTCGCGCAGTGCCCGACTCGTCGCGGGCGACGACCTGCCCGGCGCCGATCAGCTCAACCGCGCGGTGCAGGGGCTGGCCGGGGCGTTCGACCCGGACTGGGGCGGATTCGGCCGCGCCCCGAAGTTCCCGTCGACGTTCAACCTCGAACTGATGCTGCGGGCGTACATGTCGACCGCCGCAGATGCCCCGAAGGAAATCGTCTCGACGACGCTGGACGCGATGGCATCCGGCGGGATGTACGACCACATCGGCGGCGGCTTCGCGAGGTATTCGGTCGATCGCGAGTGGCTCGTGCCCCACTTCGAGAAGATGTTGTACGACCAGGCGCTGCTGTGCCGCACGTACCTCCACGCACTGATCGTGATCGGCGCGCCGCAGTGGCGGCAGGTGCTCGTCGAGACGATCCGCTACGTGCTGACGACGCTGCAGCACCCGGATGGCGGCTTCTACTCAGCGGAGGACGCCGACTCGCCCGACGAGCACGGCCACGGCGTCGAAGGGCTGTTCCACACCTGGACGCCGGACGAAGTCCGCGCGGCGCTCGACGGCGAGGACCCCGGTGTCGTCGACGCGACGCTCGACTGGTACGGCATCACGCCCGACGGCAACTTCGAGGGGCGATCGATCCCGAACCGGTCCCACGCCCGCGGCACACTCGCGCGGCCACCGGAGATCGAGCGGACGACCGCGCTGCTCGCGGCCGCCCGCGGACAGCGGCGGCGCCCCGGCCTCGACGACAAGGTGATCACCGAGTGGAACGCGCTGTTCCTCTCCGCGCTCGCCGAGGCGGCGGCGGTGTTCGACAACCCGGAATGGCGCGACGCGGCGATCCGCAACGGCGAGTTCCTCGTGCGCGAGCTGCGCCGGCCGGACGGCCACTGGCATCGCAGCTGGCACGCCGACGGCGACCCGCCCGCCCGCCACGACGCGCTGGCCGCCGACTACGCCGCCCTCGTCGATGCCTTCACACGGCTGTCGGAAGCGACCGGTCAGGCCCGCTGGATCACGACCGCGATCGAGACCGCCGACACGATGCTCGACCGGTTCTGGGATCCGGAGCAGGGCGGCCTCTACACGATCGCCGACGACGGCGAGCAGCTCGTCGTACGGCAGAAGGACCTCACCGACAACGCCACGCCGTCGGCCAACTCGACCGCCGCGCTCGCGCTGTTCCGCCTTGCCGCGCTGACCGGCGAGCAGCGCTACGCGAACCACGCCGACCGCATCCTGCGCCTGCTCGGGACCCAGTTCGACGACGCGATCGGGATGTACTCGAACGCGCTGCTCGCCGTCGACCTGCGCCGTCGCGGCTCGACCGAGGTCGTGATCGTCGGCGACCGCCCGGATCTCGTCCGGATCGCGCACACGGTCTGGCGGCCCGATGCGGTGCTCGCATGGGGCGAACCGTACGCGTCGCCACTGTGGGACGGCCGCGAGGAGGGCTTCGCCTACGTCTGCCGGGACCACACCTGCCAGCTGCCGCACGACACCGTCGAGGGCTTCGTCGAGATGTTGACGGGCCGGGCACTGCCCCCACGCCCCGACGCCGACTGAATCACCAGCCGTCGCGGTGGATGATCTGATCGGGCGACCGGCGCGTCCGGGCCGCGCTTCGCCCGGGCGCCGAACCGGCGTCGTCGGCCCGGTGGCCGAGGGCGATCGCGCCGAGCAGTTCGAGGCCGTCGGGGACGGCGAGTTCGGCTCGCAGACGGTCCTCCTCGCGGAAGACACCGAAGAAGAGCGCGCCGAGCCCCGCGTCCTCGGCGGCGAGCAGCAGGGTCATCACCGCCATCGACGTGTCGATCGTCCAGTACGGCGCGGGCCAGGCGTCCTGCCCCTCCCCCAGCCCTGTCGCCGCCTTGTCCGGCTCCGCGTACCGGTCGACATAGGCGCCGGCGTCGGCGAACGGGAGCGCGATCACCGGCGCGTCGAGGAGCCGCTGCCAGCGAAACGTCGCCCGACGATCGGCCGGCAACGTGATGTCCCAGAACCTCGCCGTCGCGTCGCCCTCGAGCACGACGAGGTGCCACCCCTGCACCTTGCCGGCACTCGGTGAGCGCGACGCGAGATCGACCAGCTCGTCGATCACTCCCCGATCGACCGGAGCCGGGCTGAACTCGCGGGTCATCCGGCGCGCCCGCACGACGTCCGCGAACTCCGTCACGGGACGGACCGGTTCAGCGCTTGCCGAGCTTGACGAGGTCCTCGGCCATCGTCCAGCCGTAGACCACCATCGCGCCACCCTTCGTGGCCGGCACGGCGGAGAACAGCTTCACGACGTCCGCATCGAGCTTGTCGGGCTTGAGCGCCTCGAAGTCCATGAATCCGTCCTGTGCGCCGCTCGTCGAGATGAAGCTGTTGGCGTCGTACTTCGCGTCGATGCCGAACCGCTTCGCGAGCCTCCGGCCCCAGGCCCGCTCCTCGCCGACCGCACGGGAGCCCGGCGCGGGGGTGAGATCGTCGAGATCCTTGAAGGCGACGACCGCGTCGGCGTTGACGAACCGGCTGCCGACGACGACGTCCTCGTCCGGGAACGCCATCAGTGCCCGGTGATAGGCCTCGTTCATCAAGCCCCGGAGCACCTGGTCGCGCTTGGACGACCGCTTCACGCTGAGCAGCCCGATCAGCACACATGGCGTTCCGCCGATGCGCTCCAGCGTCGAGAACGAGTAGCCGTGGAGGCTGTCACCGAACCGGGCGGTCGTGATCAGGACCCAGTCTTCCTTGGCCTTGGACAGCTGCCCGGCACTGAACGCGTCCTCCATCGAGGCCAGTTCGTCGAGGTCCGTGTCGGTCAGGGCAGCGGCGTCGTTCGTGGAAACTTCAAGGGCCATCCTCCCTATTCTGCCACCGGAAACGCGAATCGAATCAAACTCGGGCGCTCCGCACGCCGGAAAATCCGGGATCCGGCCATCGGACGCAGGGCTGTCAGAGCAGAACGGCGTCGTGTCCGAAGGCCATCCGCAGCTCGCCGACCGAGCGATCGAGGTCGACGCGGAACTCGTCCGCGAGCTTCAGGACCTTGCCCTGACCGATGTCGACCATCACGAGCGAGTCTCCCGGATGCTCCTTGAGGATCCGCTTCAGACGCTGGATCTTCAGCTCGTCGAGCGATGTCGACGGCATCCGCAGCCGCAGCGGCGTCGCCGGGCCGTCGCCGAGGCCGTCCAGCACGGTGACCGTTTGGCCGATCAGCCCGAACCGGGACTCGTCGCGCCGGTCGAGCCGGCCCTTGACCGCGACGATCAGGTCGTCTTCGAGCTTGTGCCCCTGCTCGGCGAGCGTGCGGGGGAAGATCGTCACCTCGATCGACGCGTCGAGGTCCTCGAGTAGGAAGACCGCCATCTGGTCGCCCTTCTTCGTGAACTTGCGGGCGAGGTTGGTGATCACGCCGCCCACGACCACCGGTGTGCCGTCCTCCATGTTCGGCAGGTCGATCAATGCGTGCTCGACCTTGCGCTTCAGCGCCCCTTCGACCCCCAGCAGGGGGTGATCGGAGACGTAGAGGCCGAGCATCTCCTTTTCGAATCGCAGCCGCTCGGTCTTGTCGAACACGAGGTCGGGGATCTCGGTGCGTTCGTCGAAGCCCGTACCGTTGCCGGTCTCGGAACCGCTGTCGTCGTCTGCGTCGCCCCAGTCTCCGAACAGGCTCATCACGCCCTTCTCCCGCTCGCGCCGCCGCTTGACGGTCGAGTCGATGATGTGCTCGAAGACGGTCAGCAGCCCCCGGCGCGGGTGACCGAGGTTGTCGAAGCCGCCGCCCTTGATCAGCGACTCGATCGTGCGCTTGTTGAGCACCGCCTCGGGGACCCGTTCGACGAAGTCGTGGAAGCCGGTGAACATGCCGTTCTCCTGGCGCTCGGCGAGCAGTTGCTCGACGAGCCCCTCGCCGACGTTGCGGACCGCCGACAGCCCGAACGTGATCGCACCGGGACTGCCGACGGGAAGCGACACGCCGGCCGGCAACTCGTCGGGGGCGAGCGCGCCGAAATTCATCAGCGAGCGGTTGACGTCGGGCGGGAGCACCTTGATCCCCATCGAGCGGCAGTCGGCGAGGTACAGCGCCGCCTTGTCCAGGTTGCTCTTCACGCTCGTCAGCAGCGACGCGAGGTACTCGACCGGATAGTGGGCCTTGAGGTACGCGGTCTGGTAGGTGATCAGCCCGTACCCGAACGTGTGGCTCTTGTTGAACGCGTAGTCGGCGAACTTCTCGATGATGTCGAACAGCTGCGGGCCCAGTTCCTCGCCGTAGCCGCTCGCGACGCAACCTTCCTCGAACGCCTGGCGGGCCGTGGCCATCACCTCGCGGGACTTCTTGCCCATCGCCTTGCGCAGGTTGTCCGCCTCGGCGAGCGAGTACCCGGCGAACTTCTGCGCGACACGCATCACGCTCTCCTGGTAGATCATCAACCCGTACGTGTCGCCCAACACCGCCTGCGCGTCGTGGTGGAAGTACTCGACGGGCTGCCGGCCGTTCTTGCGGTCGGCGAAGTCGTAGTGCATGTTGACGCTCATCGGCCCCGGCCGATAGAGGGCGAGCACCGCGGACACGTCCTCGAACGAGGACGGCTCCATCGCCTTCAGGAGTTGGCGCATCGGCGGCGACTCGAGTTGGAACACCCCGATCGTGTCGCCGCGTGAGAGCAGGTCGAACGTCGCCCGATCGTCGAGCGACACCTCCTCGATGACGAAGTCCGGCTTGCGCTGTGCCCGGATCATCGCCTCGGCGTCACTGATCACGTCGAGGTTGCGCAGCCCGAGGAAGTCCATCTTCAGCAGGCCGAGCGATTCGACGCCGTGCATCTCGTACTGCGTCACGACGGGCGCGTCGGCGGGGTCCATCCCGGATTCCGGCTTGCGCTGGATCGGCACGTAGTCGGTGACCGGGTTCTTTGTGATGACGACCGCGGCGGCATGGATTCCGTCGGAGCGCTTCAGGCCCTCCAGGCCCTTGGCGACGTCGACGACCTTCTTGATGTCGGCGTCGGTGTCGTACATCGCCCGGAGATCGGCAGCCGCCTTGTAGCCGTCGGCGTACTTCGGGTGCTGCTCGAAGCAGTACTTCAGCGGGGTGTCACGACCCATCACGAGCGGCGGCATCGCCTTGGCGATCTTGTCGCCGACGCCGTACGGGTACCCGAGCACCCGCGCCGCGTCGCGCGCTGCGTTGCGGGCCTTGATCGTGCCGAACGTGATGATCTGCGCGACGTGGTCCCGTCCGTAGCGCTCCGCCGCGTAGCGGATCATCTCATCGCGGTAGCGGGTCTCGAAGTCCATGTCGATGTCGGGCATCGAGATGCGGCTCGGGTTGAGAAACCGCTCGAACAGCAGGTCGTACTTGATCGGATCGAGATCGGTGATCCACAGGCAGTAGGCGACCGCACACCCGGCGGCCGACCCGCGGCCGGGCCCGACGCGGATGTTGTTGTCCCGCGCATGCTTGATCAGGTCCCAGGTGATCAGGAAGTACGACGCGAACCCCATGTCGCAGATCACCTGCAGCTCGTAGGCGAGCCGTTCGACCGCCTCCGCCGGTACGTCCTTGCCCCACCGCTTCTCCGCGCCGAGCTGGGTGAGGTGGCGAAGGTACGCCTCGTCGCTGTCGAACCCGTCCGGCAGCGGGAAGTCGGGCAACAGTGGCTTGCCGAACTCGATCTCGACGTTCGCCCGCTCGGCGATCCAGAGGCTGTTGTCACACGCCGTCGGCAGCTCGCGGAACAGGTAGCGCATCTCCGCGGCCGTCTTCAGGAAGTGCTCGGAACCCTCGAACTTGAGGCGCTTCGGGTCAGACAGGAGCGAACCGGTCTGGACACACAGGAGCGCGTCGTGGCTCTCGTGATCCTCCTGGTGCGTGTAGTGGCTGTCGTTCGTCGCGAGCAGCGGGGCACCGATCTTCCTCGCGATCTCGAGCAGCTTCGGGTTCGTGTCGCGCTGCGCGGGGATGCCGTGGTCCTGGATCTCGACGAACAGGTTGTCCTTGCCGAAGATGTCCTGCAACCGCGCCGCGTTCTCCAGTGCGCCGCGCTCGTCGCCGTTGAGCAGCGACTGGAGCACGTGGCCGCCGAGGCAACCGGTCGTGGCGATCAGCCCCTCGGAGTATTTCTCGAGCAGCTCCCAGTCCATCCTCGGCTTGTAGTAGTAGCCCTCCATGAAGGCGAGCGACGCGAGCTGGATCAGGTTCTGATAGCCGGTGTTGTTCTCCGCCAACAGGATCAGGTGGTAGTAGAGCTTCTTGCCACCCTCGGTCTCGCCACCGGAGTCGTCCATCCGCCCGCGACGGGTCGGCCGCTCGCTGCGATGGTCGTGGGCCATGTACGCCTCGGTGCCGATGATCGGCTTGATCCCCTGGCGATTGCACTCCTTGTAGAAGTCCAACGTGCCGTACATGTTGCCGTGATCGGTCATGCCGATCGCGGGCTGCCCGTCGCCGACCGCCTTGGCCACCAGCTCGTCGAGGCGGGCTGCGCCGTCGAGCATCGAGAACTCGGTGTGGACGTGGAGGTGGGTGAAGGAGTCGGCCATGGCGCGAGAGCGAGATTACACGAGTGGAATTCGCCGAGGGAACTCGTCGCTCGGACGGGCTACAGGTAGGTTCCGGGCCGGTCGCCGTCCGGGCGTTCGCCGAGACCCCCGGGCTGCATCGGTGACCCCCCGGGGAGTTCCGGCGTCTGCTGGCGCTGCACCCGCATCGCCATCTGCTGGGCCATCATGCTCGCCTGGATGCCGTGGAACAGTCCCTCGAGCCAACCGACGAGCTGCGCCTTCGCGACCCGCAGCTCCGCTTCGCTCGGTACCTCCTCGTGGTCGAAGGGCAGCGCCAGCGACCGCAGCTCCTCCTGGAGATCCGGCGACAGCGCCTCGGAGACCTCGGTCACCGACCGTTCGTACACCTCGGCGAGCCGCTCACGAGACGCTTCGTCGAGCCCGGCGTTGCGGACCTCGTCCAGCAGTTGCTTGACCATCGAGCCGATCCGCATCACCTTCGCGGGTTGCGTCACCGCTTCGACCTGCTCGACGGCGCCCCCGTCGCCATCGGCGTCGCGCTCCAGACGGTCGTCGGTGACGAGGTCGGGGTGGACCACCTCGCTCTCACCGGTCGGCGGTTGCGTGTCGGCCGTCGAGGGCTCGGTGTCGGACATGATCGCCTTTCTACAGCGTTGCGGGCGGAATCTCAGGCAGTCCCGGCCATCAGCGGGACGTTGACCTCTGCGGATGTGAGTGACCCGTGACGGCACACGAGCTGATACAACCCCGAGTCCGCGTCCTCGTGGAAGCTCACCGGCTCGTGGGCGACGAGCGCGACGTCGCCGAGGCGGGATCTGATCGGCGGTGCGACGGTCGGCCCGAACCACCCCTCGTCGACGACCTGTTCCTGCGTCACGACCCATGCGAGTGCGCCGACCTCGTCCTCGGCGGCCTGCGCGACGTCCGCCACGGCACCCGCGGCCGCATGCAGCCAGCGGAATCGGCCCTCGCCGGACTGCAGTGTGACACCGCGCAGCATCTCGGTCGACGGGCGGACGATGTTCTCGCCGACGTGGACCTGGCCGTGGTCGGCGGTGATCAGGATCGACGTACCGCTCGGCAGCAGATCGAGCAGATCGGCGACCAGCCGATCGGCGGCGCGCAGCTCCGCCTCGTAGTACGGCCCGAACCCCCGCTCGTGCGCGATCTTGTCGATGCCGCCGTAGTAGCAGTAGACGAATCGCTCACCGTGTTCGACCTGCTCCGCCGCGGTCACCGCGATCGAGGACGCGGCGCGCCAACCCATCTGCCGGGCGCCGCGCAGGTGCGCCTCGCTGAACGCGGAGTTCTGCAGCTCGGACATCGACACGACCGGGACCGCTCGCCCGAGGAACGGAACGAACGGTTGCACCTCCGCGGGCCGCTTCGAGC
Organism: Ilumatobacteraceae bacterium; assembly: GCA_024644465.1. Lineage (GTDB taxonomy): Bacteria > Actinomycetota > Acidimicrobiia > Acidimicrobiales > Ilumatobacteraceae > Ilumatobacter_A. The sequence continues at coordinate 38,756 of JAHEKY010000003.1, read as the reverse complement.
GCCGGACCTGTTGGTCCCCCACGGTCCAGCGCAGGATGTTCAGCACATCGCCGTTGAGCACCATGCGGTATCCGACGATGCCGTGCTCGCCGGGTGTCAGCCCCGTCGTGATCGAGGTCAGCGCCGTCGATGTCGTCGTCGGGGCGACCGTGTGGATCGACCGACCGGTGAGACCCGCCAGGGTCGGCATCAGCGCACGGTGCTCCTGGAATTGATCCCACCCGAGGCCGTCGAGCACGAGCATCACACACTGCTCGGAATCGGCGACGGGGTCCGGCATCCACGACGGCAGCGACGTCGCCCAGTCGCCCGGCCCGAGCAGCGCCGGGATGATGCCCCGCACGTTCGGACCCGAGTAGTCGGGAATGATCGGCCCGCCGCCGCATGTGGAAGTCACGAAGCGCAAGTCCACCATGTCTGTGGGTCAGATCACAAGGCAAGAACGAGATTGTCGGTCGCAACGGCTGGTCGAGCAGCACGGTCGAGCGGACGTCGAATCGTTATGGTGATGGTCGTGCGCATCTCGACCAGAGGGGACTATGCCTGTCGTGCGCTGCTGTCGCTGGCGCTGCATTCCGAGATCGAGGGCCCGACGTCGGTGCGTGACATCGCGGAGCGCACGGGCCTCCCTCAGCCCTACCTCGAGCAGATCCTGCTCGCGCTGAAGGGTGCCGGCCTCGTGCGTTCCAAACGCGGCGTCGGGGGCGGCTACATCCTCGCCCGCGACCCCGAGACGATCATGCTGTCCGAGATCGTGTCGGCGGTCGACGGACCGATCACCGTCGGCGACTTCGGTCAGCCGCACCAGGACGGCGCCTGCGACCACGAGGGCCAATGCGTGTTGCTGGAGATCTGGAATCAGGCGGGGACGTACATGCGCGAGCACCTCGAGGGATACTCACTTGCCTCGATCGCCGAGATCGCCCGCGGCAACTCGCCCTGGCCACAGCTCCGCTGAGATGCGTAGCGGCGTCACGGCGTCGCCCGGTCGAGCCAGTCCTGGAGGTCGGTCGCGAGGGGGCTGTGGAACGTGGCGCGCTCGCCAGTGCTCGGATGGTCGAACGCCAACTCGGCGGCGTGGAGGAACGGACGCGCGAGCCCGAGGTCGGGGCGGCGCTGCCCGTAGACCGGGTCGCCGAGCAGCGGATGGTTGATCGACGCGAGGTGAACCCTGATCTGGTGTGTTCGGCCGGTCTCGAGGCGGCACTCGAGCCGTGAGACGACCGCCGGCGCGGAGTACGTGCCGACGACGCGATAGTCGGTGCGCGCGAACCGGCCGTGCGCGACGACGGCCATCTTGAGCGGGTCGCCGCGGTCGCGCCCGATCGGTGCGTCGATGATCCCGTGGGGCGCCTCCGGCACACCCCACACGACCGCGACGTAGCGGCGCGTACAGCTGTGGTCGGCGAACTGCTCGATCAGCCGCTCGGCCGCGGCATCGGTCCGCGCGACGACAAGGAGGCCCGAGCTCCCCGCATCGAGACGGTGCACGATGCCCGGTCGCAGCGGGTCACCGACGCGGGCCAGGTCCGGAAAGCGAGCGAGCAGCCCGTGGGCGAGCGTGCCCTCGCGGTTTCCGGCCCCGGGGTGGACGACGAGCCCCGCCGGCTTGTCGACGACGATCACCGCCTCGTCTTCGTGGACGACGGTGAAATCGACCGTCGGGTCCGGTTCGGGCAGTTGCGTCCGGGGGAACGTCGCGGGGTCGACGGCGACGACCTGCCCTTCGGCCAGACGGACCTTGCCGCTGGTCGCGGCGGCGCCGTCGACCTGCACCCCGCCGCCCGCGACGACCGTGCGGGCGTCGGCGCGGCTGAGGTCGCCGATCAGCGCGACGATGCGGTCGAGCCGCTCGCCGTCGAGGGCGGCCGGCACTTCTTCGACGATCACCGGTCGTCCGCCTCAGCCGACCGTGCGCGGCGGCTCGCCAGGATGCTGTTGAGGATGAGGAGTCCGGCACCGACGTTGATCGCGATGTCCGCGACGTTGAAGATCGGGAACCACTGGAAGTCGATGAAGTCGACGACGGCACCGCGCAGCCACGCCTCGCCACGGAACATCCGATCGACCAGGTTGCCCGCCGCACCGCCGATCACGAGACCCATCCCGATGGTCGACAGGCGGCTCGACTCCGTGCGCAACGAGATCAGCAACCAGACGATGACGATCGTCGCCACGACGGCGATCAGCGGGCCGAGGCCCGTACCCCGGCTGAACGCCATCCCGCTGTTGAACGCGAGGTTGAACCGCAGCGTCCAGACGATGTCGATCACACGGTCGTCGCCCAGGCCCGTGACCGCCCAGTGCTTGGTGACCTGGTCGAACGCGACGACGGCGCCGGACAGGGCGACCGGCGCCGCCCAACCGGCACTCGTCGGCCCGGCTGACCGCGACGTGGTCATCGGCGATCGCGTCCGGTCGGCGCCCCCGCTCAGCGGAGGCCCGCGCCGCTGATCTTCTCGACCGCCAGCACGGTGGTCTCGGGGATCGCCTCGAGACGCTCACGGGGGATCGGCTTGCCCGATGCCATCGAGTAACCGTAGGTGCCCGCCTCGATGCGGGCGAGCGCAGCGTCGATCTCCTCGATCGTCTGGCGCGCCTGGCCCGACAGCAGGCGATCGAGGTCGCGCTGGACGACCATCGTGTCGCCTTCGCCGCCTTCGTCGTCGAACTGCACGTCGCCCATCTCGCCGTCCTCGATCAAGCTCGTCGCCTCGTCTTCGAGGCGGGTGGCGCGAGCGAGTTCGGCGGCGCGGCGCGCCAACAGTTCGTCACGCTGCGCCTTCAGGAACTTGACGTCGAAGTCCTTCGTGTACGAGACGCCGTCCTTGCTCGTGCCGCGCGGCTTGGGGATCTCGACCTTCTCGGGCACGTCGTTCGACAGCAACGAGGAGAACACGGGCTTCGGCTTCACCTTGGCGGGCCGCCGCGGTGGCACGGTCTGCTTTGCTGGGGCGGTCTTCGCGCCGCTGGATTTCGGAGACACCTTGTCGGTCGAACCCTTCTTCTTGGTCGTGGCCCGCGTCGCCGGCGTCTTCTTCGCAGGCGTCTTCTTCGCGGTGGACTTCTTCGCGACCGTCTTCGCAGCGGGCTTCTTCGCGGCCGTCTTCTTCGCGGCCGGTCGCTTCGCGGCGGTCTTCTTCGCGGCGGTCTTCTTCGCGGCCGGTCGCTTCGCGGCGGTCTTCTTCGCGGCGGTCTTCTTCGCGGCCGGTCGCTTCGCGGCGGTCTTCTTCGCGGCCGGTCGCTTCGCGGTGGCCTTCTTCGCGGCTGGTCGTTTGGTCGCGGCGGGCTTCTTCGCAGCGGGCTTCTTGGCGGTGGTCTTCTTGGCCGTCGTCTTCCGGGCGGCCGACGACTTCGTCGCCGCCTTCTTCGTCGTGGACTTCTTCGCGGTCTTCGACTTCTTCGGCGCTGCCATCGGCGCTCCTCTCGGCGTATTGAGCGCCGGACTCTAGCGGAGACCGCCCAAATCAGCCACCATCCCCCGCCCGCATCCGCCGACGGCTGTCACCTGCCGATCGGCGCGGCGGCGCGCTCGACCGAGATCTGCGGTTCGTCGCCCGGAGCGCCGTCGGTGACTTCCGTCGCGACACTCCTTGCGAGCGTCTCGTCGGCGATCAGGTCGCGGTGGGTGTCGACGGCGTCGATCCACGGCTGCGTTGCGACGACCGACAGCTCGATGCGGTCGGACACGTCGAGTTCTGCAGTTCGGCGGGCCTGTTGAACAAGGCGGATGACATCGCGCGCGCGACCTTCGATCTCGAGTTCCTCGGTGACATCGATGTCGAGCGCGACCACACCGGGGGCATAGGACAACCCGGTACTGGCCTGGTCGTCCCGCGCGACCAGTTCGAGCGAGTACTCCCCTGGCTCCAACGTGACACCACCGACGACGACGGCGCCCGCGTCGACAGTCCAGTCCCCCGACTTGTGGGCCTTGATCACCCGTTGGACGTCCTTGCCGAGCCGCGGTCCGAGTTTGGCGGGCACGAGCTGCAGTTGCTCGACCGCGACCGCGCCGACGTCGCTCGTCAGGACGACGTCGCGGACGTTCACCTCGTCGGCGATGACCGCAGCGAACTGTTCGAGTCGCTCGGCACCCGGTGTCGCCACGGTCAACGACGTCAGCGGCAGCCGGACACGGCGCTGGTGCGCCTTGCGGACCGACAGCGTCGCCGAGCACACGTCGCGCACGAGGTCCATCGATGCGACCAACTCGTCGTCGGCCGGGAGCTCGTCGACCCCGGGCCAGTCGAGCAGGTGCACGCTGGATGTGCTCCCACCGGCGCCGTCGTCCGCGGCCATCCCCGTGTGGATCGCTTCGGAGATGAACGGCAGCAGTGGCGCCGTCGTCCGAGCGAGAACGGAGAGCACCGTGTGCATCGTGTCGATCGCATCGTGGTCGCCGGCCCAGAACCGGCTGCGGCTCCTGCGGACGTACCAGTTCGTCAGCACATCGAGGTAGGTGCGGACGTGCTGGCAGGCGCCGAACAGGTCGAACCCGTCCAGCGCCTCGGTCATCTCCCCGACGAGCGCCCGCGTCTTGGCGAGGATGTACCGATCGAGCACGTTCGCGGAGTCGGTGCGGTGGCGCCCCTGGTATCCGGCCGCGTTGGCATAGAGCGTCAGGAAATACCACGAGTTCCACAGCGGGAGCAGGACGTGGCGGACCGTCTCGCGCATCCCGGCCTCGGTGACCATCCCGTCACCGCCGCGCAGGATCGCTGACGACAGCAGGTGCCATCGCATCGCGTCGGCGCCGTGCGTCTCGAACATCTCCCGGGGGTCCGGGTAGTTGTTGAGGCTCTTGGACATCTTGCGGCCGTCGTCGCCGAGCACGTTGCCGTGACTGACGCAGTTCGAGAACGCGGGCCGGTCGAACAGCGCGGTGGCGAGGACGTGGAGCGTGTAGAACCAGCCTCTGGTCTGGCCGATGTACTCGACGATGAAGTCTCCCGGGTAGTGATGCTCGAACCAGTCCTCGTTCTCGAACGGGTAGTGCACCTGGGCGAACGGCATCGAGCCCGATTCGAACCAGCAGTCGAGCACTTCGGGCACGCGCCGCATCATCGACGCTCCGGTGGGATCGTCCGGGTTCGGCCGGACGAGGTCGTCGACCATCGGGCGGTGCAGATCGGTGATCTCGACGCCGAAATCGGCTTCGAGTTCGGCGACGGAGCCATAGACGTCGACCCGCGGGTGGGCGGGGTCGTCGGAACGCCAGACCGGGATCGGTGAACCCCAGAACCGGTTGCGGCTGATCGCCCAGTCACGGGCGTTCTCGATCCACTTGCCGAAGCTGCCGTCCTTGACGTGCGTCGGCTGCCAGTTGATCTCCTGGTTCAGCTCGACCATCCGCTCGCGGATCGCGGTGACCTCGACGAACCACGACGAGATCGCCCGATACACGAGCGGCTGGGCACATCGCCAGCAGTGCGGGTACGAGTGGTCGTACGTGGCGTGACGAACGACGACACCACGCGCCTTGAGATCCCGGATGATCGCCGGGTTCGCGTCGAACACGTGCATGCCCGCCCAGGGAGCGACCTCGGCGGTGTACTGGCCGTGCTCGTCCATCGGACAGAGCGTCGGGATGCCCGCCTCGGTGCACGCGAGCTGGTCGTCCTCACCGAAGCCCGGCGCCAGATGGACGATGCCGGTGCCGTCGTCGGTCGACACGAAGTCTGCGGCGAGCACCCGGAACGCGTGCTCGGTGCCGTGTTCGCCGGCGTCGGCGAAGAAGTCGAACAGCGGGCGGTACCGGCGGCCGACGAGGTCGGCGCCGGTGACGGTGTCGACCCGGGTGGCACCGCCGAACTCCGCTTCGTGTGCTGCGAGCAGGGCGTCCGCGAGGACGTACCGCTCGCCGTCCTGTTCGACGACGGCGTACTCGATGTCGGGCCCGACGGCGAGCGCGAGATTCGCCGGCAGCGTCCACGGCGTCGTCGTCCAGGCGACCAAGTGCTCGCCCGTCTCGAGACGGAACGTGACGGTCAACGCGGGGTCCTGGCGGTCGCGGTAGGCGTCGTCCATCCGCGTCTCGGTGTTGCTCAGCGGGGTCTCGCACCGCCAGCAGTAGGCGAGCACGCGAAAGCCCTCATAGATCAGGCCCTTGTCCCAGAGCGTCCTGAAGGCCCACATCACGCTCTCCATGTAGGTCAGGTCGAGCGTCTTGTAGTCGTTGTCGAAGTCGACCCAGCGCGCCTGGCGGGTGACGTACTCTTCCCAGTCGCTCGTGAACTGCAGCACGCTGCTCCGGCAGGCCGCGTTGAACCGGTCGATGCCGAACTCGGTGATCTCGGGATGTCCGGAGATGCCGAGCTCCTGTTCCGCCTTGACCTCTGCGGGCAGCCCGTGGCAGTCCCATCCGAACCGGCGCTCGACGCGGCGGCCGCGCATCGTCTGGTACCGCGGGATCGCGTCCTTGACGAAACCGGTCAACAGGTGGCCGTAGTGGGGCAGGCCGTTCGCGAACGGTGGGCCGTCGTAGAAGACGAACTCGTTGTCACCGTCGGTGCCTGCCGGCCGCTGGTCGACCGACGCGCGGAACGTGCCGTCGCGTTCCCACGCGTCGAGAATGCCCTGCTCGAGCTGAGGAAAGTTCGGTTGCGGGTCGACCTCGGGGTATGACACACCGGAATGCTACCGAGCGACCTCGGCGCGAGGCGCGGCCGGATTCAGTCGTCGCCGAACGACAACCGGAACCCGCGGGCGGACTCCCCGTCCGTCGCGGCGGTGTCAGCCACCTCGTCCTCGTCGTCGTCCGGCAGCCAGAGATCATCCGACGAGTCGTCGTCGTCACCGGCATCGTCGTCGGCCGCATCGGCGGCATCCGTCTCGTCGTCGTTCGCCACGGCCGCGGCCGCCACCGGGGTCTCGTCGTCGGACGCCTCGTCATCGTCGCCCCGTTCGGCGGCGTCCGCGGCGCCCTCGTCGTCGTCATCATCGGACGCCGACATCAATGGCCGGCGCACTTCGCCCAGGCCGCCCGGCACCCGGTCGGTGAGCTCGATCAGTTCGCTCGCAGCATCGCGGAGCCGATCGCGCTGCGCGATCAGGAACTGCTCGAGGTGATCGACGTCGGATTCGAGGAAGTCTCGCCGCGCGGCCAACGCATCGACTTCGCTCTTGAGCGCGACCCGCTCCTGCTCGCCGACCTTGCGGGCCTCCTCGCGGGCCTCGTCGAGCAGCCCGGCGGCCATCTCACGTGTCGACTCCAGCGTTCGCGACGCCTCGCCGTCGGCGTCGGACCGCAGCCGATCGGCTTCGGCCCTGGCCTCGGCGATCGTCGTGTCGGCGGTGCGCTGCGCGAGGAGCAGCGTGCGGCTGATCGTCTCGGACTGGTCGACCGAAGCGGCAACCTGCTCGGGGTCGGCAGACTCCGCCGCCTCCGCCTGCGACGCCGCACCATCGGACAGTTCCTGCAACCGCGCGACGGCCGCCCTCGCCCGCGCCTCCATGGCGGTCGATTGGTTCTGCGCCCGCTCGAGTTCGTCGGCGACGGCATCGAGGAACGCCTCGACCTCAGCGGGGTCGAGACCGCGTTTGACGGTCTTGAACTCAGCGCTGCGTACACGTTGCGGATTCATGTCCATGGCACTTCTCTCTCACTTGCCACCCGGGACGGGCGAAGTGTCAGTCGTCGTATTCGTCGTAACGAACTTGTCTCGGCGGTGCCGGCTTGAGCAGGTAGACCCCCGTTGCCACCTTCTCCATCGATCCGTCCATCGCATAACAGATGCCGCTCGCGAAGTCGATCAGACGGCGTGCGACGCTGCGATCGGTCCCCTCGAGGTTCATGATCACCGGCTGGCCGTCCTTGAACTTGTCGGCCACTTCCTGCGCCTGGTCGAAGCGTCGTGGTCGAACGGTGTGGGGTTCCATCGATCCTCCCGGAACGCTGCGCAGGCTGGGTTGGGGTTGGCCGTGCTGCTGAGTGGCCGGACGGATCTGCACACCGGAATCGTCGCGGGTGTCGCGGGGACTGCCGGGGTCCGGTCGGGGGCGGCGCGAGGCCGCCGACGCGTCGAAGTCGCGCGAGGGAAAGCTCGGCCGCGCCGAGACGGTCCGCACCTCCGGTTCGGGCTCCACATCGCGCCCACGAGCGCCACGCGCATCGGGTTCACGTGGTGCGCGGTGGCGCGCCGACGGATCCGGCTCGTCGTAGTCGTCGTAGTCGTCGTATGTGTCGTCAGGACCGAGACCCAGGTAGTCCATGGTCCGTTTCCAGATGGGCATGCAATCCTCCTGCTTGCGGTCAGGCTAGCCCACGGCGATCCGTACGAGGTGGACAACACCGTTGTCGCCGCCGGTGCCCGCGGACCGGGCGGATCACGCGCGCGGTCGCGGACCGAACAGCGCGGAGCCGAGTCGCACGTGGGTCGCACCGGCGGCAACGGCGACCTCGAGATCGGCGGTCATGCCCATCGAACACGACGAGAGGCCGAGGCGGTCGACGAGGGATCGCACCACGTCGAAACCGGCGCGAGCCGCCGCCGGGGGACGCCCGGTCGGGCCGACGGTCATCAGCCCGTCGACGGCGAGCCCGGACTCGCGGGCGAGGTCGACGAGCGGCTCGACGTCGGCCGGCGCGCAGCCGCCCTTGCCGGACTCGCCGGTCGTGTTCACCTGGAGCAGGACCCGTGCGCCGGGAGCACGTTTCGCGACCTCGGCAATGACCGAGCGCCGGTCGAGCGTCTCCCACACCGACACGAGGTCGGCGATCAGCCGAACCTTGTTCGACTGCAGCTGTCCGATGAAGTGCACACGGGCGCCCAGCGCCTCGATGGCGGTGCGCTTCGAGAGCAGCTCCTGGGCGTAGTTCTCGCCGATCGCGGTACAACCGGCGGCAACCGCGGCGGCCACCGCCGACTCGTCGAACCCCTTGGTGACCGCGACGATGTCGACGGTGTGCGTGAACGGGCGGTCGATCTGCTCGATCCGGGCGCGGATGGCGGCCACGTTCGCGGCGACACTCGAGGCGGTGAAGGTCATCGTCGTCAGCGTGCCACGTCCGACGCAGACGCCCATGCCACGACGGCGTGCCGGCCGCCGTCGGCGTGGACACGGTGCGAGAACCACCGATCGCTGCAGCCGGTGCACGGCCCGGTCACGTCGAGCGCCACGCCGCGACCGGCGAGACCGAACCGGATCGCACGCGGCACGTCGAGCGCCCGTGCGCCGGACGAGGTCGCGCCGGTCACCGCCGCGATGTCGGCGTGCACGCCGGCGGCAACTGCCGCGACGTCGGCTTCGCCGAACTCGTAGCAGCACGGGTGGATCACGGGGCCGAGAACTGCCGCAACGACCGCGTCGGCCCTGGCGGCCATCGCGTCGATCGCGACATCGACGACGCCCGCGGCCAGGCCTCGCCAGCCGGCGTGGAACATCACGATCGAACCGCCGGCGCCGAACAGCGCGACAGCTGCGCAGTCGGCAGCCCAGACCGCGATCGGCATCGGGCCGGAGTTCACGTCCGTCGGCGCGACGGCCAGTACGTCGCCGCGCCCGGCGAGCGGCCAGGCCGCCGGCGCGGTGTCGACCGACACGACGGCGGTGCCGTGGACCTGGTCGGCCATCGCCCAGCGTTGGCCGGCGAGTGCCCGCTGGCGCTGCTCGAGCTCGATCGGCGGAACCCGCCGCGGATGGACGTCGCCGTCACGGCGGTCGGTCGCAAGGGCCACGAGGTGCCGCCCGTCGACGCGTCGTTCGAGCAGCACCTCCATCCGTGGCAGCCGGCGCGGGAGGGGCCGCGCTACTTCAGGAACGAGGGGACGTCGAAATCGTCGTCGTCGTCCTCGAGGGGGTCGCTCTCCTGCTCCTCGCCGAACAGCTCGTTGATCCGCGTCGGTGAGGTCCGCAATCCGAGGTTGTCGCTCGAGCCGAGGCCACTCGAGCCACCCTCGACTCGATCGAAGCCCGCCGCGATGACGGTCACGCGGACCTCGTCACCCATCTCGTCGTCGACGACGGTCCCGAAGATGATGTTGGCGTCCTGATGGGCGACACCGTGGATGATCTCGGCCGCCGCGTTCATCTCGAACAGGCCCATGCTCGACGGCCCGGTGATGTTGAGCAGGACGCCGCGCGCACCGTCGATCGCCGACTCGAGCAACGGACTCGAGATCGCGGCCTTCGCCGCCGACATCGCCCGCTCGTCGCCGCTCGCCTGGCCGATGCCCATCAGCGCCGAACCGGCGTTCGACAACACGGCCTTGACGTCGGCGAAGTCGGTGTTGATCAACCCCGGTGTCGTGATCAGGCCGGTGATCCCCGAGACGCCCTGCAGCAGCACCTCGTCGGCCATCTTGAACGCATTGAGCACACTGGTCTTGTCGTTGGCGACGGTCAGCAGGCGGTCGTTCGGAATGACGATCAGCGTGTCGACCTTCTCCTTCAGGCGCCCGACGCCATTGTCGGCCTGCACGGCGCGCCGGCGGCCCTCGAACGAGAACGGCCGGGTCACCACACCGATCGTCAGCGCGCCGGCCTCCCGGGCGACCTCGGCGATCACCGGGGCGGCGCCGGTACCGGTACCGCCACCCTCGCCCGCGGTGATGAACACCATGTCGGCGCCCTTGACCATCTCTTCGATCTCTTCGCGATGGGCTTCGGCCGCTGCGGAGCCGACCTCGGGGTCGCTGCCGGCTCCGAGGCCGCGGGTCAGGTCCCGGCCGATGTCGAGCTTGACGTCTGCGTCGCTCATCAGCAGCGCTTGGGCATCGGTGTTGACGGCGATGAACTCGACGCCCTTCAGACCCGCGTCGATCATCCGGTTGACCGCGTTGACGCCACCGCCGCCGACGCCGACGACTTTGATCACCGCGAGGTAGTTCTGGGGTGCGCCGACCATCAGCAGCTCCTTCCGGGTTGGCTCGGGCCGAGTGTGTACAGCCAGCGATGTGTGTTCTTCATGAGCTCGTCTTCCGTTCGATGTCAGCCCAGCGGAATATCCGGTAGATCAATCAGGGTCATCCTGCCAGGTTCTGAAGGTCGCAGCGGGGACGGTGGCATGGAACTCACAGCACGGTCACTTCGTCGGTCGCCACGTTGATCTCCGAGATCGGTCGGTCCGGGAGGTCATTGAGCTTCTGTTCGAGGCGTACGAGCTTTTCGATCTGGTCGTTGTCTCCGATTGCGGAGCCGAATCGTACCGTGATCGACGTCGTCTGGAAGCTGTCCGGCACCGGCGCGAGATTGACGACGAGATCCGAGCCGTCGGCGGTCACCTCGATCGACTCGACCCGCGGGCGGATCGTGGGGGTGAGTTTCGTGACGAGCGCGGCCGCCGATGCCTGGCCGATCGGCGCGAACTCGCCGGCGGCGAGGTCGAGCGTGCCGGGGCCCGCGATGAGGATGTAGGCGACCGGCTGGCCCTCGATCACGTCGAGCACGCGCCCTTCGGCATCGAGGACCCGGAAGCGCCCGTCGGCGCCGCGCATCGTCGCGACCGGCGTGCGCTCCCGGATCTCGATCGTGGCCCGATTCGGGAACCGGGCCCGGACGCGGGCGTCCTCGACCCAGGGGATCGCCTCCAGGTCCCGCTCGGCCCGTGCGGTGTCGGCGAGCAACACGGGCGTCCCGAGCAGTTCGTCGACGACAGCCTCGAGGCGGTTCTCGTCGGTGTAGACCGCGCCGCCGACCGACACCTCGTCGATCGCGAACAGGCCTGACCCGAGCACGGTCAGCGCGCCGAGGACGACGATCAGGACGATGACCACGATCACGACCCACTTGAGCCGGCGCCGCCCCTCCGCGCGCCGCACACCGATCCGGCGCTGACGGAAACGGGGTTCGATGCCCGGTGACGTCGCTTCCTTCGGCGCGAGCGCGTCGCCGGTGCCGTCGTCGTCGATGAACACGGTGCCACCCGACGAATCGTCGCCCTGCAACTCCTCGTCGAGGTAGACGGCATCGGGGAGCTCGTCGCCGACGACGATCGAGATCGTCGCTCGGTCTCGGGCCGCCGGCTCTGCGGTGGGGCCGGCGTCGTCACCGCCCAGCCGACCCGGGCGCCCGAGCGCCTCGTCGAGCGGCACGGGATCGGCGACGCCGGTGCCGAGGTCGTCGCCGCCGATCGTGATCGTCGGCCGCACCGCAGGCGTCGGCGCATCGGAGGCCCCGCCGGTGCCGCCCCCCGCATCGGCCGCGGCCGGTGCGTTCGTCGCCGGCTGCTCGGTCGCTGCGGCGAGCGGATCGGGTTCCGACGGTGCGGTGTCGTCGGTGTCCGCATTCTCGCCCGCCGCGCCGAAGACCCGGGACAACTCGTCGAGCACGCTGTCGTCGGGCCGGACCGGGCCGACCGGCGCGGTCACCGCGTCGGCGTTCGCGTCGACGGCCGGGTCGGCGGTCACTGCGTCGTCCGCTGCGCCGGCGGCGTGCTCGCCACGCTTGGTGCGCCGCAGCATCAGAACTCGCCCTCGAACCCGATCAGGCGGATCTCACTGCGCAACCGGTACCCGCTCGCCCGCTCCACACGTTCCCGGACGAGACGCATCAGATCCCGGACGTCGTCCGCCGATCCGCCTTCGTCGGCCTGGATGAAGTTGGCGTGTTTGTCCGAGACGGTCGCGGTGCGGTGCCGGAACCCGCGCAGGCCGGCGGCGTCGATCAGCGCACCGCACGTCACCTCCCCGGGGACCGGGTTGACGAAGACGGAGCCGGCGTTCTGACCACCCGGCTGGTTGGCGCGCCGCCAGTGCACGATCTCGCTGATCTCACGCTCTGCCACGTCGCGATCGCCAGGGGCGAGTTGCATCGTCGCGTCGAGCACGAGTTGCGCGGGGCCGATCCCACTCCCCCGGAACCGCAGATCGAGGTCGCCGGCGGGGACCGCGCGAACGACCCCGTCGCCGGACGCGGGCGGCGCGCCGAGGTCCGCGATCGTGGCGGCGACGAGCACGGCGGCCATGTCCGAACCGTGGCCACCGGCGTTCATCCGGACGGCGCCGCCGACCGAACCGGGCACCCCGACCGCCCACTCGAAACCGGTCAGCGCCGCTGCGGCGGTGCGCCGGGCGAGCACGGGGAGCAGCACCGCGCCGCCCGCGCGGACGACCGACGTGACCGGGTCGATCGTGATCGACGTGGCGTCGGCCATCTCGATCGCGGAGACGGCGATGCCGCGGAAGCCGCTGTCCGCGACGAGCAGGTTCGATCCCCGCCCGACGAGCAGAACGGGCAGTGCGGTCGCCCGGACCGCGGCCGCGAGCGGTTCGAGGTCTGCCCGATCCCGCAGCCGCACGAACACGTCGGCGGCCCCGCCGACGCGATACGTCGTCAGTGGGCCGATCGGGACGTCGCGTTCGGCCAGGTCACCGAGCAGACCGAGCGCGGTGTCGACCGCAGCCGCGTGGTCAGCGGGCGCGACGGGCATCGAGCACCTCCGTCGGGAACGATGCGATGTCACCACATCCCATCGAGATCACGACATCGTCCGCGCGTGCTTCGCCGGCCACGAACGAAACGAGGTCGCTGCGGCGCGGCAACCAGACGACCCGCGCGTCGGGGTGCGCCTCGGCGACGGCGTTGACGATCAGCTTGCCGGTGACACCGGGGATCGGGGTCGTTCCGGACGAGTAGATGTCGGTCAGCACGACGAGGTCGGCGTTCACGAAGGCGTCCTGGTACTCCCGCCAGATCTCGGCGATCCGGTTGAACCGGTTCGGCTGGAACACGGCGATCACCCGCTTCCACCCGTCGCCGCTGTCCCGCGCTCCGGTCAGTACGGCGTCGATCTCGGACGGCAGATGGGCATAGTCGTCGACGAACGTCGCGCCGCCGTCGGTGCCCCGGACGTCGAAGCGCCGGGCGACGCCGCCGAATCTCGACAGGGCGGCGGCGACGTCGGCGAAGTCGACGCCGATCTCGAGCGCCATCGCTGCGGCGGCGAGCGAGTTCTTCACGTTGTAGATGCCGCGCATCGGGAGGTCGATCTCGCCGAGCCGGACGTGGTCCGCGCCCTCAGCGGGCCGCCGTTCGACGACGTACCGGAACGAGCCGTCTTCGGCGATCACGTCGACGGCGCGAACGTCTGCATCCGGGCCGAGCCCGTACGTGACGGCACCGTGGCGAGCGGCGAGGCCCCTCGCGACCGGATCGTCCGCCGAGACGACCTTCGGGCCGGAGATCTGGGCGAGGTACGTGTCGAAGCTCTCGACGATCGCGTCGAAGGAGCCGTAGTGATCGAGATGGTCCGTCTCGACGTTGGTCAGGATCGTGCCGTGGATCGGCAGCTCGAGGTGCGTGCCGTCGCTCTCGTCGGCTTCGACGACCAGCCATTCGCCGCCCGACCACTGCGCCCCCGTACCGACGTCGGTGACATCTCCGCCGACGATGAAGCTCGGCCGCAGCCGGGCCTCGGCGAGGATCAGCATGAGCATCGACGTCGTCGTGGTCTTGCCGTGGGTCCCCGCGACGGCCAACGACTTCGCCCGCGCACAGATCGACGCGAGCATGCCGGACCTGCGAAGCACCGTCACGCCCGTCTTGCGGGCTTCCTCGAGTTCGACGTTGTGGGCGGGCACCGCGGTCGACGCCGTGACCGCGTCGACGCCGTGCACGAGCGCCCGCTGGTGCCCGACCGTGACCCGCACCCTGGCAGCGCGAACGCGTTCGAGCACCGGATGGTTCCGCAGGTCGCTCCCGGAGACGTCGTGGCCCATCTCGGCGAGTGCGATCGCGATCGCACTCATCCCCGGCCCGCCGACACCGACCACGTGGAGGCGGTGCGGGATCGACAGGTCGAGCGGAGCGATCGGCATGCGGCGCGCGGTCGCCGCGATGTCCGGGGCGCCGGCGAAGGGATCGGTTGTGGTCGGCGGTGTCGTCGGACTCACGATGGCACTGAGGATACGGCGACCCGCTCGATCAGACGGGCCAATGCGCCGGAACGATGCACCTCTCCCCGCTCGGCTGCGGCCGCACCGAGCGCGGTGCGCGCCGCGTCGTCGTGACGGAGCCGCTCGATCTCGTCGCCGAGGCGGTCGAGGTCGGCCTCCGGCAACAACACCGCCGCTTCCCGCTCGGCCAGCCAGCGGACGTTGTCGGTCTGATGATCCTCGGCGGCGTTCGCCCAGGGCACGAGAATCGCAGGGGTCCCGGTGACCGCGACCTCGTGCACGGTGCTCGCACCACCTCGACCGATCAACAGGTCGACGGCCGCATACACCGCGGGCATGTCGTCCTCGTAGCCGATGACCTGGTGCACGACCCCGGACACCCCGACGTCGAGCGGTGCGACGTCGGCGGCGAAGCGCTCGCCCGCGACGTGCCGCACCGCGAGACCGGTGTCGTCACGGTGGGCTGCGACGTATGCGCCGATCGCCCCGTTCAGCACGCCGGAGCCCTGGGACCCACCCATCACGGCCACGACGAAGCGGTCCGCGTCCAGACCGAGGCGTTCACGCGCCGCCGCCCGGTCGCCGACCCGATCGACGTCGAGGATCTGCCGGCGGATCGGCGCCCCGGTCAACTCGGCGTTCGGGAGCGGCGAGTTCTCGAACGCGACGGCACATGCCGCTGCGCGGCGCGCTGCCAACCGGCTGGCCCGGCCGGGCGTGCGGTCGTAGGACACGACGACGACCGGGATCTTCAGACGGCGGGCCGCGAAGACCGCGGGCATGCTCGCGTAGCCGCCGACCGACACCACCACCCGCGGTCGATCCGCCCGGAACGCGCTGATCGCTCGGCGGGTCGCCCGCAGCATCTTCGGGACGAACGCGAGGTTGCGACGGCTGAGGCTGCGTTGGAACCCGACGACGTCGTAGAAGACGTGCGGGAACGGTGTCGCCGGCAGCAACCGTGTCTCGATCCCACGGGTGCAGCCGACGTAGCGGATCGTCGCAGCGTCGTGACCGTGCGCGACGAGCGCCTCGGCCACCGCGAGTGCGGGCAGCACGTGTCCGGAAGTGCCACCGCCGGTGACGACGGCGAACGTCGCCGCGTTGGGGCCGGACGGCACGTCGTCCACGATCAGTGACGGATCGCGCGGCGGGCGACGCTGAGGAGGAGGCCGGCGGCGAGCATGCTGACGAACAACGAACTGCCGCCCGCTGAGAAGAACGGCAGCGTCAGACCCGTCACCGGCATCACCCCCGTGACGCCGCCGAGGTTGACGATCGCCTGGACGCCGAACCACGCCGAGACACCCCCGGCGAGCAACATCCCGAAACGATCGGGGGCGGCCAGCGCGGTCTGGATGCCGAACGCGACGAGCACGATGAAGCCGCCGATCACCGCGGCGGTGCCGAGCATCCCGAGTTCGTCGACGATGATCGCGAAGATGAAGTCGCTGTGGGCATACGGGAGGTAGCCGAGCTTGCCGCGGCTGCCGCCGATGCCCGAACCGGTGAACCCGCCGTTCGCCATGCTGACCATGCCCTGCCACACCTGATACGACTCGAGGTCCTTGTGGCCCTCGATGTCGAGGAACGCGGTGAACCGGCTGAGCCGTCTCGCGCTCGACAGCACGAACGCGACGGCGATCACCGCGGCCCCGATCGTGACGCCGGTGAGCGGGAAGAACGGCACCCCGGCGATCCATGCGACCGCGAGCACGATCGCGGCGAGGACGATGGCCGAGCCGAGGTCACCCTGGATCAGGCTGCCCGCTGCGGCGGCACCGGCGAGCGCCGCGATCGGCAACAGCGTGCGCCGGTGGTCGGCGAGGTCGCGCTCACGGCGCGTGAGCAGGTCCGCCGCCGCGATCACGACGACGAGCTTGAGGAACTCCGACGGCTGGACCGACAGCCCGGCGACGCGTACCCACGACCGCGCACCGTTGATCGTCACGCCGAGCCCCGGCACGAAGGGGGCCGCCATCGCGGCTGCGCCCAGCAACCCGAGCGGGATCGAAAGCGGCCTCCAGACCGTGTACGGAATCCGGGTCATCGCGATCAGCCCGATCATCCCGCAGCCGGCCCACATCGCCTGCCTGCTGAACACCGCGTACGGGGAGTTGCCGACGTTCGCCTGCGTGACCGCCGACGCCGAGAGGACCATCACGAGGCCGAAGATGACGAACACGGTGACGACCGCTGCGATCACGTAGAACGTGCCCGGCGGCGGCCCCAGCGTGCGCCGGTCGTCCGTGCCCACCGCCCCGTCCAGGCCGAGCACCCGCCGAGTCCGGATGGCGAGCGACTGAGGCTCCCTGCGGCCGACGGGCGCGACCCTGAGCTGCCTCTTCGCAGCCGCCGGCGCGCGCCGGGCGGGGTGGCGTTGCTGCTGGCGTTCCAACGTCGCGCGTCGTCGTGCGGTGACGTTCAGCGTCGATGTCATGCAAGGGCCTCCGTGGGGTCTCCGGGCGACACGCGCAGCGGTGTGTCGCCGAATTGCTGGTCGACGAGCGCTCGGAACGTTTCGCCGCGAGCTTCGAAGTTGGTGAACTGGTCGAGGCTGGCGCACCCCGGCGAGAGCAGCACGCTGTCCCCCGCGCGAGCCCATTCGCGGGCGGTCGCCACCGCTCGATCGAGCGTCCCGGCGATCTCGACACGCGGTGCCGCGGCGAACGTCTCGGCAATCGCCGCTGCCGTCGTCCCGATCGCGATGACGCCGCGCACCCGGTCGATGTCGGCCGCCATCGGGTCCAGGTCGACCCCCTTGTCGGCACCTCCGGCGATCAGCACGATGCGGTCGAAGGAACGGATCGCAGCCGCAGCCGCGTGTGGCGTCGTCGCCTTGGAGTCGTTGTACCAGGCGACTCCGTCCCACTCGCCGAGCCATTCCAGTCGATGCGGCGGCCCGGCGAAGGTCGCCAGCGCGGCGCGGATCGCCTCGACGGTGCCGAGACCCGATTCGAGCACGAGCGCCGACGCAGCGAGCGCGTTCGTCACGTCGTGCGGCAGCGCGCGGCGCATCGAGCCCCGCGTCGCGATCGTGCCCTCCGGGCCGACCAGGTCGTCGCCGTCGGTGCGGTAGTCCGCTGCACTGAGCCCGAACGTCACCGCCCGGCCCGGCGCCGCCGCGAGTCGCCGCGCAATGACGGGATCGTCGGCGAAGCCGATCGCCACGTCGGTCGGCCGCTGGTTCGCGAACACTTGGTTCTTCGCGTCCTCGTACGAGGCCATCGACCGATGCCAGTTGAGGTGGTCGGGTTGGAAGTTGAGCCACGCAGCCGCCTCCGCCCGGAAGCTCGGTGTCCATGCGAGCCGAAAGCTGCTGCACTCGACGACGAACGCGTCGAGGTCCTGTTCGAGCGCGTCGACGAGCGGCGTGTCGGTGTTGCCGGCGTCGACGCTGCGGACGCCGGCGGCGGCGAGCATCGCGACCGTCAGCTTCGTCGTCGTCGTCTTGCCGTCGGTACCGGTCACCGCGAGCATCGGACGCGGCCCGGCCGGGCGCTCCTGCTCCCAGCGGTACGCGAGCTCGATCTCCGACACGATCGGCACGTCACGACGGAGCGCGGCGGCGATCACGTCGTGGGTCTCCGGTACACCCGGAGACGGGCACAGCAGCGAGCAGCGCGCCAGCAATCCGTCGACGTCGGCGGTCGCGCCGTCGATCAGATCGACACCGAGTTCCGCTGCGAGGTCCTCCCGCGCGGGCGTCGACGAGTCGTCGACCACGACGACGTCGTGGCCTCGGCGCTGCAGCGCCCGCACGGTCGACGCGCCGGCAACGGCCAGTCCGTAGACCATCGCCGTCGTCACGGCAGGTCCGCCGCCACGCTCGTGAAGTCGGCGATGAAGATCGCGACCGCCGTCGCCGTGCAGATCCCGGCGATCAGCCAGAACCTGATGATGACCGTCGTCTCCGGCCAGCCGACCAACTCGAAGTGGTGGTGGATCGGCGACATCCGGAACAGGCGACGCTTGCGCCCGGACGCCTTGAACACGCCCATCTGGATCGCGACCGAACCCGCCTCCATCACATTGATGCCGCAGATCAGCACGATCAGCAGGTGGGTGTTCGTCGTCAACGCGAGGAACGCGAGGGCCGAACCGATCGCGAGTGCGCCGACGTCACCCATGAAGATGCGGGCGGGCGCCGCGTTCCACCACAGGAAGCCGAGACAGCCGCCCGCGAAGGCCGCGGCGAAGACGCCCATGTCGAGCGGGTTGACAATCGCTCCGTAGATGTCGTTGTTGCGGAACGCCCAGTAGGCGATCAGCGTGAATGCGCCGAAGCCCATCGCCGCGGATCCTGCGGCGAGGCCGTCGAGACCGTCGGTGACGTTGACCGCGTTCGTCGTCGCCCAGATGATCGCCCCCGCCCAGATGATCCACACGAATGTCGGGACCTCGATGCCGATGTCGGGACGGGTGATCGAGATCGTCTCGGAGATGCCGGTCCCGACGACGAGGCCCCACGCCATCAGAAAACTGGAGACCATCGTGATGTAGTTCTTCTGTTTCCAGAAGATGCCGCGGTTGTGCGACTTGCGGACCTTGATGTAGTCGTCGAGGAACCCCATCGCCGCGAGGAACAACACGCCCGCCCACACGATCATCGCCTGCCGCGAGAACGCGAGGTCCCGGACGTGCGCTGCGGTCCAGCCGATGAAGGCGGCGCCGATGATCGCCAGGCCGCCCATCGTCGGCGTGCCCTGCTTGATCATGTGGTGCTCCGGCCCGCGGTCCTCCTTGCCGAGGATCGGCTGACCCTGGCCACGGGTACGGAAGAACTTGATCAGGAACCGCGTCCCGAACAACGAGACGAACGTCGACACCGCGGTGGCGATCATCAGGGCGATCACGACATGTCCTCCAAGATCGACCGGGCGACGACCCGATCGTCGAACTCGACGGTCGTGCCGCCGAGATCCTGCGTCTGCTCATGGCCTTTTCCGGCGATGACGACGACGTCGCCAGCGCGTGCCGTGTCGAGCGCATCACCGATCGCGTGTCGGC
Organism: Ilumatobacteraceae bacterium; assembly: GCA_024644465.1. GTDB lineage: Bacteria > Actinomycetota > Acidimicrobiia > Acidimicrobiales > Ilumatobacteraceae > Ilumatobacter_A. Next base: position 18,909 of record JAHEKY010000003.1, on the reverse strand, counting down.
GGTCCGGGTTCGACGTGACGCGGGCACGATAGTTGCTGGGCACTCCGGCGAGGACGTCACCGATGATCGCGCTCGGATCCTCTGTGCGGGGGTTGTCGGAGGTGACGATCACCAGGTCGGCCGCCGTCGCCGCAGCCTCACCCATCTCGGGACGTTTCGCCTGGTCACGGTTGCCCCCGCACCCGAACACGATGATCACTGCCGCGCCGGGAGCGGCGACCGCCCGCGCCGCCGAGATGACCTCGCGCAGACCGTCCGGTGTGTGGGCGTAGTCGACGACCACGGTGAACGCGGCGGTCCCGTCGGCCGGTGAGGCGACCGTCTCGAACCGCCCCGGAATCGCGGGCAGGGCACGGAGGCCGACCCCGGCGACGTCCGGTTCGATCCCCAACTCGGCGGCGGTCACGATCGCCGCGAGCGCGTTCGACACGTTGAACGAGCCCCCCGCGTTCACGTCGAAGTGGTGGCCGCGCCACCGGAACTCGATCCTCGTCGCGGCGACGGCGACGTCGGTCAGGTCGGCCGTCGAGTACGGAACGACCCTGAACTCGCCGGGTGCCGCCGACGCGTCGGCGAGCAACCGCCCGTGCGTGTCGTCGACGTTGATCACGCCGACCGGTGCGAACCGGGGGACGAACAGCGCAGCCTTCGCGCGGAAGTAGTCCTCCGGCGTCCCGTGCAGGTCGAGGTGGTCGTGGCCGAGGTTGGTGAACACGACGACATCGAACTCGGTGCCGTCGACACGGTGTAGTGCGAGGGCGTGCGACGACACCTCGAGCACCGCCGCGGCGCATCCGTCGTCGACGAAGCCGGCGAGGCGGCGTTGCAGCTCGGGTGCCTCGGGAGTCGTGCGCAGCCCGGAGAGCGTGCCGATCACGCCGGTCCCCCACCCGTTCGCCTCGAAGATCGCGGCCAGCATCATCGCGGTCGTCGTCTTGCCGTTCGTGCCCGTGACCCCGACGGTGTGCAGAGACCGGCTCGGCCGGCCGGCGACGAGGGCGGCCACCGGCCCGAGCTCGCGTCGGGTGTCGGCGACGACGATCTGCGCCACCGCGCCGACGACGGACGGATCGAGCGGATGGTCGACGAGCAGGATCGAGGCACCCGCCTCGACGGCGGCACCGGCGAAGTCGTGGCCGTCCGCCGACGCGCCGCGGAGACAGGCGAACAACGACGCAGGTGGGACATCCGGCGACGAGTGCGTGACGTACGCGACGTCGAGCCCGTCGACGTCACCGACGACCTCGCTCACCGCATCTCCGAGGACATCGACGATCGCGGTCGCCGGAACCGCCGCACGACTCATGTCACCGTCCCGGGCACGGCGCACGGAGTCGTGCCGGTGCTCATTCTGCGCACCCGGAACTGCCCGCGGGCGGCTGCAGGTTGAGTTCGTGGATCAGTGTGGGAACGAGGGCGGCGAACACCGGCGCCGCGGCCGTGCCGCCGAAGCGGTCGCCCGTGCCGGCCGGAGGCTCGTCGACCGAGACGAGTACGGTGACCTGCGGGTCCTCCGCCGGGAAGAACCCGACGAAGCTGGCGTAGTAGACCCGTCGGCCCTCGTCGTTCCAGTAGGTGCCGTTGTCGGCGGCCTTGAAGGCGGTCCCGGTCTTGCCGGCGATCGACAGGTTCTCGACCTGCGCGCGCTTCGCCGTCCCCTCGCAGACCACTCGCCGCATCATCGCCGTGGTGTCGGTCGCCGCCTGTTCCGACACGACCCGCCTCGTCGCGGAGTCCGGCGTCGCCGTCTGCGTCCCGTCGGGGCCGACGGTCGCGCGGACCAGCTTCGGGTCGACGTAGGTGCCACCGTTGGCGATCGTGTTGATCGCGGCGACGAGCTGCAGCGACGTACTCGACACACCCTGGCCGTACGCGACCGTCACCCGCTCGGTGCCCCACAGGTCCTCGGGGTTCTTGAGGATGCCGGACGACTCGCCCGGGAAGTCGAGCGCGGTCCGCTCGCCGAGGCCGAACGCAGCCATGTACTCGTGGTGCTCGAAGCGGCCCATCCGCTCCTGGATCGAGATCGTGCCGATGTTCGACGATGTCGCGAGGATGTCCGACACGCTGAGCGTCAGGTCGGGGTGCTCGTGGGAGTCCGACAGGAAGAGGTCGTAGTACTTCTTGCGCCACGGCACGTTGAACGTCGTGTCCGGCGTGACGGCGCCGGCGTCGAGCGCACCCGCCACGGTGATCACCTTGGCGACCGAACCGGGTTCGTAGGAGTCGACGGCGGCAAAGTTGCCGCTGGTCACCTCGTACGCACCCGTGATCTGGTCGCGGCGCACCGACGCCATGCTGTAGATCTCGCCCGTCGACGTCTCCATCACGATCGCGGTCGCGCCCTTGCCGCCGATCTTGTTGAGCTGCTCGAGGAGTACCTGCTCGGTGGCGAACTGGATCGAGCGGTCGAGGGTGAGCACGAGGTCGTCGCCGCTCACCGGTGCCTGGGTGATCGTCTCGGAGCCGGCGATCATCCGCTGCATCGGGTCGACTTCGCGGGTCATCGATCCGCCGGTGCCCGTGAGCACGTCGTCGTACTGCTTTTCGAGCCCTGCGATGCCGAGCCCGTCGATGTTCGTCCGACCGATCACGCTGCGGCCGGTGTCGCCGCCGGGCATCTCGCGCCGCGCCTCGGCGTCGACGTTGACGCCGGGATGCCCGAGTTCCCGGATGAAGTCGCCGACGTTCGCGTCGACCTGCCGGGCGACGTACACGAACCCCCGGTCCTTGCGGGCGACTTCGTCGAGCAGCTCGGCGACCGTGTCGTCCGGCAGGTCGAGCACGTTGTCGAGGTCCTGGATGGTCCGGGGCCCGTCGACGATCAGCTTCGGGTTGATCGAGATCGACGCGGCGGGTACCGACATCGCCAGTTCGTTGCCGTGCCGATCGAACACCGTTCCCCGCTGGGCGGTGAGCGTGTACGTGCGCGTCCACTGATCGGCACCGGCCGACCGCAGCGACGTGGCCTCCTGCGTCTGGAGGTAGGTCACGCGACCGATGATTCCGGTCAGCACCAGTGCAATCGCGAACAGCGCGACCTTCAGCCTGCGCTGCGGGGAGGCGAGCCGGCGCGATGTGGCGCGCGTCTCCGGCCGGGGCGCGTTCACTCGGGCCCGCTTGCCCGACGCCCGCTTCACCGGCGCGGCGACCGGCACCCGCTGTGACTGCTTCCGTGCAGCCGGCACGGGCTGCTTGCGCATCGGCGAAACCCGTCGCGACGCAGGTGCGGTCCGGCTCGACGTCACCGTGCCGCGCGACGGCGTCTTCGACGATGGTCGGCGGCTCGCGGCGGGTGTCGACGCCGCTTGCCGGCCGGCGGCACGAGTGCCACCCCCGTGGGCGCGACGCGTCGGCGTCGAGCCGTGCGAGCGGGTGGTGCGGGTCCGCGACATGCTCGATCCCCTCACGGTTGCCCGGCCGAGACGCGTTTCACGTCGCTGAACTGCTCGAGCGGGTCGGTCTCGATGATCACCCGTCGGGTGTGGTCCTCCACGACGCCGGCCGCCGCGAGTTGCCTGGCGACCAGCCACGGATCGACGTCGACGAACTCGCCGGTGTCACCGCGGACCATGCCGAGTGGGTCGGCTTCGTCAGCGAGCCGGACCGGCGAGCGCAGTTCGGCGCGGCGGTACCGCAGCTCGTCGAACCGTTCACGCTCGGCGTTGACCGCGCGTTCGAGCGCGTCGATCCGCAACTGCCGTTCCGCGAGCTGGGTGTGAAAGACCGCCGCACCGAGCAGGCCGGCGAGCACGATGAGCGTCGCCACGACGCCGAATGCGAGCGGCCAGCGCCGGCGGCGGCGACTGGCGAGCGAGAGCCGTGGCTTCGCGGCCGGAGCGGCCGACGCTGGAGCGGAACGGCGGAGCGGGACGGCCATCAGGATGCGGCCTCCGGGTCGGCGTCGGGCTCGACGAGGCTGCCATCCGACTTGCGCGTCGCGGGAATCCGCTCCACGACTCGCAACCGCGCAGAGGCGGCGCGACGGTTCGCCGACTGTTCGTCCGCGCTCGGCCGCTTCGGGATCCCCCGCACGAGACGGACCGTCTGGATCGCACCGCACACGCACGGCAGATCGTGCGGGCAGTCACAGGCCCCGGCGGCGACGGCGAACCGCTCCTTGACGATCCGGTCCTCACCCGAGTGATACGACAGCACGGCGATCCGGCCGCCGGGGACGGTCGCCTCCACTGCCTGGTCGAGCGCGCCCGGGAGGACGTCCAGTTCCCCGTTGACCTCGATCCGGATCGCCTGGAACGTGCGCTTCGCCGGATGGCCGCCGGTGCGACGGGCCGGGGCGGGAATTGCGCTCGTCACGACCTCTGCGAGCTCGAACGTCGTCTGGATCGGCCGCGCTGCGAGGATCGCCTTCGCGATCCGACCCGAGAACCGCTCGTCGCCGTACGCCCGGATGATCCGTGCGAGTTCCCGCTCGTCGTAGCCGTTGACGACGTCGGATGCCGACCACGGCTGGTCGGCATCCATCCGCATGTCGAGCGGGCCGTCGTTGCGGTACGAGAAGCCGCGCGCGCCGCGGTCGAGCTGCGGCGACGAGACGCCGAGGTCGAACAGCGCACCGCTGATCGCGGTGATCCCGTGGTCGGCCATCGCCGCCCGGAACTGGTCGAAGCGCCGATGGCTCGTGCGGAGGCGTTGGTGGAGGTGCTTCAGCCGCGCGATCGCCGCATCGAGCGCGGCCGCATCCTGGTCGATCCCCAGTACGTCGAGGTGCGGGTGGGCTTCGAGCAGGGCCAGCGTGTGCCCGCCGCCTCCGAGCGTCGCGTCGACGACCGTCCCCCGTGGCACACCGGCGAAGAGCTCGGTCACTTCCGCGAGCATGACGGGCTGGTGGTCGAAGCCGTCGCTGGCCGTTGCGCTCATGATGCGCTCCCCGTGAGTTCGTCGGTCCCCAGATCGTGGTGCGCGGCGTACGCCGCCGGCTCCCAGATCTCGATGTGGTCGAGGTCGCCGAGGACGACGACCGCGGAGTTCGGCTCGATGCCGGCGAACGTCCGCAGCTCGGGCGACAGTGTCACGCGACCCTGCTTGTCGATCGCGGCCTCGTTGGCCGACGCGGCGAAGGCCCGCTGGCGATCGCGGCTGGCTTCGCCGCGCTTCACGCGGGCGATCAGGTCGTTCGCTTCGTCCTTGAAGGACTCGACGCTGCGGACGCTGACACAGCCGTCTTCACCGGAGAAGAGATAGCACTGGTCACCGAGGGGGTGGCGGAAGGTCGGCGGCAGTGCCACCCGGCCTCGCTCGTCGAGCTGTCGCTCGTGTACCCCCACAAACACGCGTCGTGTCTCGTTCCTGGCTCGGTCCCCCGCAACGGGCCTGTTCGCGCCGGAAATCGCGGGAGGGCTCCCCGGCGGGCCCCATTGTTACCCCATTTGCCCCCACCGTCAACCATTCTTCCCCATTTCATTCCCCAGAGCCCCATGAGTGCCCTCGAGTTCGCGGTCGAGCGCTTCGTGCACCAGATCTCGGATCCGCACCGACCGGTCGGCCGGCACGGTCGCCACCGCCTGCAATTCGTCGACCGGTGGCCGATGCGCGGGCGCGAGCAGGCGGGCCAGGTCGCGATGGTCGTGAGCGAGGTACCAGGAGCACTGGAGCCGAGCGGCCGGGCGCGACCGGCGCTGGCTGATCCCGATCAGCTTCGCTCCGTCGAGGAGGACCTCGCCGGGGCCGACACCGTCGAAGCACACCGTGGGCGACCACGCGGTCGGGCGCATCCCGTCGGCGTTGAACGTCACGTCGTGCGAACCGCCGAGCGTCTCGCGCACCGCAGCGGCGAGGTGGGCGCCGATCCAGCGCATCGGTGCGTGTACGTCGGCGGCCCACCCCGGCGCGCCGGCCGGGAGGACGACGTCGAGCCACGCGACGGCACCCGGGACGAGCAGCACCGCACCGCCCCCGCTGCGACGGTGCACGAGGTCCACACCCGCGGCGGCGCACGCATCGACGTCGACCACTTCGTCGCGCTGGGTCGAGCCGAGCACGAGTGCAGGTGACGTCACGCGATGCCACCACAGCTCCGGGCGCGCCGGATCAGGAAGCGCCAGCGCATGCAACTCGGCGGCCGTACCGGCTCGCTCGATCAACTCGTACGTCACGTCGCGGCAGGTGGCCGGCGCGCCGGACCAGTCACGAGGCCCGTGGCAGATAGGGCCGCCACGTGTCGGGCACCCCGCTGACCGACACGATGACCCACGCCGTCGCCCGCGGCGCGCGGCAGGGTCGCGCCAGCCGCATCCCCGCCTCCTCCGGCGTGCGGTCGCGCTTGCTGAGGTTGCACGGCTTGCACGCCGCCGCGACGTTCTCCCAACTGTGCGGACCGCCGCGCGAACGCGGCAGCACGTGGTCGATCGAGTCGGCGCGGTCCCCGCAGTACTGGCAGCGGTGGTCGTCTCTCGCGAAGATCGCGCGGCGCGACATCGACGACCGGCGGACGTACGGCACCTTGACCATGTACCTCAGCCGGATCACGGACGGCTGCTTGACGTCGAGCGACTCGGAGTGCAGCACGATGCCGTCGTGTTCGAGCATGTCGGCCTTCTCCGCGAGCACGAGGCAGGTGGCACGGCGTGCGGACACGACGGAGAGCGGCTCATAGGTGGCATTGAGAACGAGCGCGCTCAGCATCTGCGGACCTTATCGATCGACGCGTCCGACGATCGAGATCGATATTCGCTCCGCCGAGTGCGTGCAGCGACTCAGACGGTCGGGGCTGCTCGATCCCATTCCCTGCACCATCTGAGATAGTTCACCACATCGGCGACCTCGGGGCGATGCGCGGCGTCCCCGTACTGCGTGATCATCCTGAACTCGAGGTACTCACTCGAGGGCAACGGCAGGAACGGCCATCGCCGCCACCACCCGGGCGCGGCGAGCCGCTTGACCTGCCGTACCGCGGTCGGCCACAGCGAGGGGGTCCCGAGCAGGCGGGCCATGATCCGGGGCAGTGATCGGATCACGGAGCCGGTGGCTTCGGTTCCTTCGGCAGACCGAGGATCATCTCGCCGATGATGTTGCGCTGGATCTGCGACGACCCGGCATAGATCGTCCCGGCGCGTGCGTTGAGGAACGTCCCGATCCACGAGGCCGACGAATTGGCGGCCCCTGCATCGTCGGCGCTGAACGCCGACGAGGGCCGGCGCCCCTCCCAGAAGAGAGCGTCGGCGCCGAGAATGTCCATCGCCAGCTCGGTCGAGACCTTGTGGTACTCGCTCCAGTACAGCTTCGAGATGGCACCGTCGGGGCCGGGGTGATGGCCGGCGAGGAACTTCGTCAGCGTGCGCTGGCCGAGATACTTCATGATCTCGACCTTCGAGTAGCACCACGCGAGCCGCTGACGGATCTCGGGGTCGTCGGTGAGGCCGCGCTCCGCGGCCATCGCGATCAGCCGGTCGATCTCACCCTTGAAGCGGATCGGCCCGGTCGCGGCCGCCTCGCCGCGCTCGAAGCCGAGCAGCGACATCGCCACCGCCCACCCGTTGTTGACGCCGCCGACGACGTTTTCCCTCGGGACCCGCGCGTCGGTGTAGAAGACCTCGTTGAACTCGCTGTCGCCCGAGATCATCTTGATCGGGCGAACCTCGATGCCGGGCTGGTCCATCGGTACGAGCAGGAACGAGATGCCCTTGTGCTTCGGAGCGTCCGGATCCGTGCGGGCGAGCGTGAAGATGTGGTCGGCGAGATGCCCGGCCGACGTCCAGATCTTCTGCCCGTTGAGGATCCATTCATCGCCGTCGAGTTCCGCCTTCAGGCCGACATTGCCGAGGTCGGAGCCTGCGTTCGGCTCGGAATAACCCTGACACCACGTGTCCTCGCCCGAGAGGATCCGGGGCAGGAAGTGCCGCTTCTGATCGTCGGTCCCCCACATCAGCATCGTGTTGCCGAGCATCTGGATGCCGAACACGTCGTTGGGGCCACCGCCCGGGACGCCGGCCTTCGTGAACTCCTCGGCGAGGATCACCTGTTCGGTCGCAGACAGACCCGCGCCCCCGACGTCCTGGGGCCACCCGGGGGCGAGGTAGTTCGCCTCGTAGAGCGTCTTGCGCCACTCGGTCACGAAGTCGGCGAGTTCGTCGCCTTCCAGCACGCCGGTGCCCTGCCAGTCGGCCGGGAGCTTCTCGGCGAGGAAGGCCTGCACCTTTTCGCGGTATGCCTCGGCTTCGGGGGTGTAGGTCGGGTCCATGTGGGCGAGCGTAATCGGATGTGGTTACCGCGCGGTAGCCGGGCGGTCAGTTGAGCGCCAGTGCCGCCGCCGCGACGAGCGGCGCGATCCGTTCGTGCGGCTCGATCACCTGCAGCCCGGTCAGCGACGCGAGTCGCGACCGCAGGGCGAGCTCGCGGTGCATCGCCGCCAGCATCGGGTCGCCGAGCACGTCGATCACGTTGCCGGACACGAACACGGTCCGCACGTCGAGCATCGCGGCCATCGAGGCGATCGCTCGTCCGAGCATGATGCCGGTCCGCTCGACGGTCGGCGCCGTGGCCCTGCCGAGCGGCCGATTGATCTCGGCCTCGATCGCGGTCGACGACACGTAGGCCTCCACGCAACCGTGCGCGCCACACCGGCAGGGCTTGCCGTTCGGCTCGACGACGACGTGTGCGATCGAGCCGGCATTGCCGTGTGACCCCGACAGGCGCACCCCGTCGATCACACAGGCCGATTCGATCGTCCCGTCGAGCTGGACACTGAGGAAGCTGGCGACACCACGTGCCTCGCCGAGCCAGCGCTCCGCTTCGGTCGCCGCCGCCCCGGCCGAGTCGAGCTCGACGTCGTGTCCGGTCAGCCGCTCCATGTGCTCACGCAAGGTGAAGTTGGTCCATGTCGGCACCATCGACGGCGACACGGTGCCCGCGTGGACATCGACCGGCCCGACACAGCTGACGCCGACGCCGCTCGGCGCACCCAGCCCGTCGGGCGCAGCGGCGATCACGCGGCGGATCAGGCGTTCGAGGGATCGCCAGACATCGCGCGCCGGCGTCGTCACGCGGTCGCGCAGCAGCACGTCGCCGCGAGCATCGACGAGCCCGGCCGCGAGCCGGGACGGTTCCACCGCGACGGCGAGCACGTGCGGGACCGACTCGACGGGGTCGTCTGGTGCGAAACTCATCGGGAACGAAGGTACCGCCGACTGTCGCAGCCGGGCGTTTGCATCTACCCTTCGCGAGGTGACGATGGATCTTGACGAGGACGGAACACCGACGACCGGGCCGGCGGCACGACGCGTCTCCGAACGCTTCGAGACCGGCACGGGTGCCGACACGGGTGATGGCGCCACCGAGGGTGCGATCGACATCGCACCACGCGGCTTCGCAGCACTGTTCGATGCGATCGCGGCGAACATCGCGCTCGTCATCCACGGCAAGATCGAATCGATCGAGCTCGCGATCATGTGCATGCTCGCCGAGGGCCACCTCCTCGTCGAGGACGTTCCCGGCGTCGGCAAGACGAGCCTCGCCAAGGCGCTGTCGGCGTCGGTCGACTGCACGTGGAAGCGAGTCCAGTTCACACCCGACCTACTGCCGACCGACCTCGTCGGGGTCAGCATCTATCAGCGCTCTACCGAGAAGTTCCGCTTCGAGCCGGGCCCGCTGTTCGCGAACATCGTGCTCGCCGACGAGATCAACCGGGCCTCCCCGAAGACCCAGTCGGCACTGCTCGAGGCGATGGAAGAGCGTCAGGTCACCGTCGATGCGGTCAGCCGCGAGCTCGCGCCGCCGTTCATGGTGATCGCCACCCAGAACCCGGTCGACCAGGAGGGCACGTACCGCCTGCCGGAGAGCCAACTCGACCGTTTCCTGCTGCGGATCTCGATCGGCTACCCCGGCCGCACCGCGGAGATCGAGATGCTCGACGACCTCGGGTCGGCGAACGTGCTGCGCACGCTCAGCCCGGTGGTCTCCGCGGAGGAGATCAACGGGATGATCGCTGCGGTGCGCACCGTCTACGTCGCCGGCGCATTGAAGTCCTACCTGGTCGACATCTCCGAGGCGAGCCGGCGGCACCCGGGCATCGAGCTCGGTCTGTCGCCTCGCGCGACGTTGCAGCTGGCCGCGTCGACGCGCGCCCACGCGGCCGCACGGGGCCGCAACTACGCCACCCCGGACGACGTGAAAGCGGTCGGGCTGGCGACGCTCTCGCACCGCATCATGGTGCGCACCGACCGGGGCGCCCATTTGTCACCGGAGGATGCGGTACGCGAGTTGTTCGAAGCCGTACCCGTGCCGGTCGCCCGATGAAATGCTGACGCGGCAGGGCGTGACGAGCGTCGTCGCCGGGTTCCTGGCGATCGCGGTCGGACGCGTCTTCGGCGTCATCGAGCTCTTCGTCATCGGCACGGCGTTCCTCGCGGCCGCGGTGTGGGCAGTCGTCTTCGTGCGGGTCAGGCGTCCGCAGATCAGCGCGATCCGGTGGGTCCATCCGACCGTGCTCGTGGCGGGCGACACCGGACGTGTCGACCTGCGGCTCGCGCACCGCAGCACGGTCCGTTCGACTTCGTTCGAGCTGGCGGAACGGGTACGCCGGGCGAACGCCCCGGATCATCTCGCGCGCCTGTCGGTCGCACCCCTCGCGCCCGGCACGCGGTCGTCAGCCGGCTATCAGTTGCCGACGACCGCACGCGGCATCGTCCAGCTCGGCCCGCTGCTCGTCGAGACGTTTGACCCGCTCGGCATCGCCTGTTCCCGGCACGTCGTCGCCGACCTGGACACGGTCACGGTCGCCCCGAAGACGTTCCTCCTGCCGATGCCGCTGCTCGGCCAGGGCGTACTCGGCCGCCACCTGCTCGTCCAGGCGCGCCGGCTCGGTCCCGGCGAGTTCCACGGCCTGCGGCTGTACGTCGACGGTGACGAGCCACGGTCGATCGACTGGAAGTCGTCGGCCCGATCGTTGGATCTGCTGGTCAAGGAGCACACGGTCGAAGGCGTCCGTCGGTGCACGGTGATCTTCGATGCCGACCCGACGTCCTATCTCGAGTCGGCGAGTTTCGAACGAGCGGTCACCGCGGCCGCGAGCCTGGTGCACAGCTCCGAACAGGCGGGGTTGACGACCCGCTTCGTCACCTCCGGCGGGATCGACCTGCGCGGCCCGGAGGCGGGCGCGAACACGCTGAAGGTGCTCGCCCGGATCGAACCGAGCACCGAGCCGCTGGGTGTGCTCGATCGAGATCCCGGAGAAGGGCTCGGCCTGATGATCCTCGTCACCGGCACGCACCAGAGCGGGGCCTGGCGGACGATGCAGGCGATCGTCGACCCGACACTCACCGCCCTCAGCGTGACGTCCGACGAGCGGGCGCGCGCCGGCGTCGGTGTCTCGGCACGCACCGAGGACGAGTTCGTCGAGTCCTGGCGCACACTCAACGGGCTGGCGCGCAGCAGCCGTGAGACCGGTCGGCCGCGGCCCCAGCCGGCCGAGAGCGGAGGTGCGCGATGACGATGACCGACGCGCCCACGCGGCCGGGCCCCGCGAGCGACTGGCGTCCGCAGGCGGCGCCGCCGCCGCCCCGTGCGGCTCCGCCCACCGCACGTCCGATCGTCGACCCGCTGCTGTCGAGGGAGCTGATCGCCGTTGCGGCGCTGACGACGTTCACGATCGCCGTCGCGATCGGCTACACGCGGGTGTTCGCGGGATGGCAGTTCCTCGACGACTTCCTCGTGCTCGCGGTGGTCGGCCACGGCGCCGGCTTCGTACTTCGCCGTCTGCGGGTACCCGGATGGCTCGCAGTCCCCGTCCTCACCGCGGCGCTCGTGTGGCTCGTCGGGTTCGTCTACTACCGCGACTCCTACTCGCTGCTGCTGCCGACCGGCGAGACGCTCGACTTGTTCCAGGCCGAGATCGATCTCGTCCGATCGCAGTTCCGCGGCGCGGTTGCGCCGGTGATCTACGCCGGCGGGTGGGACGTGCTCGCGGCGATCGGGATCGGGCTGACGATCGTGCTGTCCGACACGTTCGCGTTCCGTGCTTTCGCCCGGGCGGAGGCGCTCGTGCCCGGTGGGGTGTTGTTCGTGTTCATCGCCGCGCTCGGCTACGAACGCAGCCGGATCTCGCTGACGTTGCTGCTCATCGCGTCCGGTGTCATCGCGACCGTCGCCCTCCGCGCGTTCCACTCCCCACGTCGTCCGACCGCGATCGGGCGCGAACGCTCACCGAGCAGGTTGATCCTCCCGGCGGCGATCGGAACCGCCGCGCTCGTCGCGATCACCGCCGGCTACGTCGGCCCGCGACTCCCGGGCGCGGACTCGGCTCCGATCTACGAGACCCGCGGCGGCAACGGCGGCAGCGTCACCAACGTCGTCAGCCCGCTCGTCGACATCCGCTCGCGGCTGACCAACCGCTCCAACACGGAACTGTTCGTCGTCGAGGCGGACTTCGAGTCGTACTGGCGGTTGTCGGCGCTGCCGCGGTTCGACGGGACGCGGTGGGGTCTTCCGGAACGGTCACTGACCGGCGCCGGTGGCACGCTGTCCGACGCGCGGGCCGGCTCGGACCCGCTGCGTCAGACGATCCGCATCAGCAATCTCGGCGACAAGTTCGTGCCAACGGCCGCCGACCTGATCACCGTGACGCCACAGGACGAGCTGCGGTGGAACGAGGACTCCTCGACGTTGCTGAAGATCGAAGGTGAGCTCGAACCCGGCGACACGTTCGAGGTCGTCTCGGCGGCACCGCGCTTCGACGTCGCCCAACTCCAGGCCGCCGGGTCGTCCGGAGTCGGCGACCCGATCTACCTCGAACTGCCGGAGAACTTCCCGCCCTCGGTCGGCCGCCTCGCTGCCGAGGTCACCGACGGTGCGACGACGAGCTACGAGATCGCGCTGACACTGCAGAACTGGTTCCGCAGCGAGTTCGACTACAGCCTCGAGGTCCAGGCCGGGCACAGCTCGAACGCGATCGAGGGATTCCTGCGCGATCGCGTCGGGTATTGCGAGCAGTTCTCCGGCACGTACGCCGCGATGATGCGCACGCTCGGCATCCCGGCGCGCGTCGCGGTCGGGTTCACCCCCGGCAACTTCAACGGCACCGGGTACTCGGTGCTCGGCAAGAACGCCCACGCCTGGCCGGAGGTGTGGTTCAGCGGCCTCGGGTGGGTGCCGTTCGAGCCGACGCCGGGACGCGGCGCACCGGGTTCGGAGAACTACACGAACGTCGCCCCCGAACAGGACGTCTCAGGGGTCGATCCCGACGCCCCCCGCCCCGAGCCGGCCCAGCCGGAGGAGAACTCCGACACGGCGCCGACGTCGACGATCGCGGTCGACGCGAACGACACCGACGGACCGAACATTCCGGCCGGCGTCGATCAGACGGTCACCACCGACGACGACGCCCCACCGCCGGCGACGGGCAGGTCGTTCCCCTGGCGGGTCGTCGTCCTCGCGATCGCCGCACTCGCCGTGCTGGTCGGACCGGCGCTCGTTCGCAGGTGGCGGCGCCGCAAGGAAGCAACCGACGAGTCCGGCGCCGTCGCGATGCTCTGGCGACGTTCGATCGACGCGCTCGCGGAAGTCGGCGTCCGGGCCCGCTCGTCGTTGACCCCTGCGGAGCACGCATCGGCGGCGGCGGCGAAGTTCCCGATCATCGCCCGCCCGATCTCGTCGCTCGCCGAAGCGTTGACGACGGTGACGTATGCGCCCGGCGACGGCGACGACGTCGCACCGTCCACCATTGGGCAACCGAACCAGCGTGGCCGGTTGCGGATCGACGAATGCGAGCACTGGTGCCGCCAGATCGAACGCGCCGTCGGTGAGTCGATCTCGCCGCTGCGCAGGATCCGCCGCTACTTCACGCGGTTCGGCTGAGACCGCTCAGACGGTGGGACGGTCGAGCCCCCGTCACGCTGCACCCGGGCGGCGGGTCAGTGGTCGTCGACGCTGTCGGACTCCGCGTCAGGACGGCGCCCGCCGCTGAGCCACGCCGAGATCGGCAGCTGGCCCAAACGATCCCGGCCGAGCAGTCGCAGCTCGGATTCGAGCAGCACGGCCATCACGAGCACGATCACGAAACCGACGAACGCCAGGAGGAAGCTGACGGCGAGACCACCGATCGTCAGCGCCATCCCGGCGAGCAGGCCGAGCCCCATCAGCGCCGAGCGGCGGCGCGAGACGCGGTACCCGCGCTGCGCAAACGTGGGATCCTGTTGGAGTTCCTCTTCGATCTGGCGAAGAATGCGCTGTTCGTTCTCGGAGAGCGGCACGCCATCATCATCGCACGTTCTCAAGGGTCCATCAACGCGGGAGATCCAACGGAGACGAAAAATCCGCCGGTGATCACCGCTCGTCATCCGGGCCCCACTGCTGCCCGCCACGGGTCACGACGTTCAGCCCCCGGCCGTCGAGTGAGCTGGCCGGGCCGATCGAGTCGGCGCCGAACCGGCCCCTGATCTCGTCGAGCGCAGACGTCGCAGCGCTCCAGTCCGGCCCGGCGTCGAGCACGTCGTCGAAGCTGAGCTGGTGTGACGGCGTCGTCAGGTTCGACCCGCTCACGCCGAGCAGGCGCACGCCGGGCGTCGGGTCGATCGTCTCCAGAACGGGCCGGAGCAGCCCGAGAATGTCCGGTGCGAGATCGACCGCATCGGCGGTCGTCACCGACCGGGTGATCGTGACGAACCCCGCGAACCGGACCTTCATCGTGATCGTGCGGGCCCCGAGTCCCTGCGCCCTGAGGCGCTGGGCCACGGCGTCCGCGAGGCGTACGAGCTCCCGGTCGAGTTCCACGGCCGTGTGCTTGTCGTGCGGATACGTCTCCTCGTGGCCGATCGACTTCGCCTCCCGCTCGGGTTCGACCGGTCGGTCGTCGTCACCGACCGCCAGCGCGAGGAGGTGCCCGGCCTGGTTCGCGCCGAGGGTGGACTGGAGCGCGGTGCGATCGACGACGTGGAGGTCGGCGACTCTGACGACGCCGAGGCGGTGCAGTTTCTCGAGCGTCGCCGGCCCGACCCCCCACAGCCGCTGGACCGGCAGCGGGTCGAGGAACGTCTGCTCGGATCCGGCCTCGACGACCTTCACGCCGAGGCCGGGGTCGATCCGGTCGGGGCGGGCCACGGGCTTCGCTTCCACGGACGCCAACTTCGCGAGGAACTTGTTGCGAGCGACACCGATGCAGCATCCGAGGTCCAGCTCGTCGCGCACCGCGGCGCGGATCTGTGCGGCGATCTCGGCGCCGGGCCCGAAGAGACGCTGCGACCCGGTCACGTCGAGGAACGCCTCGTCGAGCGACAGCGGTTCGACGAGCGGCGTGTAGCGGTCGAAGATCTCGCGCACCTGCGCGCTCACCGCGCCGTACAGGGCGTGGTCGCCGGGGAGGAACACGGCATGTGGGCAGCGGCGGCGAGCGACGGACGAGGGCAGCGCCGAATGGACGCCGAAGCGCCGCGCCTCGTACGAGGCGGCTGCGACGACTCCTCGGTTGCCGGTCCCCCCGACGACCACCGGCTTGCCCGCGAGTTCGGGGCGACGGCGCAGTTCGACCGACACGAAGAACGCGTCCATGTCGGCGTGCAGGATCGTGCGCGCCGGTCGCGGCTCGGTCGATGACGGGCTCATCGAGGGCCAAGTTACGCTGTGGCGCCGATGACCGACTCGCCGTCTCCCTCCCGACCGCTCTCTGCGCTGCCGTCGGTGGGCGTGCGGATCGGGGCGTTCGTCGCGATCTGCCTCAGCGGGCTCGCCGGCGGGCTGATCGGGTACTCGCTGATCTCGCTGCAGTGCGAGGGTGACTGTGCGCTGCCGCTCGGGTTGGGCCTCCTGACGGGTGCCGTCATCGCCGCCGGCGGGATGGCGATCGTCGCCGTCCTCGTGATGCGCGCCCTCGGCGAATGGCGCGAGGTCGAGGGCCGCACGAGCGCCGGGCACGCACCGCGGTGAGCCCGGACAAGAGCGGGGCACCCGAACTCGCCGTCGAGTTGCGGCAGCTCGCGGAGGAACTGGCCACCGCGGCAGGCGCGGTCGCGCTCTCCGGCCGGCGCAGCGTCCCGCGCGGCGCGCAGCCCTCTCACGGAACGAAGTCGAGCGCGACCGACCCGGTCACCGAGTTCGATCGGGCGGCCGAGGAGTTGATCGTGCGGGCGCTACGCGCGCGGCGGCCCGACGATGCGATCGTCGGCGAGGAAGGCACCGCGGACGACGGCACGAGCGGGATCGCATGGCACATCGACCCGATCGACGGCACCGCGAACTTCCTCTACGACCAGCCGGCGTGGTGCACGAGCATCGCCGCCGTCGACGAGCAGGGCTCGATCAGCGGTGCCGTGTACGCCCCGGTCACCGACGAGCTGTTCTCGGCCGCGCGCGGCCACGGCGCGACGTTGAACGGCGAAACGATCCGCGCCTCGGACGTGGCCGCGCTCGACGTCGCGCTCGTCGGCACCGGATTCAGCTATCTGCGCGACCGGCGTGGCGCGCAGGCCGAGCGGCTGACCGTGCTGCTGCCGGAGTTCCGCGACATCCGTCGCCTCGGGTCGGCGGCACTCGACCTGTGCTACGTCGCCTGCGCGCGTCTCGACGCATACTTCGAGGAACACCTCAATTCGTGGGACGTCGCAGCAGGCCTCCTGATCGCCACCGAGGCCGGCGCGCGGGCATCCGATTTCGACGGTCGCGACGTCCGCGAGGGTGCGGTGATCGTCGCCGCACCAGCGGTGCATGACCTGCTGCGGGACGCGCTTCGCGACGCCACCCGCTGACTTTTCGTCCAGTTGGCGGGACCATGCGCGTCACGCAGGGAGGATTTGCGGCATCATGGGGGCCGTGGGAACTCGCATCCTGGCCGTCGAAGACGACGAACGCATCCGCTCGGCAGTGAAGCTCGCACTGGAAGACGAGGGATGGATCGTCGACGAGGCCGAGAGCGGTGAGGAGGCGATCGACAAGTTCAACCGATCGAACCCCGACGTCGTGCTGATCGACATCATGCTGCCCGGCATCGACGGCTTCGAGTTGTGCCGGACGCTGCGCAAGACGAGTGACGTGCCGGTCGTGATGGTCACCGCACGCAACGACACCCACGACGTCGTCGCCGGTCTCGAGGCGGGCGCCGACGACTACCTGACGAAGCCGTTCGCACCGAAAGAGTTGTCCGCCCGCATCCGAGCGCTGCTGCGCCGGATCCGACCGAGCGCTCCGGGCCACGCGCGGCTCGTCTTCGGCGATCTCGAACTGATCCCCGACGAGGGCAAGGTGCTCCGCGACGGCGACGAGGTGCACCTGACCAAGACCGAGTTCCGGCTGCTGTGTGAACTCGCGGAGAGCCCGGGCAAGGTTCTCAGCCGGGAGGCGCTGCTCGACAAGGTGTGGGGATACGACTACTTCGGCGACGGTCGTCTCGTCGACGTTCACATCAGGCGCCTGCGCACCAAGGTCGAAAGCGACGCGGCCAACCCGCGGCACGTCGTCACGGTTCGCGGGCTGGGATATCGGCTCCAGACGTGACCACCGGCGGCTCGATCCGTCGCCTGCTCCGCCGGTCCCGCCCGGCCGCACTCGGCCTTCGGCGCCGGATCCTGCTGACGATCACGCTCGGTTCGATCGCGCTGTCGGTCTTCCTCGCGCTGACGACATACGGGCTGACGCAGAACAACCTCGTTCGCCAGGCCGAGGAAGCGGCCGTGAAGACATCGCTGCGCAACGCGCAGAGCGTGGAGAGCAACCTGCGGTCCAACCCGCCGACCGCGCAACCGGCCGGCGACTCGCTGAACAGCATCGGCGTGCAGCGCTATCTCATCCGCTATCAGGACCAGTGGTTCGGTGGTGTCACGCCGTACGTCGAGACGAACCTGCCACCCGAGATCGTCGAGAACGTGCTCGAGCGGGGAATCCCGTCCCAGCAGGTCGTGCGCGTCGGCGACGAGCTGAACATCCTCGTCGGGTGGGAGGTCCCGGGGGTCGGCGCGTACTTCCAGTTCACCAGCCTCGAGGACCAGGTTTCGACGCTCAACAGCGTGCGACTGGCGCTGATCCTCGCCGCCGCGATCACGACCGGGCTCGGCGTGCTGCTCGGCATCTTCTCGGCGCGGCGCGCGGTACGCCCGCTGTCGACGGCCGCCCAGGCCGCGTCGGCGATCGCCGGCGGTCGTCTCGACACGCGACTCGAGACGACCGAGGATCCCGACCTCGGTGTGCTCACCGACTCGTTCAACGACATGGCCGAGGCACTGCAGCAACGCGTCGAGCGCGACGCCCGCTTCGCGTCCGACGTCAGCCACGAACTGCGCTCGCCGCTGATGACGCTGTCCGCGTCGGTCGAGGTGATGGAAGCGCGCCGCGACGAGCTGCCGGATCGGGCGCGAGCGGCGCTCGACCTGCTGTCCGGTGACGTCGTGCGTTTCCAGGGGCTCGTGGAGGACCTGCTCGAGATCTCGCGGTTCGACGCCGGCGCGATCCGCCTCCACCTCGAAGAGCTGCTCGCGACCGAGTTCGTCCGCCAGGCGGTGGCGGTCAGCGCGGCACCCGACCTGACCCTGCACGTCTCCGAGCGATCCGAGCGGGCGTTGATCAGGGGCGACAAGCGGCGTCTCGCCCGCGTGATCGCAAACCTGATCGACAACGCGATCGCATACGGCGGCGGCAAACCGGAGATCCACATCCGCGTCGTGGACGCCGACGACGAGCCGATGTCCCACATCCAGATCGCCGTGGTCGATCACGGCCCCGGCGTGCCGGTCGAGGAACGCGATCTGGTCTTCGAGCGGTTCGCCCGCGGCGGCGGGGCGGGGCGTCGCACCGGCAGCGAGGGAGCAGGGCTCGGCCTCTCGTTGGTCGACGAGCACGTGAGGATGCACGGCGGGCGCGTCTGGGTCGAGGATCGCCTCGACGGTCAGCCCGGCGCACGGTTCGTCATCGAGCTGATGGCGACGGAACTGGTCGACTGATGGCCCGCCGTCGTTCCATCACCCTCGCCGCTGC
>JAHEKY010000120.1 GCA_024644465.1 Ilumatobacteraceae bacterium | reverse complement strand
GGTGGCCGAGTCACCGTTCGACGACACGGTCGTCTTGGGCAGCGGGGACGAAGCCGGTGAGGTCCGAGTCATCAACGGCTGCGGCTTCAACGAAACCTTCTGGGTCTTCGCCGAAACGCTCCCGAGCGTCGAGTACGACCTGAAGATCACCGACACCGTCTCGGGCGAGACCAAGGCGTACGACGACTCGACGGTGGGCGTGTTCCCGGCGGTCACCGACACGGACGCCTTCGCGACCTGCCCCTGACCCGTTTCGAGCACGTTCGAGTCCCAGCCCTCACCTGCGCGCCGACTGTGCGCGCACCCGCGGATGATGCCAACATGGCCGAAGACGTCCTGGGAGGGATGGAAGAGCACGCCTGGGAGGGCTGGTGGAGCCAACACGGATGCTGGTCACCGTGGCGCATCCGGACGACGAGACGTTCGGATGCGGGTCGCTGCTCGCACACGCCGCGGCGCGCGGGGTCGACGTCACCGTGCTCTGCGCGACACACGGCGAGGCAGGTTCCCCTGCGCCCGGGCGCGGCTTCGACGACGCCGACCTCGGGGAGGTCCGCGCCCGAGAACTCGCGGCGGCGGCCGAGCTGCTCGGCGTCTCGGCACTCGTGCTGCTCGACTGGTTCGACTCGGGGATGGACGGCGATCCGGCGCCCGGCGCGCTCGCGGCCGCACCGCTCGACGCCGTCGTCGCCGATGTCGTCCAGATGATCGACCGGTACCGGCCGCACGTCGTCGTCACGCTCGACGGCAGCGACGGCCACCGCGACCATCTCCGGATGCGCGATGCGACCGAACGCGCCGTCGAGTGTGCATCGTGGACCGTCGACCGGCTCTACCTGCACTGCCTGCCGCAGCTGCTGATGCGCCGGTGGGTCGAGGAGCTGCAAGCGAAGAAGCCGGACGCCGCGCACCTCGCGCTCGGCGAACTCGGCACGCCGGAGTCCGAAGTGACGACGATCATCGACACGACCGACCTCCTCGACCTGCGAGAGCGGGCGATCGCGACCCACGAATCGCAGGTGTCGCCGTACGAGGTGATGGGCCCCGAGCTGCGCCGGCAGTTCCTGACCGCGGAGCGCCTCCGCCGCATCAAGCCGCCCTGGACGGGCGGCGAGATCGAGCGCTCACTCTTCGACGGCTGAACCCGTCGGCGTTCGGGCCGCTCAGGAGGTCAGCGGCGCGGGCCGGAGGTCGAGCCGCCGCAACAGCTGGGCGTTGGCGGCCACGATGATCGTGGAGAGGCTCATCGCAACGGCTGCGGCGGCCGGCGGCAGTGTGAGACCGGCGAACGCGAACGCGCCGGCGGCGACGGGAATCGCGACCAGGTTGTACGCGGTCGCCCAGACGAGGTTCTGCACCATCTTGCGGTAGCTCGCCGTCGACAGGTCGATCACCCCGGTGACCGCACGCGGGTCCGACGACGCCAGCACGACACCGGCCGACTCGATCGCCACGTCGGTCCCCGCACCGATCGCGATGCCGACGTCCGCGCGGGCGAGCGCCGGCGCATCGTTGACGCCGTCACCGATCATCGCGACCCGCAGGCCGCGTGCCTGCAACTCGGCGACCTCGGAGTCCTTGTCCTCCGGCAGGACTTCGGCGAGGACCTCGTCGACGCCCAACTCCTCGGCGACGGCGTTCGCGACCTGCCGGGCATCGCCGGTGATCATCAGAACCCGCTTGCCGCGTGCGTGCAGTGCCTCGACCGCGTCACGGGACTCGGGCCGGATCTGGTCGGCGACCGTGACCGCACCGATGACGACACCGTCGCCGACGACGAACAGCACGGCACCCCCGCTCGTGCGCCACGCCTCGATCCGATCGGCCAGCTCTGCGGGCTCGTTGAGACCGAGGTGCCCGAGCAGTGCCGGCCCGCCGACCGCGATGTGACGACCGTCGACGCGCGCGGTGATCCCACGCCCGGTGATCGCCTCGAAGTCCTCGGCGGCCGGTACCCCGCCCAGCTCGTTGCCCAGCGTGACGATCGCCCGTGCGATCGGATGCTCGCTGTCACCTTCCGCTGCGGCGGCGAGACGGATCATCGTGTCGGCGTCCCAGCCGTCGACCGCGACGTGATCGACGACGGCGTGGTTGCCCTTCGTGAGCGTGCCGGTCTTGTCGAAGAGCACGGCGTCGATCGTCCGCATCCGTTCCAACGCGAGCCGATCTTTGACGAGGATGCCGGCGCGTGCCGACGTCGCCGTCGAGATCGAGATCACGAGCGGGATCGCGAGACCGAGTGCGTGGGGGCAGGCGATCACGAGGACCGTGACCGTCCGGATGACCCCGTTCGACGCGTCCCCGACGATCATCCAGGCCGCGAGCGTGACGATCGCGGCACCGGTCGCCAGGTAGAACAGCGCTGCGGCTGCACGATCCGCCAACGCTTGCGTGCGCGACGCCGACTGCTGTGCCTCGGCGACCATCCGCTGGATGCCCGCGAGCGTCGTGTCGTCGCCGGTTGCCGTGACGCGGACCCGGATCGCCCGGTCGGTCGAGACCGTGCCGGCGACCACTCGGTCGCCCTCGACGCGGTCGACCGGGCGGGACTCGCCCGTGATCATCGACTCGTCGAGTGCCGCACCGCCGCCGACGATCTCGCCATCGGCCGGCACGCGTCCGCCGGGTCGCACGAGGACGACGTTGCCGGCAACGAGGTCGGCGATCGCGACATCGACCGGTTCGCCGTCGACGATCCGTTCGGCGCGGTCGGGCAGCAGTTCGGCGAGCGCCGCCAGCGCTCCTCGGGCCTGGCTGATCGCCTTCATCTCCTGCCAGTGGCCGAGCAGCATGATCACGATCAGCGCGGCGAGTTCCCACCAGAAGTCGAGGTCACCCCACCCGAGCGAGCCGGCGAGCGAGGACCCGTAGGCGACGCTGATCGCGAGTGCGATCAGCAGCATCATTCCCGGTTGCCGGTTGCGCACTTCGGCGAGCGCACCGATGAGGAAGGGCTTGCCGCCCCACAGATAGATCACCGAGCCGAGCACCGGTGGTACCCACTCGACCCAACCTGCGTCGAGCGAGTAGCCGAACCACTCCTGGATCTGTGACGACGCGACCAGGACCGGAATCGCGAGGATCAAGTTGCGCCAGAACGCGCGCCGGAACATGTCCGGATCGTGGCCGGCGTGCTTGTCGTGACCGGCGTGCTTGTCGTGACCGCCGTGCTCGTCGGTGGCGTCGCCACCGTGGTGGATGTGGCTGCGTGTCATGTTCATGTTCCCGTCCTACACCTTCCAGCCGGATGGAAGGTCAAGGGATATTCGGGGCGCACGAAGATCAGGCGGCCGCCGGTGGCGCCAGGCCCCACGCGTCGGCGACGAGTTCGTACGACCGTCGCCGATCGGCGTGGTCGTGGACCATCGTCGTGACCATCAGTTCGTCGACGGCGAATCGCTGGGCGAGACCGTCGAGTTGGACTCGTACCGACGTCGCATCGCCGCGCACGGTCGGCCCTGCCCACTGTCGGCGCAGGTCCGCCTCCATCGGGGTCCACTCGTACGCCGCGACCTCCTCCGGCGTCACCATCTGCGTCGGGCGGCCGGTGCGCAGCCGCACGAACGACAGTGCGCTCGGCCCGGCGAGGAACTCCGCCTGCTCGTCGGTGTCGGCGCAGACCACGCCGACACCGATCATCGAGTACGGCTGCTCCAGCCACGCCGACGGACGGAACGTGTCTCGGTACACCGCCAGCGCGGCCGCGGTGTTCGTCGACGCGAAGTGGTGGGCGAACGAGAACGGGATGCCGAGATGGCCGGCGACCTGCGCGCTGTAGTCGCTCGAGCCGAGCATCCACAGCGCCGGCCGGTAGCCGCGCGCGGGTGTCGCGGTGATCGTCGGATGCGTGCCCTCGAAGTACGCGAGCAGCTCACCGAGCTGACGCGGGAAGTCATCGGCCGTCGACGGTCCGCGTCGCAGCGCGGCGGCGGTGTTCGGGTCGGTGCCGGGCGCCCGGCCGAGGCCGAGGTCGATCCGGCCGGGGTGGAGTGCCTCCAACATGCCGAACTGCTCTGCGACGGCGAGCGACGCGTGGTTCGGCAGCATCACGCCGCCCGATCCGACCCGCAGCGTCGTGGTCGCCGTGGCGAGGTGCGCCATCAGAACGGCGGGCGCTGAGCTGGCGATGCCGGCGAAGTTGTGATGCTCTGCCACCCAGTGCCGCCGGTAGCCCAAATGCTCGACGAGCACCGCCAGGTCGATCGAGTTCCGGAGCGCATCGGCGGCGGGCGTACCGGCGGGGACCGGTGCGAGGTCGAGCACCGACAGCGGCACGTTCGTGGTCATGTCGTGCTGCAACCGGTCGGCAGCTCGCGGTGTTCCCGGCACAGTTCTGGGAGTCCGACTCGCAATTGTTTTGGATTCTCCGCTACGGTGACCCCATGGCGAACGATGATCCGATGAGCGAACCGGACGGCGACACGCCGATCGACGGGCGGAGGGCCCGCCGGGAGCGCAGCCGCGCCGCAGTGATCGACGCGGTGTTCGACGTCGTCAACGACGGCAAAGTGCCGCCGACGGTCGAAGACGTCGCCGCTCGCGCCGGCGTGTCCGTCTCGTCGATCTTCCGCAACTTCGACGGCCTGCCCGACATGCAGCGGCAGGCGTTCGACACGTTCCAGCACCGTTTCAGCCATCTGCTCGAGATGACCGTCGACACCGGTGCCCCGCGCGCTGAACGCATCGGCGAACTCGTGCGAGCGCGCGTCGACCTGTACACGGCCGCCGGCCCGCTGATGCACATTGCCCGCCAGCGCGCCCTCGACTATCAACCGATGGCGGATGGTGTCGGCCGGATGCGGTCGCGGCTCGCCGACCAGACCCGCCGGACGTTCGCCTCCGAAGTCCGCCGGCTCACACCGTCGGAGGCGGCGAACCTCGTGGCGATCGTCGACGCGTCGACCTCACCCGAAGCGTTCGAGGTGATGAGCGCCGCCCACGGGCGCACCTCGCGTCAGATCGCCCGCACGTGGACCGCCGCCGTCGCCGCGCTCCTGACCAGCTGGACCGAACCCGAGGAGGAAACACGATGACCCGATCATCCAGGTTCGAGGGCACGATCGGCCGCACCGTCGCCGACTCGGAGCCATGGTTCGACGAGCCGCCGCACCCCGGCGCGAACGCACCGAATGTCGTGCTCGTGCTGCTCGACGACACCGGCTTCGCCCAGTTCGGCTGCTACGGGTCCGACATCGACACGCCGCACGTCGATGCGCTCGCCGCCGGCGGGGTCCAGTTCACGAACTTCCACGTGACGCCGCTGTGCTCGCCGACGCGGGCGTCGCTGCTCACCGGCCGTTCCCAGCACGCGGTCGGGATGCGCGCCGTGTCGAATTTCCGCACCGGCTTCCCCAACCAGCTCGGCCACATCAGCAACCACGCGGCAACCGTCGCCGAGGTGCTGCGTGAGGAGGGCTACGCGACGTTCTGCGTCGGCAAATGGCACCTCGCACCGATGGAGCAGTGCTCCGCCGCGGGACCGTTCGACCAGTGGCCGCTCGCCCGCGGCTTCGACCGCTTCTACGGGTTCCTCGAAGGTGAGACCGACCAGTTCCACCCCGAGCTGGTGTGCGACAACCACCCGATCTCGCCGCCGGCCGGGCCCGAGGACGGCTATCACGTCTCCGAAGACCTGATCGACCAGCTGCTGAAGATGGTCTCGGACTCGAAGGGCGTCCGCCCCGATCGTCCGTTCTTCGCCTACGTGCCGTTCGGCGCGACGCATGCTCCCCACCAGGCGCCGGCGCGCTATCTCGAGAAGTACCGCGGGAAGTACGACGAGGGATGGGACGTCGTGCGCCGGCGGTGGTTCGAACGGCAGCTCGAACTGGGCGTGATCCCAGACGGCGCGCAGCTCGCGCCGCGCAACCCCGGTGTCGACGCATGGGACGACCTGCCCGACAACCAGCGCGCCCTCGCGTGCCGGCTGCAGGAGGCGTTCGCCGCGTTCCTCGACCACACCGACGACCAGATCGGCCGGCTCGTCGACGGCCTGCGCGACATGGGCCACCTCGACGACACCGTCGTCATCGTCCTCGCCGACAACGGCGCCTCCCAGGAGGGTGGGCCGTTCGGCGTGATGCACGAGATGAAGTTCTTCAACGGCATCTTCGAGACACCGGACGAGGCGATCACCAAGATCGACGACATCGGCGGGCCGCACAGCCACACCAACTACCCGTGGGGCTGGGCGCAGTGCGGCAACTCGCCGTTCAAGTGGTACAAGCAGAACACCCACGAGGGTGGCGTCCACGTCCCGATGGTCGTCCACGCGCCGGGCCGTATCGCTGGCGAGCAGGCGGGCACGATGCGCGACCAGTTCGTCAACGTCGCCGACGTCGTCCCGACGATCTACGACCTCGTCGGCATCACCCCGCCCGATCAGTACCGCGGTATCGAGCAGTTGCCGGTGACCGGGCACTCGTTCGCCGGCATCCTCTCGGACGCAGCTGCACCGGCCGCGAACACGTTGCAGTACTTCGAGATGGCGGGCAGCCGCGCGCTCGTTGCGGGCGACCGGTCGTCGCTGTGGAAGGCGGTCTGCAAACACACCGCAGGCGCCGACTACGACACCGAGCAGTGGGAGCTGTACCACCTCACCGACGACTGGTCCGAGTGCAACGACCTCGCCGAGCAGCAGCCCGACAAGCTCGCCGAGCTGATCGACCTGTGGTGGCAGGAGGCCGAGCGCCACGGTGTACTGCCGCTCGACGACCGGATGGTCGAGCTGTTCGGGGCCCACTTCCGGCCGAACTCGCCGCACCCGCCCGACCGGCGCTACGTCTACCGTCCGCCGATGTCACCGATGCCCGGCCAGGCGTCGGCGGCGATCGGCGGCCGGGCGTTCGATCTGACGGCGCGCGTCACGCGCGCCGCGGGCGACGACGGCGTGGTCTTCGCCACCGGCACCGAGAACTCGGGTGTGTCCGTCTTCGTCCAGAACGACCGGTTGGTCGTGGACTACAACGCATTCGACGAGCACGTGGTCCTCGAATCCGACGTCGAGGTCCCGCCGGGCGATGCGACGCTCGTGGCGAAGTTCCGGCGCGGAGCCGGCATGGCCGGCTCGATGTCCGTCGAGGTCGACGGCCGGCCCGCCGGTGCGGTCGACCTCCCGCTGTTCATGCGGATGATGTCCTCGGTCGGCCCGAGCGTCGGCTTCGACCACGGCTCGCCCGTCTCGAACCGCTACGACGCGCCGTTCCCGTTCGCGGGCACGCTCCACGAGGTCGTCATCCAACTCCTCAGCAAGCAGGACGTCGACGCCCTCGAGGCGGAGGCCGCAACCGAGATGAGCCGCCAATGATCACGATCACGCTCCTCGGCACCGGCAGCCCGATGCCGAGCCCCGATCGCGCCGGACCGGCGACGTTGATCTCTGCGGGCGACGGCGCCGACGCCGAGCACTACCTCGTCGACGCCGGCCGCGGCGTGTTGATGCGGCTCGCGGCGCTCGGCCTCGGCGCCCCGAATCTGTCCGCCGTGCTGCTGACGCACCTCCACAGTGACCACATCACCGACCTCAACGACGTGATCACCACGCGCTGGGTGATGACCTTCGAGCCGACCCCACTGACGATCGTCGGCCCGGTCGGCACGCAGCACGTCGTCGACCACATCGTGGCATCGCTGGAACCGGACATCGGCTACCGCATCGACCACCACGAGGACCTGGTCTACGGGTTCACGAACATCAATGTGGTCGAGGTGGAGACAGGCGAGATCGACCTCGGCGGCGCGGTGAAGATCAGCTGCGCGCCGACCGACCACAAACCGGTGCACCCCACTGTCGGCTTTCGCTTCGACCACGCGGGCGCATCGGTCGTCACCGCCGGCGACACCGTCCCGTGCGCGGGTCTCGACTCGCTGTGCGTCGGCGCGGACGCCCTCGTGCACACCGTGATCCGCAAGGACGTCATCGCCAACGTGCCGATGCAGCGGATGCAGGACAC
>JAHEKY010000119.1 GCA_024644465.1 Ilumatobacteraceae bacterium | reverse complement strand
CACGTGTCCGACACCAGTGCCTCCCCAGGGTCTCGAACCCTGAACCAATGGATTAAAAGTCCACTGCTCTACCGTTGAGCTAGAGAGGCCGGTGATGCCCGAGCCAGCGTAGAGGGTCACGTCCGACATCGGGTCGGCCGGTCCCGCTCACGAGGCTGGGTGGAAGATCGCCATCCCGGTCGCCGGATCGAACAGGTGCAGTCGGTCCTCCGGCACGGCCAGGTCGAGGACGGTGCCGACGGGTGGCGCCCGCCCGGGGATCACACAGTCGATCCGCACACCGCCGGCCACCGCTTCGACCTTCGTCCGGTAGCCCACCGACTCGACCGCACGGACCCGCACCTCGACGCTGCCCCGCGCCGGGGCGCCGGCGACGAGGTCTTCCGGCCGCACACCGACGAGCACCTCGCGACCGTGGTAGACGTCGACCGCCGGCGTCTGCACGGTGACCGGTGTGCCGAGCACCCAGATCCGGCGGAGACCGCCGATCACTTCGACCTGCCCGGACACGACGTTCATCGCGGGCTCGCCGAAGAACCGGGCGACCGCAACGGTCGCTGGCCGGTCGTACAGGTCCGCAGGCGGTGCGTACTGCTCCAGCTGTCCGTCGAACAGCACCGCGATGCGATCACACATCGCCATCGCATCGTGTTGGCTGGCGGTGACGAGCAGCGACGTCAGGCCGCGTTCCTGGTGGACCCGGACGATCTCGCTGCGCAGCCGCAGCCGAACCTGGTCCTCCAAGAACGCAAGCGGCTCATCCATCAACAGCGCGACCGGTGCGCCGATGACCGCGCGGGCGAGCTGCACGAGCCGGCGCTGCCCTTCCGACAGGCGGCCGGGTCGCCGTTCGAGCAGCGGCTCGATGTCGAGCCGCGACGCCTCGCGATGCAGCCGCCGGTCGATGTCGCCGACGGTCCCCGTCGCCGCGCGGACCTCGAGCGGGAAGCTGATGTTGCGGGCCGCCGACAGGTGTCCCAGCAGTTGGTTCTGCTGGGTCACGAGCCCGAAGTGGCGCTCGCGCGACGCGAGCCCGGTGATGTCCCGCGCCCCGAGCAGGATCCGGCCCGACGTCGGCTCGTCGAACCCGCCGAGCATCCGCAGCACGGTCGTCTTGCCGCACCCCGACGGGCCGACGAGGCCCACGAGCTCACCGGCGCGCACTGTCAGGTCGAGGTGGTCGACCGCGGGCGGCGAGCCCGGCGCGTCCGGCCATGTCTTGGTCACGTCCTCGAAGACGATCTCCTGCACGTCCGGTCACGCTAGCGAGCAGCCAGCGACGCCGTACCGCGGGCGGGCCGGCAACAACTCCGGCGAAACGTCAGGACGACGCGTCGACCCGGGTGAACGAGAAGCTGTGGAACGTCCCGCTCTTCGAGCTCTTGACCTTCACCGTGAACGTCTCGCCGACCGGCACCGAGGCGAACTCGATCCGGGCATCCCAGACGCCGTCGCCGTTGGCCGTCACCTGGCCGTCGCCGTAGGCGCTGCTGATCGTGATCACCGCGCCGGCGGGCGCCGTACCCCAGTACTCGTTGACCATCGGGTCGGCGTCGGATTCGGTGAGCGCCGCGTTGGCGGTGAACTCGATCGGCTCCGGCTCGGACTCCGGCCGCACGACGGTGAAGTCGTGGGCAGCGTCGCTGGCACTGTTCGTCACGAGCACGCCGACGGAGCTTCCGCCGGGCACGTCGTACATCTTCAGCAGCAGCTCCCAATGGCCCTTCGGGCCGATGACCGTCTCGGCAGCACCGAAGTCAGACGATGCCCGCACCGTGCTCCCGGGTGTCCCCGTGCCGTGGAAGCCCTGCTTCATGTAGGCGTCGCCGTCGTAGAACGCACCGAGTTCGACCTTGAACGGCTTCGCCTCGGGCTCGGGCTCGGGCTCGGGGTCCGGGCGATCGCGGACGAGGTCGTACTCGACGACGTGATCACTGGCACTCGACACGACCCACACATGCACGACCGTGCCGTCGGGGACGTCGGTCAGCTTGAGCAGTGTCTCCCAATTTCCCTTGGCGTCGGCAGTCGCGTGGACGGCACCCCACTCCGAATTGACGCTGACGGCCGATCCGACCGGTGCCGATCCGTGGAAGCCCTGCTTCATGTAGACGTCGTCGTTGTACGACCAGCCGAGGTCGACGGTGAAGGCAACCGGCGTCGGCTCGACCGGCGGCTTCGGCTGCGGCTGCGGCTTCGGTTCGACGACCGGTTCGGGTGCCGGCTTCGGAGTCGTGACGACCGGCTCAGGATCCTCCTCGACCTTCGGCTCGTGCCGCTCGATCTCGAACTCGAAGACGGACGGCGAACGGCTGAACGTCACGCGGACCGGCACAACAGTTCCCACCGGAACATCGGTCAGTCGGAGGACGAGCTTCCACTTGCCGTCCGAGTCGGCGACGGTGTAGATCGACCCGAACTCGCTGTGCGCCTTGATGGTCTCGCCCGGCGCCGCCTGGCCGAGCAACTTCTGCACCATCGTGCCTTCGGTGAGTTCGGACGCGCCCAAGTGTGCCGACCGTGGGAAGTCGACGGCCGCGTCGTCTCCGGGGCCGTCGTCGTGGACTTTGTCGGTCTCGACCGGGTCGGCGACCGGCATCGGCGCCTTGTCGACGACCGGCTCTTCGTCCGCGACGGTCGTCTTCGGCGTCGTCTCGACCGTCACGGTCCCGGTCGGGTCGGACGACGTCGACACGGTCTGTCGCCCGCCGCCGCGCGCGTCGAACGCCGCGACGCCGCCACCGAGCAACGCGATCGTCGCGGCAGCGACGCCGAGGGATCGCGGAAACCGCCGACCGCCCCTGCGGTCCGGCCGAAACGTCATCGTGTTCGACCGCACCGCATCGAAGTTCGGACGGGGGTCGATCTGCGCGGCGGTGTCGTCGAGCAGTGCCGTGAGCTGTGTGTCGAAATCGTTCATCGCTGGTCTCCAAGCTGCTTCCTGAGTGTTTCGGTCCCCCGCTTGACGTGCGTCCGAACGGAGCCGACGCTGAGCTCGAGGGACTCGGCGATCTCCGATTCGGTCATCCGCATCCAGTACCGCATCACGACGCACGCCCGCTGCCGCAGTGGCAGGGCCGCCACGGCGGCGAGGACATCGTCACGACCGACTCGACCGAGCGCGTTCTCCTCGGCCGATGGCACGAGCCGCAGCCGAGGTGGCGTGAAGCGCTCCGCGACGCCCTGTTTGCGGCGTCCACCATTCGCGAGGTTGACGACGGTCGACTTCAGGTAGGCGTCGATCCGTTCGAGGTCGTCGATGCGGTCCCAGGCGTCGAACACGCGAGCGAACGCCTCCTGCGCGACATCCTCCGCCGTCGTGACGTCCCCCGTGAGGAACGCGGCGAAGCGAACCATGTCCGCGTGGCGGCGCGCGTAGAGCGCGCGCATCCCCTCGTCGCGATCCGTCGTCGCGTGCAGGGCCGGCGACGCGTCGGGCTCGCCACCGCCCGGGAGGGGTGGCGAGCTGTCGACCGTCCAAACAAGATTCATCGTCACGCCCCATACGACGCGGATCAGCGCGTTTCCTAGGACAAGATCGGCGGATCTTGTGATGATCTTGAACCGGGCGGGGTCCGGCCACCGCCCGCCGAGGCGACGGGCGCTCCCCCGATCGACGCGTTCGCGGCGGCGTCGCCGCTGGTTGGCTACCCTCGGGACGTGCTCAGGGCCGCACGAATCGTTGCGACGAGCCTGCTGGTCGTCGTCCTCGCGGGGTGTATCGGCGCGACGCCACGGGAAGACTTCGACGCCGAGGTGCAGGCCCGCGGTGGCGGGCTCACGGCCGAGTTCCTCACGGAGTCACTCGATGTCGTCGCCACCGAACTCGGCGCCCGCTCGTGGACCGACCTGATGGTGTTGTCGCTGCGCGCCCGGCCCGGTGATCGGTCGGTCACGGTCGTCGTCCGACAGCCGCAACGCGAGGACTTCGTCGACACGATCTCGATCCGCGACGGCGAGATCGTTGCCGCTGTGCCGTTGCAGGACGCAGGTGACCTCCCGCTCGACGACCTCGCCATCGATCTCGCCGACGTCGCGCTCGACCGAATCGCCGAGATCGGCGCCGAAGCGCTCGCGGCGTTCGGCGACGAGGGCGCCTTCGTCGATCGCGTGGAGGTGACGCGCGGCGGAACCGGCGGCGACGTCGTGCTCAGCGTCGACGTCGAGTCCGACCGCCGCACCGCGACGGTGCGGTTCACCGCCGACGGTGAGCTGGAGGGCATCGAATGACGAGGCTGGTCCTCCCGAAGCAGGTGAGCCGTCCCAGCGGGTTCGCCGGCGTCATCGCGGCAATCGTCGCACTGCTGTTCAGCGGGACGATCCTGACGACGCTGCTCGCGGTTGCGATCTGGCCCGGCGAGGTCAAGCTCGTCGCGCCGCTGTTCTGCAGCGACGCGCAGCCCGACGCCTTCGTCGTCAGCGACACCTACAGCACGCAGCCCGGGGAGACGACGACGAACTTCACCCTGTACTGCATGGGCCCCAACGGCGACGCGACCGACAAGGGGTTCCTCCTGCCGTTCCTCGCCACCGTGGTGTTGAACATCGGGGCGCTCATCGCGATCGGGGTGGTGATGGGTGTGATCAACAGGCTCCGGGGGCGCGGCCGCACCCGACCGACCGAGCGGCTGGATCCCCGCCTCGCCGCACCGGGCTCGA
Organism: Ilumatobacteraceae bacterium; assembly: GCA_024644465.1. Classification (GTDB taxonomy): domain Bacteria; phylum Actinomycetota; class Acidimicrobiia; order Acidimicrobiales; family Ilumatobacteraceae; genus Ilumatobacter_A. The sequence continues at coordinate 3,391 of JAHEKY010000119.1, read as the reverse complement.
CCGCAGGCCCCTTCGTCGACTGAAAACGCCGTTGCGGCCAGGCTGTCACATCTGGTGCCAGGCACCAGATGTGACACGCCCGGCGACGCGGCGTGCCCAGCGATTCGGACACTGCCCACGTAGTGTGTACCGGATGCCAACGAGGTCGGTGAGCAGGTCGCGACGGCGGATCCGCGGCATCGCGGTCGCCGGTTTCGTCGCGCTCGGGGCCCTCGCGACACCCCCGTCACCAGGCCCGACGGTGAGCGCCGCGTCGCCGACCGTGCAGTCACTGCCCCCGAGCAGGATCCTCGAATCCCGGTCCGGCGATCCCGACTTCAAGACCGTCGACAGCCAGTTCCAGGGCGTCGGCCGCACCGCCGCCGGCGGGGTCCGCCAGTTCAAGGTGACGAACCGTGCCGGGGTACCCGGCAACGCCGAGGCAGTCTTCCTCAACGTTGCCGCCGTGTCGCCGTCCGGTCCGGGCTACCTCACGGTCTATCCGTGCGGCGCCGGCAGCCCACCGACCGCAGCGAACGTCAATTACGAGGGTGGCGATGTCGCCGCGAACGCCGTCTTCGCCAAGGTCGGCACCGGGGGCATGGTCTGCATCTTCACCTTGGCGCAGACCGACCTCGTCGTCGACGTCAACGGCTACACCCCGGCAGGTGCCGGGACGAAGTCGATCTCGCCGGGCCGGGTGCTCGAATCGCGCACCGGCAACCCGGACTTCACGACGATCGACGGCCAGTTCGAGGGCACCGGCCGCATCGCGGCCGGCACGGTCCAGCAGCTGAAGGTGACCGACCGGGCGGGCACCGGCGTGCCCGCCGATGCCGAGGCGGTCTACCTCAACGTGGTCGCGGTCTCGCCGTCAGGGCCGGGCTTCCTGACCGTGTTCCCGTGCGGCATCGCGCCACCGAAGGCGGCGAACGTGAATTACGAGGGCAACGACATCGGCGCGAACGCCGTGTTCGCGAAAGTGGACGCGAGCGGCATGGTCTGCATCTTCACCTTGGCGCAGACCGACCTCGTCGTCGACGTCACCGGGTACACCGAGGCGGGCGCCGGCACGCAGTCGGTCGCGCCTCGCCGCGCCCTCGAATCGCGGATCGGGCCGGGCTTCACGACGGCCGACGGCAAGTACCAGGGCATCGGCCGCCTCACGGGAGGCACGACCACCGCGGTGAAGATCCGCGGCCGCGCCGGCGTCAGCGTCCCCGCCGATGCAGCCGCCGTGTTCCTCAATGTCGCCGCCGTCGCACCGGCCGCGCCCGGCTACCTCACCGTGTTCCCGTGCGGCATCACCCCGCCACTCACTGCGAACGTCAACTACGACGCGGGCGGCGTGTCTGCGAACGCGGTGCTCGCGCGGATCGGCACACTCGGAGAGGTGTGCATCTTCACCTGGGCCGACGTCGACCTCGTGATCGACGTCAACGGGTACACGCCACCGAACCCGGGCGTCCCGATCCCGCCGGCCGACGACGACTACAACTATCTGTACAGCAGCCCCTCGCCCCAGGCGCCGTACACCTTGAACGGCCAGGGGTACCTCGGATGGAATCCGTGCGCCCCGATCACGTACGCGATCAACGCCAACGGCGGCGCAACGGCGGCACAACGGGCCGTGCTCGACGACGCGATCCTCCAGGTCGAAGCGGCGAGCGGATTCGACTTCCAGTACATCGGCGACGCGACGGGGAGCCTCGACACGAACTCGATCGACGCGAACACCCCCAACGGGCAGGCGAAAGCGGTGTTCGGCTTCTCGAACGCATCGCTCACCCCGATTCTCTCCGGCGCCGCGATCGGCATCGGCGGGGCCGGCCCCGGCAGCGGCAACAACGTCACGCTGATCAACGGCAAGGAGTACATCGTCAAGGGTGGGTACGCGATCGCCGACATGGACGACTTCAGCACCACCGACGAGCTGCTCCACACGTTCCTCCACGAGATCGCCCACATGGTCGGCCTCGACCACGTCGTCGCCCAGGAGGAAGTCATGTACTTCCAGCTGCCGTCACCACCGTTGACGGCGTTCAACACCGGCGACAGGAACGGGCTGTACAACATCGGCCAGCCGCAGTGCGCGGGTGGGTCCGGCGCGCTGACCCGCAGCGCAACGCCGTCGTTCACGATCGACATCGCCGTGGTCGACTGAACCGCGTGAGCACAACATCCGACGACACCGGACGCCCGGCGGGCTCGATTCTCGGGACGCGGGTCCGGCGGACGGAGGACCCCGTGCTCGTCACCGGCGCGGCGGAGTACCTCGCGGACCTCGCGTTCGACGCACCGCTGCACGCCGTGTTCGTCGGCAGCGACGTCGCCCACGGGCTGATCGGCGCGATCCACGTCGACGAGGCGCGTGCGATGCCCGGCGTCGTCGACGTGTGGACGGCCACCGAACTGGACGTCGCCCCGCATCACGGCTTCAGTGCCGTCCACGACGACTTCAAGCGGCCCCCGCTGGCGGCGGACCGCGTCCGCTTCGTCGGCGAGAGCATCGCCGTCGTGTTCGCCGAGACCGAGGCGCTCGGCGCCGACGCAGCAGCGGTCGTCTGGGCCGAAATCGACCCGCTCCCGGTGCTGACCGACATGGAGGCGGCGCTCGAACCCGACGCAGCGGTGATCTTCCCCGACCACGGGGACAACCAGGCGACCCGGACCGTCGGCGCCGACCGCTCCGACCCGGACCGCGCGGCGCGCATCGTCCGGGGGCGCTACGTCAACCAGCGTGTCGCCGTCGTGCCGATGGAGACCGATCGCGCCGCCGCTGCGGTCGACGAGCACGGCCGGCTGACACTGTGGGCGTCGACGCAGATGCCGCACGGCCTGCGCGGGCAGCTCGCCCGCGCGCTCGGCATCGACGTTGCCGACCTGCGCGTCGTGACACCGTTCGTCGGCGGCGGCTTCGGCGGCAAGGCCGGCGTGCAACCGGAGCACACGGTGATCGCAGCGGCCGCGCGCCGCCTCGGGCGACCGGTCGTGTGGGTACCGACGAGAAGTGAGGACCTGACGTCGCGCCCGCACAGCCGCGGCCAGATCCAGTACGCCGAGCTCGGCTGCACCACCGACGGCCGCTTCACCGACCTCCGGGTGCGGCTCGTCAACGATGCCGGCGCCTACCCGAACATCGGGGCGATGCTCCCCGGACTCACCCGCAACATGGCGACCGGCAACTATGCGATCCCGGCCCTCGAGTTCGACATCGCGGTCGCCGTCACGAACACCGCTCCGATGGGCGCGTACCGCGGTGCCGGGCGGCCGGAGGCGACCGCGATGCTCGAGCGGCTCGTCGACCAGGCCGCCCTCGAACTCGGCATCGATCCGATCGAGATCCGGCGGCGCAACTTCCTCGCGGACGACGTCTTCCCGTTCCGGACGATCGCAGGGCCGACCTACGACA
>JAHEKY010000029.1 GCA_024644465.1 Ilumatobacteraceae bacterium | reverse complement strand
CTTCCAACCGCTGAATGTGCTCGCGCATCTCCGCCAGTTGCTGCTCGGTGCTCGGCTGCTGGGTCGTCATTGGTTCCCCTCCTGGTTCGTGATGCCGTCCACCGTAGTCCCGCACCGGATTCGGCGCGTCGGGACGCCTGTGCGGAAAACCGACGCGTCGATGTCACCCGATGCGGTCCGTCGATCGTCTCCAAGAACAGGGGACACGCGAGGAAGAGAGGTCATGTCATGAACGCAACACGGTTGATCGGGCCAGGCTGCGGCGTACTCGCGGTGGTCGCCGTCGTCGTCAGCCAGGGGATCTCGGGCGATGTCGACTCGGATCCGACCGACTCGACGGCGACGATCGTCGCTGAGTTCCGAACGAGCGCCGACGACATCAAGTTCGGTGCGTTCGTCGCGGTGGTGGCGATCGGCCTGCTGCTCCTGTACATCGCGCATCTGCGTACCCGCTTCCACGAGGGAGGTGCACGGTGGGGCGGTGACCTCGTGTCGATCGGCGGGGTGACGCTCTCGACGGCGCTGCTGATCATCGTCGCGGCGCGTCTCGCCGGCGCCGAAGCGGGCGAGCAAGGGCACGACGCCGTCGTGCACGGCGCCGTCGACTTGATGTGGAACGGTGCGTGGCTCTTCACGCCCGGCCTGCTCGCGCTCGGGGTCGGCATCGGCGTGGCCGGCCTCGGCCACCGGGTACTTCCTGTCTGGCTCGGTGTGTTCGGCGTGCTCGTCGCCGTTGGTGCAGTCATGCCGTGGGTCGGATTGCCGCTGTTCGTGCTGTGGGTGCTCGCTGCCGGCGTCACCGAGATCGTTGGGATCGCTCGCGCGTCGTCAGCGAACGTCGAACCGGTCGAGACCGGTGTCGCCGTGGGGCACTGACGAGTCACCGTTCGCCTCATCGCCGGCCGGACGGGTTGACTATCGTCGCTCGTGACCCTGCCAGCGACCAGCGACCCGGGCCGACGAGGCCGGAGGACACGAGCGTGAAGAACAACATCGGACTGCACCTGACCAAGCGCGCCTTGCTCAACCCTGATCGCGAGGCGATCTTCGACGTCACGGCCGACAGGCGGTTCACGTATGCCGAGGCGAACGCCCGCTCCAACCGCGTCGCGAACGCGATGTCGGCCGCGAGCGTCGCCAAGGGCGACCGTGTGGCGACGCTGCTGATGAACGGCCACCAGTTCGTCGAGATGTTCTACGGACTGGGCAAGATCGGCGGCGTGACGGTCGCGCTGAACTGGCGCCTCGTCGCTGACGAGCTCTCTTTCATCCTCAACGACAGCGGCGCGGAGACGATGCTGTTCGGCACGCAGTTCGCAGAGGTCTGCGCCGAACTCCAGTCACGCGGTGCCGACGGGTCGAAGGTGCAGCGGTGGATCCACGTGGGTGACGAGGGCGAGACGCCCGAGTGGGCGGAGAACTACGAGGCGGTGCTCGCCGCGACGACCGACGACGAGCCCGAACCAGCCGCGGCCGACGACGACCTGCTCTTCATCATGTACACCTCGGGCACCACCGGCCTGCCGAAGGGCGTGATGCACAGCCACTCCACGACGCTGTGGAGCCTCGTCACTGCGACGGCGACGGCCGACATCCAGAAGGGGGACCGGTACCTGATCGCGCTGCCGCTGTTCCACGTGGGCGCGCTCAACCCGATGATGTCGACGATCTACCAGGCCGGCTCGAACATCATCATGAGCGAGTTCGACCCGGTGCGGATCTGGGAGCTGTTCAGCGAGGAGAAGATCACGGTCACACTCGCAGTGCCCGCGGCGTTGCAGTTCATGCTGCTCACCCTCGACAAGGACAAGCACGACTATTCGACGTTGCGGTGGGTGATGAGCGGCGCCGCGCCGGTCCCGGTCAGCCTGATCGAGACGTACGCCGGGATGGGCATCGAGATCCACCAGGTGTACGGCTTGACCGAGACGGGCGGGCCGGCCTGCCTGATCGACCCCGACGACGCGATCGCCCATGCAGGGTCGACCGGCAAGGCGTTCTTCCACACCGACGTCAAGCTCGTCGACGAAGACGGCAACGAGGTGGCGGCGAACACGCCCGGCGAGGTGCTCGTACGGGGGCCGCACATCATGGTCGGATACTGGAACCGGCCCGACGCGACGGAGGAGTCGATCGTCGACGGCTGGCTGAAGACCGGCGACATCGCCGTCTGTGACGAGGCCGGGTTCGTCTACATCCAGGATCGCGTCAAGGACATGATCATCTCGGGCGGCGAGAACGTCTACCCGGCCGAGATCGAGAACGTCATCGTCTCCGTGGCCGGCGTGAAGGAGTGCGCCGTGATCGGTGCCCCCTCGGAGAAGTGGGGCGAGTCGCCGATCGCCGTCGTCGTCAAGGCCGACGAATCGCTGACCGACGACGACATCCTCGGCGCGTGCCGCCAGAGCCTCGCCCGCTTCAAGCAGCCGGTGCAGGTCCACTTCATCGACGCGATCCCGCGCAACCCGACCGGCAAGGCACTGAAGCGGGTCCTGCGCGACCAGTTCCCCGAACCGGTTGCGTGACGCGCGACGTGGCATACGAACACACGCAGCGGACGCTCGTGCCGTTCGTCATCTACGACGTGACCTTCATGGCGGTGATCTTCGGCCTGCTGATCGGCGGCGCGGCGCTGCTCCCGATCATCGTCACCGTGCTCGCGTTCGGGGTGATCGCCGTGATCGTGATCACCTTCTCGCAGCTGAACGTCCGCGTCGACAGCGCAACGGTGACCGCCAGGTTCGGCGCCGGTTGGCCGAGCAAGGAGATCCCACTCCGCGACATCTCCGCCGTGACGCCGGTTCGCAACCGGTGGTATCACGGCTGGGGCATGCGCAAGGTGCCGCGCGGCTGGATGTACAACGTCTGGGGCCTGGACGCGGTGGAACTCGAACGAACCTCGGGCACGGTCTTCCGCATCGGTACCGATCAGCCGCGCGAGCTCGCCGCAGCGATCGACGCCGTCACTCGCTGAGCCACACCGCGTCGAACCACGTGCGGCCGTTTCCGGCACACTGCAACGCGACACCGTCCGGTGAGGTGCGCTCGCACACGTCGTGGACGCGTGGGCCGAACGCATTGTCCCAGATGGTGTGCGTCAGGAAGATGTACGTGTACGCGTCGTGGACCTGCTGGGTGATCTCGTGCCACAGCGGGATGCGGTCCGCGGGATCGGCGAGCGACTGCACCTCCAGCAGCAGCGCGTCGCGTTCGGGCGTGCAGTAGCGGGCGAAGTTCAGCGAGATCACGTCGATCGTGCGGCAGAGGAAACTGAAGCGGTCGATCGACGGGTCGTCGCTGCCGAACTGGCGCCACAGCGTCGCATCGTACTGGCCGAGTGCGGTCTGCTGGATGTGGCTGTCCTGGGCGAGCTCGTCGAACGTCACGTCGAACGCCACGCTCCAGCCCTCGTCCAGGATCTCCGCGATCCGGTTGTCGATCACCGACGGACCGAACCACTGGTACTCCATTCTGATCCTGCCGCCGGTGCACCCTGCTGGCACGTCGGCGCAGTAGGCCGCCGCCAGCGCGATCGCGTCGTCCGCCCGGTCACCCTCCTGGACGATCGCCGGGTTGTGGTACGGGCTGTCAGGGGTGAACATCTGGTCGGCGTCCGGGGCGATGCCGAGGCCGATCAACTCGCGGTAGGTCTGCAACGGCGTGGCGAACGTCAGTGCCTGCCGAGCCCGGATGTCGTCGAACGGCGGGTGCTCGGCGTTGAGCATCACGAACGTCTCCTCGCCGGAGTCGTCGATGACGTTCAAGATGCCCTCGCGCCCGCGCAGGTCGCCGACCGATGCGGGGTTCGTCGTCTGCAGCGCGTCGAGTTCGCCGCGCAGCAACAGGTCGTTGCGGGTGTCCGGGTCCGACACCGGGATGAACTCGATCGCATCCGGGTACGCCGCGCCACCCCACCAGTCGTCGTTGCGAACGAAGCGAGTGATCGCATCGGGCGATCGGCGGTCGAACACGAACGGCCCGGTGCCGACCGGCTGCTGGTTGAGCGTCGGATCGGCGAGCGCGGCGGCGAGCCACGTGGGCGACGCGACCATCCCGGTCTGGGTCGACAACGTCGCGGGGAAGACGGCGCTCGGGTCGAGGAGGTGGTAGTCGAGCGTCAACTCGTCGATCACCTCGGTCGCGCCCGTCGCCGGGTAGAACGGCTGCAGTGCGATCCCGATGAACGGGCTGTCGAACTGGGCCTCGAAGTTCAGGTGTACGGCGGTCGCGTCGAGGGGCGTGCCGTCGTGGAACGTGATGCCGGGGCGCAGCGTCACTCGCCACCGCGTGAGGTCGCCGTCGACCGGCTCGACCGACCGTGCGAGGTACGGCACGACTTCACCGTCGGCGTCGAACGCGGTCAGCGTGTCGAACACGGCGTTCGCCATCAGTTGTCCCGGCGCCGACAACGCCGAGGACGCGGGGTTGAGCCCGTCGACGTCGGCCTCCAACCCGTACCGCATCGTGCCGCCGGCCCGCGGCGCCGCTCGGGCGACGGTGTCCGGCGTCGTCGCCGGCGGGGGAGCGGCGTCGACCGGGCTGCGCTCGGCCTCGCTCGTCGTCGGCGCGACGGCTGTCGTGGGCGGGGGTTCCGTCGTGACGTCGTCGGCCGCGTCGCTTCCGGAGCACGCCGCGATCGCGCCGATCGCCGCAACGAGCACCGCGCTCCAGCGTCGCCGGTTGCCGGTCACGGCCGGGACCTTGGACCCTTGGCGCGCCGGCGCGTCGGGACGACGGTGGAACGGTGGCCAATGTCATTCAGCGGATGGTCGCGCCGATGGTCCAGGACTGGCGTGACCACGGCAGCGCCTACGAAGTCACGCGGCTCCTGACCGCGCCCGCGCGCCGGATCCTGATCCGCCTCGAGGTCGAGCAGCCCGAACACCTGCCGACGTCCGGGCCGGTGATCGTCGTCGCGAACCACCTGTCGTTCATCGATTCGGTGCTGCTGATGTTCGCGCTGCCGCGTCCGGTCTCGGTGCTGGGCAAGGCCGAGTACACCGACAACCGGATCACGAACTGGCTGTTCTGCGGGTCGGGGATGATCCCGATCCGGCGAGAGAACCCCGGCGACCTCGGCCGGGCGCTTCGGCAGATCGGTGACGTCCTCGAACGCGACGAGGTGGTCGGGTTGTTCCCCGAGGGGACTCGGTCGCCCGATGGAATGCTCCATCGGGGCCACTCGGGCGCCGCCCATCTGGCACTGACGACCGGCGCCCCGATCGTGCCCGTCGGGATCGTCGGCACCGACCAGGTGCTGCCGACCGGGGCGAGCATCGTGCGGCCGTTCCGCCGCGCCCGAATCAGTGTCGGAGAGCCGATCGACGTGGCGTCGTTGGGCTACGCCAAGAGCACCAACCGCGCCCGCCGGGAGGTGACCGATCTGCTGATGGACGGGATCCGGCGGCGTTGCGGACAGCAGTACGTCGACGAGTACGCGCAGTTGCACCTCGGCCACGACTCGCGGATCCCGCACCTCCACCGGGCTCATTGAGAGCTCAGGCTCGCGCGGAACGCGCCGTCACGCATCGCGGCGGTCGTCTCGTCCGGACGCGTGTCGAGACGTTGGAGCACGACCCGGACGATCTCGGCGGTGCACGCGAAGTGATGCGGGTACGGGCCGACGGGTGAGCCCATGTCGACGCCGACGTCGAACGTCTCGCCGCTCATCGAGAACACGATCGGCACCGTCCTGTCGATCCGCCCCTCGCCGACCGGTTCGTCGTCGACCGTCAGCGTCACGGCGCCGCCCGCGCCGAACCCGCCGTCGTACGCGAACGCGACGCGCACCGTGTGCCGCCCCGGTGTGAGTGGGTCCGCTCCGGCGACGAACGTGTGCTCATGGCCGTACCAGTTGTAGAGATACGTCGGGCGGCCGTCCTCGGTGAGATACAGCGACCAGCCGGCCATGTTGCCGCCCTGGCACGCGATCACACCCCGCGCGCTGCCGTCGGCGACGTCGACGACCGCGGTGATCGCGTACGAGCAGTTCTTGAGGTTCAGCACCGCCGATTCGGGCATCCGGACGTGGGCGGTCGTGTAGGTCATCTGCGAGACGCCGTCGAGCACGTGCGGCACGGCGAACTCGCCGCCGCGTCGCGATCCGGCATCCCGTAGCGGGTACACGCCGTAGTCGCGGGCGTGCTCGTCGAACACCTGCTGGAGCTCGGCCAGCTTGTCCGGATGCTGATCGGCGAGGTCGACCGACTGTGAGAAGTCGGCGGCGACGTCGTACAGCTCCCACCGCTCCTGCGGCCCGTCGAACTCGAACCCGGCGAGGCGGATCCACGGCAGTCGACCGTGGAAGCACGACGCGATCCACCCGTCGTGGTAGATCGCCCGGTTGCCGAGGATCTCGAAGTACTGCGACCGTCGCGTGCTCGGCGCGTCGGCATCGTCGAACGTGTACTGCATCGACGTCCCGTGGATCGGCATCTGCTCGATGCCGTTGACGTGCGTCGGCGGCGCGATCCCCACGGCGTCGTAGATCAGTGGGGCGATGTCGACGACGTGGTGGAACTGGGTGCGCAGCCCGCCTGCGTCGGTGATCCGGGCGGGCCAGGACAGCGCCATCGCGTTGCGCGTCCCGCCGAAGTGCGAGGCGACCTGCTTCATCCACTGGAACGGCGCGTCGAGCGCCCACGCCCACCCGACGTTGAAGTGGTTCTCACAGCGATCGGTCCCGAAGTCGTCGATGTGGGCGAGCAGCCACTCCGGGTCCTCGTGGACGCCGTTCTGGAAGCTCGGGGCGCTCCACGCGCCGTGGATCGTGCCCTCCGCCGACGCGCCGTTGTCGCCCGTGATGTAGATCACGAGCGTGTCGTCGAGTTCGCCGAGTTCGTCGAGCGCCTCGACGACGCGATGGATCTGCGCGTCGGTGTGGGCGAGGAACGCCGCGAACACCTCCATCAGGCGGCGGGCGATCGGCTTGTACCTGTCCGGATACTCGTCCCACGACGGAATCTGCTCCGGCCGCTCGGTCAGTGCCGTCTCGGGAGGGATCACGCCCAGTTCGAGCTGCCGCGCGTGGATGTGGTCGCGCAGCGCGTCCCAGCCGTCGTCGAATGCGCCGGCGAAGCGGTCGATCCAGTCCTGCGGAGCGTGGTGCGGTGCGTGGACGGCCGGCGTCGAGAAGTAGCAGAAGAACGGACGGTTCGGGGTCGACGCCCGCTGACGTCGGATCCACGTGATCGCCTGGTCGGCGAGGTCCTCGGTGAGGTGGTAGCCAGGGCGGCCGACATGTGGCGAGATCGGCGTCGTCTGGTCGTAGACCGGTGGCTCCCACATCGACGCCTCCGCGCCGAGGATGCCGTAGAAGCGGTCGAAGCCCATCCCGGTCGGCCACCGGTCGAAGGGGCCGGACGGACTCTGTTCCCACGACGGCGTCAGATGCCATTTGCCGAAGCACGACGTGCTGTACCCGGACATCCGCAGCACCTGGGCGATCGTCGCGGCCTCGGGCGGGATCGCGCTGTCGTAGGCCGGGAACGAGTTGGCGATCTCGGTGATCCCGCCCATGTGGACGGAGTGGTGGTTGCGTCCGGTGAGCAGTGCGGCGCGCGTCGGTGAGCACAACGCCGTCGTGTGGAACTGGTTGTACCGCAGGCCCCGCTTGACGATGCCGTCGAGGCCCGGTGCGGGGACCGGACCGCCGAACGTCTCGAAGGATCCGAAGCCGACGTCGTCGAGCATGACCAGCAGCACGTGCGGTGCGCCGTCGGGTGCACGGTGCGGGCGCAGCCGTGACGGTGTCGACTCGGTGATCAGCCGTTGGACGTCGCCCTCGAACGGCGGCGTCGCCCGTGGCAGGTCGGTCACGACCGCAGACCCTCGACCTCGAACGCGGCGAGCGCGAGGACGGCGGCCGCGGCGTCGTCGTCGATGACGACATCGCCGGCCTCGATCGCTGCCGACAACGTCGTCGCGCCCGTGAGGACGTCGGCCCAGGCCTCGAGCGAGCATGCGATCGTGGCGGCCGCGCCCGCGCCGTCGGTCGGGCAGGCGATCGAGTTGCGGACGTGCAGCCCGGTCGTCGTGCCGTCGGCGAATGCCCACGCCAGGTGCACGTCGAGCGCGCGAGCCCCGTCCGGGTCGAGCAGCACCCGCAGGATGTGCACGGCGTCCTCCGGCGGCGACGCGAGCAACTGGCGCTTGCTGAACCGGTGCCGGTACAGCCGGGACGCGTCGACCGCCCCTTCGAGCGTGAGCGCCCTCGTGAGGCACCAGTTCCGGATGTTCGCGGCCGGTGTCCGCTGGGCGATCCCGCGCAGGCCTTCGGCGAGCAGCCGCTTGTCGGCGTCGTGGTCGCCGGCGCGCACCAACCACGTCGCGAGCTCGAGAGCCCAGCGCAGATCGTCGTCGTCCAGGGCGGCCCGCGCGTGCTCGCGGACGCGGGTCGCGCCACCGAAGCCGTCGATCATCCGCCGCGCCCGCACGGCGCTGGGCAGGGGGAACAGTGCCGCCTCGTCGCCGTCGAACCATCCGAACAGACCGGTGCGGATCTGGCGGACGTGGTGTTCGGCGACTCCGTACCGCTCGGCGGTGAGGTAGTCGTCGTCGCACTCGGCCGGCAACGACACCGCATGGCCGAGGTCCGCCGAGCCCAGCCCCGCGTTGATGTTGCGCACCGCCTGGTCCCACAGGAACTGGATGGAGTCCCGGTACTTCGTCACCCGCGTGATGATCTCGGCGGCACCGGAGATCGGTGGGCCGTGGGCGCCGACGAGATGTTCTGCACCCAGCGACAGGAGATGGTCGAGGCCCGCCAGCAGCACCCGTGGGTCGCGGTACTCCTCGCCGCGGATCGCGAAGACGTTGAACAGCGCGGGCCACACGAGGTTGTTGACCGCGACGCCGAGCGCCGGGAACCAGTAGGTGACCGAGTCGTCGGCGTCGGAAGGGGCTGACGTGACGTGGACGGTCAGCCCGGCGACGTCGATCGTCGTGTCGCCGCCGAACGTGTGGGTCGCGGCGACGTAGCCGTTCGTGAACGGCGCATGCGCCGGGTTGCGGTAGAAGTGACCCAGCCCGACGTTGACGAGGCCGTCGGGGCCGTCTGCCGGCAGCATCAGCCCGAACTGCTCGACGAGGCCGCGTCCGTACGCAGTCGAGATCGCGGACGCCGTTCGGGACCGGTTGTGTTCGACGCGTTCGTGGGCCCAGATCGGGATGTCCGGCGCGGCACCGTCCTCGTGGACGGCGGCGGTACCTGCGACGTAGTGGAAGTGGGTGTACAACACCGCGACGATCGGCGTCGTGGTCACGGCCCGCAGCTCGCCGATCGCCTCGCGCATTTCCTCGATGGACTCGCCGGTGTCGATCGCCACGATGCCGTCCGGTGCCTCGATGAACGTCTGGTTCGACAGGCCGTTGCCGACCAGGCACCACACGCCGGGTGCCGGGTTGTGGAACTGGCGAGCGAGCACGGCGGACTGGGCGACGTGATCGCGGTGGGCGAGTTGCCCGGCGTCGGCGGTGACCGTCACCGAGGCGTCGGGGGCGAACGAGCGAGGTGGGAGGTCCGGCACGGCCCGATACTAGGGCTGCCGCGCGGCGGGGGAGTCGCCGAACTCGGCATCCCAGTTCGTCAGGAATCGTCGGAATCGTTGGTGGGCGTACGGGATGAACCGGATCTTCTGGATCGGGGCGAGCGCGAGCGGCAGCGCCGCCATCGCATACATGTAGTCGGACAACATGATCGCCCGCCGGGTCTCGCCGACGAGCCGCTCGAGTTCGGTCGCACGGGCCTCGTCGTCGACGACGTCGATGTGGTCGAGGTAGTGGCCGACCAGCGATGCGATGTCGTCGTCGGTGAAGCGGGGCGCGCCGATGCGGAAGTGCGGTGGGTCGGGCAATCCGTGTTCCATCACCGTCTCGGCGAAGAGGTTGGCGAAGTCGAACGCGACGTGGTTGCGGCAGGAGAACTCGAAGTCGAGCAATCGCACGGTTCCGTCGTCGAGCAGGAAGACGTTGCCGTGGTAGGTGTCGTTGTGGCAGAACACGGGCGACCGGTCGGGGAGGCAGCGCCGCACCTTCGCCAGTGTGTCCGGGTGGTGGATCCGGGCGAGGTCGGCGCACATCGCCCGCTCGTCGGCGGGGAACGCCGAGTCGGCCTGGGCGAGGACCGAGCGTGCGAGCTCGCCCCATTGGGCGTGCAGCAGCTCGAAGAACGTCTGCTCGGGCAGGTTCGGCGGTTCGAGCCGGTGGAGTCGGAACAGCTCGGCGGCGACTTTGCGCCGGATCTCGTCGTCGTACACGTCGTCAGCGGTCAGCGTCCGGCCCGTGAAGAACTCCTCGATGCGATGCGTGTCGGCGTAATGCAGGCAGCGGGCGGCGATGCCTGCGTCTCCGAGCAGCAGGAACGTCGTCCGCTCGGTGTCAGCGTCGAGGATCGCGTTCTCCTTGCCTGCGAGGTGCCGGTAGAGCACCGCCGGCGGGTCGACCGGGACGCGGGCCCGGACGCCGATCGTGAACGACGAGAAGCCCTTCGGCGCGTCGAAATCGACATCGGCGATCGACAGCGCCCGCCACGACGGCACCGCGTCCCGGCACCGCCGCAGGACCGTCTCGTTCGTCGGCGACATCGCCCGATCATGGCAGGTGGATCGGCCCAGGCCGTGAGTAGCGTCCTCGCCGTGAAGACGATGGTGATCTGCGCCGCACTGGTCATCGCCGGCTGCTCCAGCGATGGCGACCACACCGCACCCGGCACGACCGAGGGTGCACCGGCGACCGCGCCGGCCACTGAGGCGACTGCGCCGACGACCCTGCCGTCGTTCGAGATCATCGTCGACTCCGACTTCGCGCCGCCGCCGACCGACCCGCTGTTCTCGGCCGGTGACATCGACACGGGCCTCCGGCCGTTCATCGACCTCGCGACCGAGGACTTGGCGATGTGGCTCGGCGTCGACGCCGCGGAGATCTCGACGCATTCGGCGGTGCTCGTCGTGTGGCCGGACGCCAGCCTCGGGTGCCCGCTGCCGGACACGCAGTACCCGCAGCTGGCGATCGACGGTTCGATCATCGAACTCGACCACGACGGACAGATCTACCGCTACCACACGGGCGGGCAGCGTGGAGTGTTCACGTGTGCGACGCCGCTGACCGACGCGCCGCCCACCGTCGACGACGAGGGTGCCGGCGTCGAACTCTGATGCACAGCTGACGTCGGCGTGACGCGAAGAGAGGGGCGCCCCCTCCCGGCGCCCCCCTCTACGTCTTACGTTGGTCTCTGGTTTACCCCGAGACCTCCACCAACGTCAAGCCGATGATGCCGCCGGCGTCGCTGTGCGACACGGCCCCGAGGTACTCGGTGCCGCCGGTCAGGCCGGACCAGCTGTAGTCGATGGTCCCGGTCGTGCCGATCGTGGCCGAGGCCGGCGCGCTGTCGACCGACAGGCTGCCGCCACCCGGCGTCGCCGGTACATCCCAGAAGTTCAACGTGTACGGCAATGGCTGGTTCGGAACGGACCAGCCGTGGACGACCATCGTGTACGTGTCGTCGGCCGGCAGGACCAGCTCGATCACCTCGTCGGTGCCACCATTGGTGCTCGCCGCGATGATCGTGCCCGACGAGTTCTCGAGGAACAGGTCGATGTCGTCCGGCCCCGGGATCGCCAGCGTCCAGCGCACGAGCGCTGATCCGCTGACCGGGAAGCTGATCAGGTCGACACCCGGGCTGATTTCGCCCGGTGTGTACGCCTGGTCGGCGTCCTGACTGATGTCGTCGGACACCGGGGCATTCGCCGACAGCCCGTGTGGAGCTGCGGTGTAGTCGCCGGTGTACCCGAAGTTCACGTCGAAGCTCGCGGACCCGGACGTGCCGGACCCTTCGACCGCCGCCGGCGCGTCGAACAGGGCACCCTTGACCGCGATCGGACTGTAGGCCTTGTAGCCGCTGCCCTTCCACGTCAGGGAACCGAAGCTCCACTCGCCGACGACACCGCTGCCGTCGTTGGTGATCGTCACCTCGTAGGAGGCGCTCTCACCCGGGTTGAGCGTCAGCTCGCTCGGCGAGACGGTCACGTCGTAGCCGGCCGGGGCGTCGACGCTGACCTTCCACTTCACCTTCTTGTCGGCGACGCTGGTCACCGTCCGGATCACGGTCTGCGACCCGGCCAGTTCGGCGATGCCGATCGAGGCGAGGTTGAGGTCGCTCGCATCGGTCGGGATGCCATTGGCCTCGAGGAAGGGGCACGTCGACGGGCTCAACGCCGAGGGCTCGGCATCACAGAGGAAGCCGAGGTACTCGAGGAAGCCGGCGTCGTAGACGATGCCGGGCTCGAAGGAGGACCCCTTCTTGCCGACCTTGCCCGGGTCGACGTGACCGGCACCCATGTCGAACGGGTCGGCAGGGCTGACCCGGTCGTTGTCACGCACCTTCTGGTACGCCGTCGTCATCAGGGCCGACTTCGCCATCGCCGGTGTCCAGTCGGGATGCTCCTGCTTCAGCAGCGCGAAGAGTCCAGCCACGTGCGGGCTCGACATCGACGTGCCGGCGATCGCCTGGAACAGCTCGCCCGTCACCCCACCCGGATCCGGGAACGGCGAGTTGCCGGCGAGGATCTGCATGCCCGGCGCGGTGACGTCGGGCTTGATCAGGTCCTCGGCGACCGGGTCGGGGCCGCGCGACGAGAAGATCGTCATCGTGGGAGCGTTCTTCCACGTCTTGACCTTGCCCGTCTTGATCTGGGCCCTCGGGTTCGCCTTGGTCGCGATGTAGTTCTTGACCTTCAGCCCCTTGTCGAGGTCGACGTGCACCGACGGCACGTGGTGCGTGTCGGTGAAGAGGTTGTCGACGTTGCTGTTGTTGTACAGGATCATGCCCGCACCGCCGGCCAACGCGACTGCGAGGCTCTTGTCGGCGCGTGCGATGGCGCCGCGGCGGCAGAGGACGATCTTGCCTTCAACGTCCGCATCGAGCGTCCCGGGGATGCACAGGTCGCCGCCGTGGAACTCGGCGTCGACGAGTGGGAGCCGGCCGTCGGTGCCCGGCGTGACCGAGGCGCCCTTGACCTTGCCGCCACCGATGAGCTTGGCCTCGCCCTCGAAGAAGCGCTGCTGCGTGCTCGCGCCGACCGTGGTCAGCCACGGCACCGAGGCCGGGCCACCGATCGTGCTGGCACCCGGGCCGCTGTTGCCGGCCGACGTCGCGACGAAGACCCCCGCGTCCGCGGCGAACAGGAATGCGATGTCGTCGGCGCCGGTCAGGCTGGCGCCGCCACCGACGGAATAGTTGATCACGTCGACGCCGTCGGCGACCGCCTGGTCGATGCTGGCGGCGAGGTCGGAGCTGAAGCCACCGAGGTTGCCGAGGCCCTTGTAGGCGATGACGTGCGCCCGCGGGGCGATCCCGGAGATCGTGCCGAGCGGGTTGCCGTACATCTCTGCGGCGACGCCGGCGTTGCCGGCGGCGGTCGAGGCGGTGTGCGTGCCGTGGCCGTCGTCGTCACGGGCCGAGTCGAACTCGTCCGGGGCGGCGCCGATCAGCAGCCGGTAGGTCGGCATCGTCTGGCGTGCGCCGACGAGCTTGTTGTTGCACGTGAACGGCGCGTCGTTCGGGTTGTGCGCCACGTTGCCGAAGTCGCACGCCGGGAAGAAGGTCCCGTCCAGCGGCGGGATCGGCGGCGGCGAGTAGCTGCCGTCGTCGGCGAAGCTCGGGTGCTCCGGCCAGATCCCGCTGTCGATCACGCCGACGACGATGCCTTCACCGGTGATGCCCGCGGCCCATGCCCCGCCGCCACCGGTGAGCCCGAGGAACTTCGCGCTCGAGTCCGTCTCGAGTTGCCGCAGTTCGTCGGGCATGACGTGCTTGACGCCCTTCGTGCCGGCGAGCCTCAGCGCCTCGTCGTGGCTGATGACGGCGGAGAAGCCGTTCAGCGCGTTCGTGTAGTCCTGCACTTTGTCGCCCGCGTCTGCGCCGGCGTCCTCGAGGGCATCATCGTGACTCTCGACGAGCTCCGCTGCGGCTGCTTCGGCCGACGCGGAATCGAGGTCGTCGGCGTCAAACGAAGCGATCAAGGGGTCCGCCTCCATCACGACGATGTAGCTGCCGCTCGTGGAAACCTCGACGGCCTTGTCGCCCGAAGGCGGACCGGCGTCGGACTGTTTGGCCCCCGCCGGTGTCGGTGGTACGAGCACTGTCGCGACCAGTGCGGCCGCGCCCAGGATCGCCAAGCGTCTACGTGACATGTGAACCCCTCATCTCCCAATGTTTTGATACCCGCATGCGACGACCGACCGGTCGGAGCAGGATCAGCGTTGAGTCGACGAGCCCCCGACCGGCGTTCGACGCGGATCAGACCATATGTCGCATCGCGTCCGCAGGCAAGTGGAACGATCGATTCGGTCGATTGCGGCGTCGACCTGCCGTCGGGTTTGGGGAGAATGCACGCTGATGACCGCGAGTCGCGTCCGGGGCACCGCGCACGGGAACCGTCTTGACGAGATCTTGAGCCGTGCGATGTTTGGCTATCCGCGGGTGAGGGAACGGTGCATACATCTGCCGACGGCGGAGAAACATCTGACAAGAACTGCGCACGGCGCGGCTTTTCACAAGGAGAACAACATGCTCGTAGCACTCGGAATCATCATGATCGTCCTCGGCGCGATCGTGACATTCGCCATCGACGCAGCAGTCGAAGGCGTCGATCTGGAAGCGATCGGTTACATCGTGATGCTCGGCGGTGTGATCGCCCTCGTCGCTGCCGCGATCCGCGGTGCCGGCTGGATGACCATGAACAACCGTCACATGCACAGCGAGCGTCACGTGTCCTCGGACGGCAACCACGTCGTCGAAGACACCAAGGTCGGCTGATCGTCCTCACGATCCAGCAACGCACAGATCCATCGACGCACAGAAAGGAACGCATGGTCTACGGAGGCGGCATTCTCATCACCATTCTGGTGATCCTCGCAATCATCTACTTCGCAAAGCGCGTCTGACGACGCTGAAGTCCCAACACCCCCCACGACGTGCCCGCCCGCTTCGGCCCGGCGGGCACGTCGCCGTTTTCGAGGCGCGCCACATTCACGACTCAGGGCCGGCAGCCATCCGTCGCACGTCGAGCACGCGATCGAGGAGGTCGGCGGGAACGCCGTGCGCAAGTGCGACTTCTCGGACACTCCGGCCGGATTGCTGGGCCTCGAGCACGATCGCCGTCGCGGCGTCGTAGCCGATCGCCGGGTTCAACGCCGTCGCGATCGCGAGTGTGTGCTCGGCGAGCGACCGACAGCGCGCTTCGTCGGCCTCGATCCCGTCGATGCAGTCGACCGCGAGCGAGTGCACTGCAGCGGCGAGGAAGTCCACGGACTGCAGCACGTTGCGGGCGATCAGCGGGATCATCACGTTCAGTTCGAAGTTGCCCTGCATCGCACCGACGGTGATCGCCGTGTCGTTGCCGATCACCTGCGCCGCCACCTGCAGGACCGCTTCCGGGATCACCGGGTTCGTCTTGCCGGGCATGATCGACGACCCTTTTTGCAGTGACGGCAGCACGATCTCGCCGAGGCCGGCGCGGGGGCCGCTCGCCATCCAGCGCAGGTCGTTGGAGATCTTGGTCAGCGCGACGGCGACGCCCGAGAGTGCGCCGGACAGCGCAGCGAGGCCGTCGCGGGCGCCTTGCGCGGCGAAGTGGTCGACCGCCTCGGCGATGTGCGCGGCGACCGCCTCGGTCGCGCCGGAGCGCAGCCGGGCGAGCGTCATCGCGGCGAAGTCAGGGTGGGTGTTCAGTCCTGTTCCCACCGCGGTTCCGCCGAGGGGGACGGCGCCGACGTCGACGAGGGTGGCGGAGACCCGTTCTCGCGCCGCCCGAATCTGTGCCGCGTAACCGCCGAACTCCTGGCCGAGCGTCACCGGGACGGCGTCCATCAGATGGGTCCGGCCCGGCTTGACGATGTGAGCCCAGTCCGCGCCGCGGCGGTGCAGCGACGCGGCGAGGCTGTCCAGCGCAGGGAGCAGCCGTTCGCAGGTCGCCTCGAGCGCCGCGAGGTGGACCGCCGTCGGGAACACGTCGTTCGAGCTCTGCCCGAGGTTGACGTGGTCGTTGGGGTGAGCGCGTCGACCGGTGAGGGCCGAGATCACCTCGTTGGCGTTCATGTTCGACGACGTACCGGACCCGGTCTGGAACACGTCGACGGGAAACTGGTCGTCATGATCGCCCGCCGCGATCGCCGCACCCGCCGTTGCGATGTCGGACGCGAGGTCGGCATCGAGCAGGCCGAGGTCGGCATTGGTCAGGGCGGCGGCCGCCTTGATCCGGCCGAGCCAGCGCACGACACCGACAGGGATCGGCTCCCCGGAGATGCGGAAGTTGTCGACGGCCTTGGCGGTCTCGGGGCCCCAGAGCGGATCGGTCATCGAAGAGCTCGCCGTCAGTCGTCGCCGCCCTCGTCGCGAAGCACGAGCACCGCACGGTCCGCCCGGTGGATGACCGCTTCGCTGACCGACGGGTCGAACAACCGCGAGATCCAGCTGCGATCACATGTGCCGACCGCGATCACGTCGGCGTGGTGTTCCTCGGCGCTGCTCAGGAGGATGCTCGCAGGGTCGCCGACTTCGCCGACGGCCTCGGCGTCCGCGAAACCGGCGTCCTCGAGGGCGTGTTCTGCCGTGGCACGGGCGGCCTCGACCTGCGACTCGATGCCGTCGGAGAACCGGCTCAGCTCCGGCACCGGTACGGCGGCGGCGATCCCGTAGCCGACGGGAATCGCACCCATCAGCAGCGGTCGCTCTGCGACGTTGACGACGACGTAGTGGCAGTCGGTGCCGAACAGCTTCAGCACCTGCCGGGTCACCGACCGGTCGGTGTCGGTCCCGTCGACGGCGATCAGAACGGTCTTCATGTGTCCTTCTCCTTGCTCTGCCCATGACGTTACGACGTCGCGCCGGCCCCGTGGGGCACTCCGGAGGGGTTTGTGGAAACGGGCAGGGGGTATCGCTACCAACATGGACTTTCCCATCGAGGACGCCACCGACCCGGAGACCGCTGCGGACGACTCCGTGCTCGCTGTGCTGGCGGTCTTCGCAGCGGACGGATGGACTTCGAATCACAGCTCGGAGCCGAACGGTGAAATCCGCTGCGGCGACTGTGACAACGTGCGGCCGGCCGGGCAGTGGGCAGTCCGGGCGCGCCATCGCGTCGAGGGGTCGTCCGATCCGGCCGACATGCAGGCCCTCTACGGGCTCGTCTGCCCCGTGTGTGGCGAACGCGGGGCGCTGCTGCTCAGCTACGGCCCGTCCGCATCCGATCAGGATCAGCAGGTCCTCCTCGCGATCCGCGAGGGCGACACGGTGGCCGACCCGATGGCGGCCGACCCCGACTGACGGGACGCCGCCGGACCGTTTGGCAATCGTGCCGACCGGGAACGCTGACGTCATGTCAGCACAGACCGTCCTCTCGTCCGCCCTCGACGATCTGCGTGAGGTCAGTACCTGGTCCGGCCCCTGCTTCTCGGCGATCCTGCCGGCACCCAGCGACGTGACCGACCCCGACCACCGCCTCGACGTGCGGTGGTCGAACGCCAGCCGTCAACTGTCATCGCAGTGGGCCGATGACCAGCTGACCCGACTCGACGGCCTCGTCGGTGCGCTCGGCCACGACGGGGGAGCGTCCTTGGCGCTCGTGCACGGAGCCGGCGGGCGCACGCTCACCGAGTTCCTGCCGGCGAGTCCGGTGTCGGTCGCGGTCCTCGAAGGGTCGCTGCCTGCCCTCGTGCCGATCATCGAGGGTCGTCAACGGGCGCTCCCGCACGTCGTCGTCGAGGCCGACAAGTCCGGCGCCGACATCGTCGCGTTCGCTGGAGCGAACGTGATCGCGACCGATCGCGTCGATCGCGACGAACTGCACATCCACCGGGGCCATCCGGGCGGCTGGTCGCAACAGCGGTTCCAGCAGCGAGCCGAGAACACGTGGAACGACAACGCCGACGACGTGGCTGACGCCGTCGCTGCGCTCGCCGCCCAGGTCGACGCGCAGTTGATCGCGGTCGCCGGCCCGACCCGCGCGAAGTCGATGGTCGCCGAAGCGATCGGCGAGCGCACCGATGCGACGGTCGCGAAGATCGATGCGGGCGACCCCGACGGAATCGCCGCCGAGGTCGTGACCCTCCTCGATGACGCTCACGCGTCGGCGATCGTGGCGCTGGCGGAGCGGCTGCGGGAAGGTCTCGGCAACGACCTCGCCGTGGCCGGCATCGACGCGACCGTGGAGGCGTTGATCCAGGGCCGAGTCGAGACGTTGCTCGTCAACGACGACTGGACCGACACGACCGAACTGAATGATCAGTTGATGGACATCGCGCCCGGCGCCCGGGCGATCGACGCCGCCGTTGCCGCAGCACTGCGCACCGAGGCTGACATCGTCGTCGTCCCGTCGCTCGCCGCAATGGACGGCCCACTTGCCGCGATCCTGCGCTGGTGACCTGATTCGGCGTCGGGACTCCGTGCTGCGACGTCGAGATGCCCGGAAAACGTACGATGCCCGCCCCGGCCGCGTTGGCGGCGGGGGCGGGCATCGACGAGTGATGGCGATCAGTTGTTGGCGGCGTCCTTCACGTGATCGACGGCGTCGTTGACCTTGTCCTTGGCCTTGTCGACACCGTCCTTGACCTTGCCGGCCGCTTCCTGGCGCTCGCCTTCACGCTCGAGTTCGTCGTTGCCGGTGAGGTCACCTGCGGCCTGCTTCAGCTTGCCGCCGACCTTGTCTGCTTCTCCGCTCATGAGATTCGCTCCTTGTGAGTGTGGGGGATTCGGGCGTTGTCCGCCTTCGTCGATCGTTCCCCCGGCGACGCAGAACCAAACGTCCAATCAGAACGCGTCGGGGTCCTGGTCGGCAGCGTTGGTCGATTCCCGCCACGACGAGCCGACGTTGCCGCCGACGGGGAATCCGCCGCGCTCGCGCAGCATCTGTGCCGTGTGCATCAGGTTCCACGACATGATCGTGGCGTTCTTGTTCGTGAACTCGCTGTCGTAGCCGGCCGGAACGTCGGACCCCTCGATGTCGTCGCCGTAGCTCGGGCCCGGGCCGATATCGCCGAGCCAGCCGCAGTCCGCCTGCGGTGGGATCGTGAAGCCGATGTGCGACAAGGCATACAGCGTCTCCATCGAAACGGACTTGACGCCGTCCTCGTTCCCGGTCACCACACACCCGCCGGTCTTGCCGTAGTAGAGGTACTGGCCGGCGTCGTTCGTCTCGCCGCTGTACGCGTAGAGACGCTCGATCGCCAGCGTCGCCACGCTGGACTTCACCCCGAGCCAGATCGGCGTACCGATGACGAGGATGTCCGCGGCCATGACCTTGGCGTGGATCCCCGGCCAGTCGTCGCGGTCGTCGCCGATCTCAGTCGTGTCCTTGACCATGCCGAAGCCGATCTGATGGTCGAGCATGTGGATCAACTCGACGTCCACCCCTTCGGTCTGCATGATCCCGCCGACGCGCGACATCAGCCGACGCGTGTGTGACTGTCGGCCGTCGTGGACGAGCGAACAGTTGAGCAGGATCGCGGAGAGGCCGGAAAACTGGGTCATGGCGCGACGCTAGTCAGCGTCGCCGATCCATGTCGTCCTGGTACTCGGCGGCGAGCGAGGTCTTCTCCGCATCGGTCAAGACCTTGCCGGCCACCTGGAAGACCTCGTGTTCTTCTTCGTCGAGATGGTGGGTCAGCCGTTCCTGGAGTTCGCGCGCGGTCTGGAGCCACTGTGACCCGCCCATGTCGTACTCGTCGAGCTGTTCGAGGAAGTCGTCGAGTTCCTTGTGCTCGGACACGGAGTGGCGGGCCTTCTCCTGGGTCGCGTCGTGGTCCATCAGCGGCACGTAGAAGTACCGTTCCTCGGCACCGGCGTGGGCTTCGAGTTCGGTCTTCAGCTTGTCGTACAACTCACGGCGACCGTCGCTGTCGCCCTCGGTCTTGGTCAGCTGCTCGATGAGCGTCCGCTGCGTTTGATGGTCCTGTCGGAGTGCTTCGAAGATGTTCACGAGCGGGTCATTCCCGTTTCGGTGAGATGCAAACCTAGAGCCAGCGATCGAACGCGCCGGCGACCGATTCGCCGACTTTCTGGAGCAGGCCGCGCTCTGCCCACCGTTCGGCGTCCAGCTCCACCGACAGCTGCACGTCCTCGTCGAAGTGCCGGTCGAGGACGCCGACCACGTCGGAATCGAAGACGATCAGGTTGCACTCCTCGTCGAGTTCGACCGATCGCTCGTTGAGGTTCGCCGAGCCGATCGAGCAGACGGCACCGTCGACGGTGATCACCTTGGCGTGCATCATCGACCGCTCGTAGGTGCGGATGTCGACGCCTGCGTCGAGCAGCCGCTCGTAGTCGGCCTCGCCGTTGATCTGGACGAAGCGCTTGTCGGCGTGGGTGCCGGGGAAGAGCAGTTGAACCTCGACGCCGCGGCCGACGGCGCCGCAGAGCGCCTCGACGATCTCGTCGTCCGGGTTGAAGTACGCGGAGGCGATGCGCACGCGGTGCTCGGCGCAGTGGATCAGCGTCAGGAGCAGGCGGCGGATGTCGGAGGCGCCGGCCTCCGCGGAGCCCCGCAGCACGAGGCAGTCGGAGTGTCCGGTCGCATCCATCGTCGCGAGCGGCTCGTCGTCGGGGTGGAACGGTGTTTCGGTCGAATCCGCCCAGTTGTCGACGAAGGCCGCCTGCAGGCCGGCGACCGCAGGGCCGCGGACCGAGACGTGGGTGTCGCGCCATTCGGTCTCGTCGCGCGCGTCGCCGTCCCACTCGTCGGCGATCCCGACGCCGCCGACGAAGCCGATCTCGCCGTCGCAGACGAGGATCTTGCGGTGCGTGCGGCGGTTGACGTCGCCGATCGACGGTGACCCTCCCTTGACGAGTGGGCGAAACCACTGGACGGTGCACCCGGCAGCTTCCATCGCATCGATGAAGTCGGCACGGATCTTGCGGGCTCCGACGGCGTCGAGCAGCACCCTGACCCGGCACCCGCGCGTCGCGGCGGCCCCGAGCCGGTCGGCGAACCGCTTGCCGATCTCCCCTTCCCAGTAGACGAAGGTGACGATGTCGACCGTGCGTTCTGCCGAATCGATCGCGTCCAGCATCGCGGGGAAGATCTCGGTGCCGTTGCGCAACACCCGGATCTCGTTGCCGCTGGTCGGCGGAACACCGAGCACCGAATGGATGCGGCGACGCCAGTCGGTACTCGCGGTGGTCATGCGGGAAGGCGTACCCGCGACGTCCTCGACCAAACCGCCCGGTTCGGCGACCCCGTTCGGCGACTCGGTTTGGCGACGCGCCCGGCGGGGCACGCTCCCGGCAGATGACTTCCTCACCCGACGGTCGTGGCGCGGCCGACCGAATCGTCTCTGCTGCCGACACGACCCACTTGGCATCGCTGCGGGCGCACGTGCGGCGAATCGCGGAACGGGACGGCGCACCGCGCGAGGTCGCAGAAGATTTCGAGTTGGTCGTGACCGAACTGGCGACCAACGTCATCCGTCACACCGACGACGACGAGATCACCGTCGACTTCGCCCTTGTCGACGACGCGTGGGTGCTCGACCTGTGGCCCGCGCCGAGCGGCATCGACCTCTCGGCAATCGAGTCTCCCGTGGGGCTCGACAGTTCCGGCCGGGGCCTTCCGATCGTGCGCGCGCTCACCGACCTTGTCGAAATCGTCGACCTCGACGGCGTCGCCCACCTGCGCTGCACGAAGCACGCAGTCTGAGCGGGACCCTCCGACCCGGCTCTGTGCCAGGCTGGGGGCGTCGGAGGAGGAACGAGACGTGTTCGCAGATCGCCGTGACGCCGGTCAGCAGCTGGCCGGGCTACTGGGTCATCTACGCGGCGCCGCCGATGTCGTCGTCGTCGGCCTGCCGCGCGGGGGCGTCCCCGTCGCCGCCGAGGTGGCCGCCGCACTCGGGGCGCCGCTCGATGTGATCGTCGTCCGCAAGCTGGGCGTTCCGTATCAGCCCGAACTCGCGATGGGCGCGATCGGCGAAGACGGCGTCCGGGTGATCAACGAGGACATCATGCGCCAGGCGACGGTGACACCCGAGCAGTTCGCGGCGGTCGAGCGGGACGAACTCACCGAACTGGAACGTCGGGCGGTGCGCTTCCGTGGCGGTCGGCCCCGGATCTCGCTGGCCGGCAAGGTGACCGTCGTCGTCGACGACGGCATCGCGACCGGTTCGACTGCGAGGGCGGCGTGTGAGGTCGCCGCTGCGGAGGGGGCGTCCCGGGTGATCCTCGCCGTGCCGGTCGCACCGCGCGGCTGGGCCGACCGTCTCCACGGGGTCGCCGACGAGTACGTGGCCGTCGACGCTCCCACGAGCTTCCGGGCGGTCGGCGGCGCATACCGGGACTTCACCCAGACGAGCGATGCCGAGGTCGTGCGCTTGCTCGACGCGGCAGCGCGTCGATGATCGATCAGCGGTCGATCATCCGAGGTTGAACTGACAGGACACGCGCACGCGGTGAGCGGTGGCACTGACCGCGACGTTGTCGCACAGCGCCGTCACGATGAAGAGACCGCGACCGCGACGGGCGGTCACCGGTACCGTCCCTGCTTCGAGCCGGGGAAGATCGGCCGAGGGCGCGACCACCGAGACGTCCAGAACGTCGTCACCCACGTCGACACTGACCTCGACGTCGGCATCGACGGCCTCGTCGCTGCGGTGCTCCAGCGCGTTGGTCACGAGCTCGCTCGTGACGAGTTCGACGTCGCTCAGGCGGTCCGAGTCGAGGTGCGTTCCGGCGAGGCGACGGACGAAGCGGCGGGCCATCGAGATGCCGGCGGAGTCGCGAACGGCCAGCGTCGCGCCCTCACCGGGGTGTCTCTTCGTCCGCATGCCGGCGGGCCTTCCCGGATGGTCCCGGGGCCAAACATCAGCCGTGGAAACGTGCGCGCCCGGCGCGCAGGATCGTCAGGAGGAGCGGACGGTGAGGTGGCCGGACAGCCCGCTGACCTCGATCAGTCGCTGCACCGTCGACTGCGGGCCGTCGAGCACGAGGTCACCCCCGGCCGCGCGGGCGGTCTCGGTGGCCGCGATCACGACGCGCAGGCCGCTCGAATCCATGAAGGTCACCCCCGCGATGTCCAGCACGACGGTCGACGCTCCGGTGGCGAGGCGTTCGCTCAGCGCCGACTCGAGATCCGGCGCCGTGTGCGCATCGATTTCACCGTTCAGGTCGAACCCCGCGTCGTTCGCGTCGACGCTGAGCTGCGTTCCCATTTCAGTCATGGCGCAACACGGTAGCGCTTCGAAGCCGCCGAGCAGCGCTCGAGCCCGGCGTCCTTCACGACTCGGCCAGAATCGAACGCATCTGCTCGTACGAGCGGCGCAGCAGTCGGGACACGTGCATCTGGGACATGCCGACGAGCTCGGCGATCTCGCTCTGCGATTTCTCCTCGTAGAAGCGCAGTTCGACGATCTCGCGCTCCCGGTCCGGCAGACCCGCCAGCAGTTCGTCGACCAGGTGTCGATCGATCGTGTCGTCGAATCCGCGGTCGTCGTCCGCGAGGGCCTGGCTCCGATCGCTGGGGACCGCGTCGTCGTCGGAGTCTCCGGCGAACGAGTCCAGCGAGCCGGGATGGTACGCGGCCGTCGCCGACAGCCCGACCGCGACGTCGTCGCGGTCGATGTGGAGGTGCTCGGCGATCTCGTCGACGGTCGGCGCCCGACCGAGATCGTGGCTCAGCTCGTCGGTGGCCCGTCGCACGGCGAGGTGCAGTTCCTTGGCGCTGCGGGGCACCCGGACGATCCAGCTCTTGTCGCGGAAGAAGCGCTTGATCTCGCCTTCGATCGTGCGGCCGGCGAACGATCCGAACGAAGCGCCGTACTCGGGATCGAACCGGTCGACGGACTTGACGAGGCCGAGCATGGCGACCTGGCGGACGTCGTCGTCCGGGCCGGCCTTCGCGTACCGCTTGGCGATGTGGGCAGCGAGGCCCATGTGCCGTTCGACGAGTTGATTGCGGAGACGGCGCGAGCGGTTCTGCGCGAACTCGCGGAACAGCCGCATGTCCTCGAGATCGACCGAGGAGTCACCGGTTGGGGAGCGTACGGAGTCGTCGTCCATGGTTCGGCGGGGTCGCGTTCGCTCAGGCGAGCGCTTCGACGGCGCGCTTGGTGAACGTGATGGTTCCGTCGGTCACCTCGAACTCGTCGACGACCGATCGCAGGATCGTGGTCGCGAGTTCGTCCAACTCGATCGTTCCTGCACCGAGCAGGACCATCGTCACGTCGAGGCGACGCTCGCCCGGCCGCAGCGTGACCGAGATGCGCGCCGGCTCCGCCTGGTCGGCCGCGGACGTGAACACCTCGTTCATCGCGAGCCTGACGTCGTCGATCTCGTCGATCGTGAAGCCGACGTCTCCGCCGAGCGATGCGGCGAGCACCCGCAGTGTGGCAGCCATGTCGGTGCGCGCCGGAAGGATGATCTCGATGTTCCGATCGGTCGTGTCAGCAGTCATCGCCAGAAACCCTACGTGCCCGTGATCCGGACGCCACGATCCGGCCGCGCCGTCGATGTCGACGCCACTTGGTGCTGCACTAACGTCCGTGCGATCGTCGAGGGGAGCAACGAACTGATGCCGGCATGACGCTTCTGCAGCCGCTGTTCTCGGTCGGCCCGCGCAGCCGAGCGTCGGCGATCCTGCTCGCGGCCGGGTTGGTGATGGCGATCGCGGCGACGACCTTGGTGTCGGTCGTGCCGCTGTACGCCGATGCGATCGCCGAGGCCGGATTCCGGCGCACCCTCGCCGATGCCGACGCAACAGCGCGTGGCTTCGAAGCGTCGTTCCGCACGACATCGACCGACTTCGCCGAGCAGGCGGCGGCGATCGAGTCGACGGCGCGGGGCCGCATGCCCGGCGAGCTGCGGACGATGGCGATCGCGGAGACCGACAGCCTCGGTTTGCCACCGGACCGGTTCGGCGAGGGCGTCATCACGAGCTTGGCGACGATCGACACCGACGAGGCGGTCCTCCACGTGACCGCAGGGTCGTTCGACCGGCGCCCCGAGGACGGCGTGCTCGCGGTGTCCTTGCATGTCGAGGCGGCCGAACGGCTCGGCGTCACGGTCGGCGAACAGCTCGAGCTCGACGGGCGGAGCAACGGCCCGTCATTCGTCGAGGTCGTCGCGCTCGTCGAACCGTCGGATCGCTTCGACGACCTGTGGTTCGAGCTGCCCGACATCCGCGACGCGGTGGTCGTCTCCGGCTCGTTCACCGAGGTCGGCCCGTTCATCGTCGACGGGGCGACGATGGTGGCGCTCGACCGTTCGGTCTCGGTGTCGGCGCGAGGCGTCGTCGACCCGAACAGCGTGGGGACTGCGGACCTCGACGGGTTGCGGGCTGGTGCGGGAGGAATCGTGCGCGCCCTGCGCGATCAACTGCCCGACGCGAACGTCGATGTCACGACCGGGCTGCCCCAACTGCTCGCTGCGGCCGACGATGCGCTCGGCTCGACGAGCGCCGTGATCGCCGTCATCCTCGTGCAGCTCGTCGGGCTCGCGCTGTACGGACTCGGGCTCGCGGCGGCGGTGCTCGCCGGTTCGCGCCTCGTCGAGACAGCGCTGCTGCGATCCCGCGGTGCGACCGCGAGGCAGATGGCGACACTGGCCGCCACCGAGGCCCTGTTCATCGCGGTGCCGGCTGCGCTGATCGGGCCGCCGCTCGCGCGCGGAGTCGTCGGTCTCGTCGAACGGTGGGGTCCGGTCTCCGCATCCGGGCTCGACCTCGACGCGACCGTGTCGCGGGCCGCCGTGATCGCGTCGGCCGTCGTGGCAGTCGTCGCGGTCGGGGTCGTGACGTGGCCGGCGGTCCGTTCCGCGCGCGCCCTGGCGGCCGCGCAGGTCGAACGAACGCGGCCGTCCGGGCCCAATGTGCTGCAACGCTCCGGTGCCGACATCGCCATCGCAGTCCTCGCGGTGCTCGGTCTGTGGCAGCTGACGCAGTCCTCGGCGGCAACGCGGGACCTCTCCGGGCGGCTCGGCACGGACCCGGTTCTCGTGTTCGCCCCGACGCTCGGCGTGATCGCAGCGTCGATGGTCACGCTGCGGCTGATCGCCGTCTTCGCGAGTGGCGCGCAGTCGAGTGCCGCGTCGGGAACCGGCCTCGCCACCGCGCTCGCCGGGTGGGAGCTGGCGCGCCGACCGGCGCGCACGGCGCGCACGTCGGTGCTCGTCGTGATGTCCGTCACCGTCGGGACGTTCGCCGTCGTCCAGGGCAGTTCGTGGGAACGGTCGCAGCGCGACCAGGCGAACGCGATCGTCTCGGCCGACGCCCTCGTCGTTCCCGATCAGCGGCCGGCCGCGATGCTCGCTCCGCTGTTCCAGCCCAGTGCGTACGAGCAGATCGACGGCGTGTCCGGCGCGGTTCCGGTGGCTCGGCCGGCGGTGACGATCACGTCGGATCTCGGCTCGATCGACGCGGTCGCCACCGACCTGCGCGTCGCGCCCGACGTGCTGCGCCTGCGTTCGGACCTGATGGGCGAGGCCGACGAACTGCGGGCGCTGCACTCCCCACCGGAGCTGCGACCGATCCCGCTCGGTGACGTCGACGGTGACCTCACCGTGTCGTATTCGATGTCGCGGTCGGGTACCCCCGTCGGCGGCCAGATCCTCGTTGCGCTGCTCGTGCTCGATCGGTTCGGCACGATCCACCGGCTCGAATCGCAACCGGTGTCGGTCGAGGAGTCGTCCGCGGAGTTGCAGTTCATCCTCACCTCGGACGCGCTGTCCGGCTACGACCTGCGGATGGCCGGCCCGATCGAGTTGCTCGAAGTCGAGATCGTCGCGCCGATCCTGCCCGGCGAGCGTCTCGGGCAACAGACCGAACCACTTCCGGAGTTCGAGATCGAGCTCAGCGGATTCGCCATCGGCGATTCACCGATCGATCTCGAGCGGCGCGAATGGGCGGTCGCGCCGCTGCCGGTCAACCGCAACTCGATCGCGGTGCCGCGCGCAACCGTCGCCCCGATCGACGACGGCCTGATCGTGTCGCTCGTGACGGGACGATCGGAGGAGCGGGCGGCGCGGGTCACGGCGCGATTCGGCACGACGCCGGTGCAGACCGGAGCGGTCGTCGCCGTTCCCGCACTCGTGACGCCGGGGCTGCTCGCGGCGCTCGAACTGGAGATCGGCGACACCGCGATCACCCGTGTCGAGGGAACGACGGTGGAACTCGTGCTCGCGGGCGTCGTCCCGGTCGTGCCGTTCGACGTCGACGAGTCGATCTCGTTGTTGATCGACTGGCCGACGCTCGTTGCCGGGCGGTATCTGACAACGGGGCGGTTCGGCCGGCCCGACGAGTGGGCACTGGCGGCCGACGCAGCCGCCGCCGACGACCTGCCGGCGATCCTGACCGCAGCGCCGCTGTTCAGCGTCGACGCGATCGAGCGGCGAGCGGTGGGGCGTCGGCTCGCGAACGACCCGTTCGCGGTCGGCCTCTTCGGAAGTCTCGGGCTCGCGCTGGTTGCGTCGCTACTGATCGCGGTCATCGGCCTGATGCTGACCGCGGTCGTCGGCGCCCGCGAGCGGCGTGGCTCGTACTCCGTGCTGCGCGCGATGGGCGCGCCGACGCGCGTGCTGCGCCGGTGGCTGCTGCTGGAGATCGTGCCGCTCGTCGGTTTGTCGGCGGCGGCCGGGCTCGTCGCCGGGATCGTGTTGTCGCGCACGGCGATCGAGAGCCTGACGGTGACCGGCCAGGGGGCTCGCGCGATTCCGCAGCCGACGGTGGTGATTCCGTGGCCGGCGATCACGCTGATCGTCGGTGTGGCGGTCGCTGCGGGTATCGCCCTGCCGCTCGTGACGGGGCGGCTGCTCGGCCGCAGCAGCACTGCCGACGACCTGCGGATCGGGGACTCCACGTGAGCCGGATCGAACCGGTGCGGGCGATGCTGCGGATCGGGCGTCGTTCCGAATCCGCCGTCGGGCTCGCGATCGGTCTGATGCTGATGGCGGTCGCCGCGCTGACGACGATCGCCCCGCGCGCGCTCGACCGGGCCGAGGAATCGAGCCTCGAACGTGCCGTCGCGGACGCGCCGGCCGTGCTGCGCCGGTTGTCCGTACGGGTGATCGACGACTTCCCGGAGGGCACCTCCGTCGCCCCGCTCCGTGAGCATCGGGAGGTCGTCGATCGGGCGGCCGAGGTGATCCCGGATGTCGTCGTCGCCAGCTTCGGTGCACCACGCGTCGTCGTCGATTCCAATCGGTTCATCGTGCGGACCGTCGACGAGACACCGCCGAGTTCGCCGACGACCGTGACGTTCCGGGTGCTCCCCGAGTTGGAGCAGCACAGCCGCGTCGTCCAAGGCCGGGCGGCGTCGGCGACGGTCGAGCGGGTCGGGGAGCGGACGGTGCTCGAGATCGAGCTCAGCACGATCGCCGCCGAGGTCCTCGGGCTCGAACTGGGCGCCGAACTCGACGTCGTCGCCGACACGACCGACGTCCTCACGCGTCGCTACGTGGGTGGCCTGCCCGAGCCGTTCACCGCTCGCGTCGTCGGGCTCCGCGAGCTGACCGAGCCGTCGGACCCGTACTGGTTCGGGGACGCCCGTCTGCACCGTCCGCTCGTGTCGGACACCGGCCTCGGTGCGAACTTCGCGTTCCACGCCGCGATCGACAGCGGCGCACTGCCCGATCGGCCGTTCGTCGTCGACGGTCGGGGGCCGTTGCTCGTCGAACAGCGACGTGATCTGCTGCCGGCGGCGGTCACCGTCGACAATGCCGACGACCTCCTCGCCGGTCTGATCGCCCTCGAAGCGTCCACCGTCGCGCAGCCCTCGCCGGGCCGTCCCGGCATCGCCGCAGGGCTCCGCCGGGTGCTGACCGGGGAGGCCGAGCAGCGCACCGTCGCACGGTCGACCCTGGTGCTCGGCGCGACCGGCGTGCTCGCAGTGGCGTTCGCAGTGCTCGCACAGTCGCTGCAGGTCGCGTTCACACGCCGGCGCGGCTGGCTCGCAGTCGCCCGGGCCCGTGGTGCGTCGCCCGCTCACGTCGTCGCGACGACGGTCCTCGAAGTGGCACTCGTCGCCGGTGCCGCTGTCGTGGTCGGGACGCTGCTGGCTCGGTTGGCGGTCGGCGGCGAGGCGTCCTCGATCGAGACCCGGCTGCTGGCCGGATTGTGGCTCGGGTCGATCGTGACCGCCGGGCTGCTCACCGTTGCGGAGGTGCGGCGACCGGTCACCGTCGTCGCCCGCGCGAGCGGGCAGACCCGGCTCGGCAAGTGGGGGCGGGTGACGGGAATCGTCCTCGTCGTCGCCGCGCTCGGGGGCCTCGTGACGTTCCGCCGCAGGGGGCTCGCAGTCGACACCGGCGAGATCGACGCACTGGTGGTGCTCGTCCCGGTGCTCGTCCCACTCGCCGTCGTGTTCCTCACCCGGTGGGTGCTGCCGGTCGTGCTCGGTCTCGTCGCGCGCATCGGCATGAACCTCGGGCCCGGGCGACTGCTCGGCGTCCGCCGCGCGATCGCCGACCCCGGCGCCGGAACCGGGTTGCTCGCAGTGCTGACGCTGGCACTGACCGTTGCCGGGCTCGGCCTCGGCATCAACCACTCGCTCGAACGGGGGATCGCCGACGCGAGTTGGGCCGACGTCGGTGCCCCGTATCGGATCGACTCTCGTGATCCGGACGTCGCGGCCGCCGTTGCGGCGATCCCCGGGATCCAGCTCGCGGAGTACGGCGACAACCAGTTCCGAGTGGAACGCGGGGGCGACATCTTCACGACCCGCATGATCAACGTCGAGTCGGAGGGGATCGACGGGCTGACCGACGGCACCGCGGCCGATCTGGCCCTTCCGGCCGCGCTCCGGACGACGGACGACGAGGGACGGGTACCCGTCGTGTCCGCGGCCCGCATCGGCGGCCAGCGGGTGCGGCGCGGTGACGTCGTCCGGGGGACCGGGTTCCTCGACGACGTCGAGTTCGTGGCGATCGCCGTCCGGACCGAGGCGTTCGGCCACGACCGCGACTGGATCATCACCGAACGCACCGTGTTCGAGGAGGTCGGTGGCAGGGAAGCGCCGACGAGTTCCCTGCTGTTCGACGTCCCCCCGGCGAGCCGGGACGAGCTGTCCGCACTCGCCGGCGATGAGGGCCTGGAGGTCGCAGACCGGACGTTCGTCGAAGGGATTCAGCGCAACGACCCGCTCGTGCGCGCCATCCGGCGCGGGTACCTCGCTGCGGGTGCGGCGGCGACGCTGTTGGCGCTGATGGGTGTGGCCGGCCTCGCGCTCGTCACCGCTCGGCAACGCCGACGCGAGGTCGCGGTTCTCGGGCTGCTCGGAGCGAACCGCCGGGAGATCGCGCGCGCGGTGCGATCGGAACTGCTCGGCCCGGTTGTCGCCGGGGTGGTGCTCGGTACCGGCCTCGGGTGGTTGATGACGTCGATGTTCGACGGCCGCTTCGAGCTGTCGCCGTTCACCGACGGCGCCGCGGTGGCGTTCCGTCCCGACGGCGTCGGTCAGCTGGCGACGGCGGCCGCGGTCGCGCTCGGCGCGCTGGCCGTCGTCGTGCTGCTCGTGCACCGCATCGTGCGGGTGCGCGTCGAGGACGTCCTGCGAGTGGACGGGGCCGGATGACGAC